>JBASRN010000317.1:0-38074 GCA_049273855.1 Blastocatellia bacterium
GTCCAACAGTATGTACTGACCGAGGGTCAGCGTCGTCGTGAAGTAAGCCTTGCCCTGGCAAATCTCAGTCACCTTCTTGACGAAGTCCACAAGATAATAGTCGTCGGCCAGCATGAATGTATTGATCATTATTCCGCTGCGGCGACATGCCGCGACTTCCCGGAATGTCTCTTTCAAAATCCGCGGGTCGAGCCCCATCGGGTTCTTGTAGATTCGCCCATCATCGAGCGTCATCGCCGACGGCTTGCCGTCGGTGATCATAATGATCTGGCGCATATCCTTGCGCTGAGACATCAGGATTCGGCGCGCGAGCTTCAGCCCCGCGCGGGTGTTGGTGTGATAAGGACCAACCTGCGCGCGCGCGACCGTCGACAGCGGTATTTCCTCGGCGGAGTCATGGAAGAGGACAACTCGAAGCGAGTCGCCCGGGTACTGTGTGCGAATTAAATGAGTCAACGCGAGCGCGACGCGCTTAGCCGGGGTGAAGCGGTCTTCGCCGTAAAGGATCATCGAGTGCGAGCAATCGAGCATCAACACCGTTGCGCACGAGCTTTGATACTCAGTCTGATGAACCATCAAGTCCGAGTATTCGAGATTGAGGGGCACGCCGAGTCCTTCGCGTTGGATGGCCGACTTGAGCGTGGCGGTGACGTCGAGGTTCATCGTGTCGCCGAACTCGTAGCGTCTGGGAGCTTCGCTGGCCTCGAGCCCGGTCGATAAATGGTTTGTCTCGTGGCGCCCGAGCGACGACTTGCCTAGCGAAGCGATCAACTCCTTGAGCGCTTTAAAGCCGAGAAAGTCGAGGCCCTTGTCGGTCATCTCGAACTTGACGCTTCGCTCGATGGGTTTGCCGGTCCTGCCCTGGTTCCCGGCCGGACCGGTTTCCCTTTCATTTCGAGGCTCGCCTCCGCTCAGCGTGATAAAGCCTTCTTCTATGAGCCGCTCGATCAGACGATTTACCAGTTCCGAAACAGCTTCGTCGTCCAGTTCGCCGCGCTCGTCGGAAAGCGCTTCAAGCTCTTCGTCTGACAGCAGCGCTTCCATAAGCGCGCGCATGATCGCGTCGCGCAGCGCTTCGAGCGTTCGCTCCTGATCGTCGTCCCAGTGGCGCGAGTACTGGCCTTCGAAGCCGCTCTGCAACAGAAAGTCAGCAAGCATTTCGAGCAGGCTTTCGAGGCTCAGCGAATCGAGATCGATCCCTGTCCATCTTGAGTATTTGGTGAAGGGCATGGTGCTCTGGCGCGTGACCCGTGATCCGTGATCAGCGCGATCGTGATCCTCGACGTGCGACCCTTTCCCTTCACGGGTCACGGATCACGCGATCACGCTTCAGTTGATCTTTCTCGACCTGCTGAGGCTCTCGAAACCGTAGTCGGGCTTATGCTGTTTAACCGCAGAATAGCCGCGCTCGTCGCTGCGGCTTATCTTCTTCTGGGCGTGCAACCCTTCGAGGATCATCTCGCACACCGCAACCAGAGCCTCGGGCTGAGACTCGTCAGCAAGCCCCGATTGAACCGCGGCGTCGAGCAACCCGCTAACGTGCCGGAAACTGGTCATGCAAAGCTCCGCGCTGTCCGTGTCGCTGGTACGAATGGAGCCGCCGTCGTTGAACCACGCCACGCACTCCGAGCAGTCGATGTGCTCGAAGTAAGCCTCGAAGGTTTTTCCGACTGCCGTCTTGATCAGATCGCGCGCAACGGCCGTCGCGCCTCGCTGCTCGCCTTCATATTCGAGCTCGAGCTTTCCGGTGATCGAAGGAAGCGCGGCGTAGATATCGCTTATGCGAGGAGCGGCCGTTGCCTCTCCGGTGAACAGCCTGCGGCGCTCGGCGTTCGACACGACGTTCTCGATTACAGAGATCGGAAGTCGCTGGCTCACCCCCGAACGCTTGTCCACGCGCTGATCCGCGCGAGCTTCGAACGCAATCTGCTCGACCGCGCGGACTATGAACTCGGGAACGGCAAGCTTCAACGAGTCGCGGCGGAGCCAGGCTTCCTGCCCGGTGATCTGGACGCCTTCTTCGACGGTGGTTGGATAGTGAGTGTTGATCTCGGAACCGATACGATCTTTAAGCGGGGTGATGATCTTGCCGCGCGCGGTGTAGTCTTCGGGGTTCGCGGAGAACACCAGCATCACATCAAGCGGCATTCGAATCGGGTAGCCCTTAATCTGAACATCGCCCTCTTGCATGATGTTGAACAGCCCGACTTGAACTTTGCTAGCAAGATCCGGAAGCTCGTTGATAGCGAAGATGCCCCGGTTCGCCCGAGGCAGCAAGCCGTAGTGAATCGTCAGTTCATCGGAAAGCAGGTGACCGCCGCGCGCCGCTTTGATCGGATCCAGATCTCCGATCAGGTCGGCGATGGTCACGTCGGGCGTCGCTAGCTTCTCGACGTATCGCATCTCGCGCGGAACGAAGGTGACAGGCGTCCGTTCGCCGTGTTCCTCGATCCTCAGCCGGCAGTATTTGCAGATCGGGGCGTAGGGATTGTCGTTGATCTCGCAGCCTTCGATCACCGGCATACGCTCGTCGAGCAGGCCGGCAAGCTCGCGCAGAATTCGGCTTTTGGCCTGACCGCGAAGCCCCAGCAGGATGAAGTTGTGACGCGAGAGAATTGCGTTGGTGATCTGAGGTATGACCGAGTCGTCAAAGCCGACTATGCCGGGGAATACTGACTCGCGATGTTGAAGCTTGCCAGTGAGGTTGTCGCGCATCTCGTCTTTGACCGACCGCGAACGAACGCGCGCCTCGTTGAAGTCGCTGGTTTTAAGCTCGCCAATCGTGCGTGGCAGTTGCATAAGGGGCCCTCTTGGAAGTTCTCATGCTTTGAAACTTTAGCGGCAGAGTAGGACAGAGGCAAGCGGTGACTGGGAGTAGGCAGTCAGACTTTGCGGGACCCGGCGACACCGCGGATGAGAATCACGCCAGTGAGCTGCTGAGTGAGAGATTGAGAGAGACGACGCGACAGGCTTTTGCGTCCCGTTTCTTTATGCTTGAACCGTTCAGTCTTTCCCGAAGATTTTTTTGAAGACCTTAAAGAACCCGCCCTTCTTCTTGTTCTTATCGTCGCTCTTTTTCTTGCTGTTCGAGTTTTCCGTGCCCTTGCCTGCGTTCTTCGGGCCGGTCGGAGGCGGAGCGGTTACGCCTGGCGTTTCGGTCTCGCGGGTCTCGCTTACGGTCTTGACAGGCGGCGCTTCGGGCTTAGCGGTCTCCGGGTCCTGGATTTTTGGTTCAGGAGGCGGGGCCGGGTTCTCTGATTCTTCGGTGGCCGCAGCCTTGGCTGACTTCCTGATATTGGCGTTCTCGCGTCCAAGCGACGGCTCCCTCTTCTTCAACTCAGGGGCCACCATACCGGGCGCCGCAAGCGATTCGGGTTCGGAACTTATCGAAGACAATTCCGAAGTGCTCGCAGCCTCTGGCGGCTCAGGGTTGCTTGCCGGAGTCGATGAAGGTTGAGGCGATGAGCTGACTTGGACTGGCGAAGAAACGCGAGCCTTGGGGAGGAAAATAATCGAGAGGGCCGAGATAGCAAGCGCCCCCAGCACCAGGACTACGCCAAGGACCGACCATAACTTGTTCCTGGCCTCGGCTGCCTCTGACGGATCACGAGCGAGCGGCGTTCCGTCGACGTCACAGAAGTTCAACTCATCCCCAAACGATTCGCCGCAGACAGGACAGTTTCTCATAAGGTTTCTCCGCGTCTTAACCGCGGGGTTTGTCGAACGGCTTCATTCTATCACTGGACATCCGTCGCTTCAAACAGTCGTCTGATTGCTCGCGCAGCCGGGTCAGGTTGAGGAGTGTAAGGATTTGTGTTGATCGGACCGCGAGGCTTGGGACAGGTGGGTCATTTGGCTCGGCCCGCCGGGTGGCCGGCGAGCCGAGCTACGAGAGACACTTAGGCGTCGTACAAAGCGGCCATCAGACAGCCGCGCGCGGTTGCGGTCAGCGGGTCTGCAGCCAGACGGATCTCCGATATCTCGAGCGGGAAACCATCTCGCTTGAAGGTCTGCTGGAACTTCTCCAGAAACCCCTTTGGCTTTGCCGTGCCGCCGCTCAGCACGATCGGGATCGGATGATCGATCTTGGGCATGTTCTTTGTTTCGGCAAGCGCGTTCCGCAAGGCTTCGACAAGCGACAAGATCACGTCATCGTAGTAGACGTGAAGCGCGCTCTCGTATTTGTTCTTTGGTGCAGACGAAAGGTCGAGGCCCTCTTCCTTGATCGCGCGAATTCGCGTCGGGATCTCTCCGGTCACCGCGCCGACGTTGCGGTCGATATAGTCGCCAGCCTTGTCGTTGCTGAAGGTCATCACCGGTATCGACATGAAGGCGAGTGCGACGTTGCACATCCCGCCGCCGCAGCTTATGCCGATGCCGCTGAAGTTCTCGTGCTCGAGCTCGGAGAACACGACGGCCAATCCTTCGTTGATGCCCTTCGCGTCGTAGCCCATTGAGGTGAGCAAGTCTCGCAACATCGCTTCGTGATAGACCAGGTCGGGAGAGCCGCCATTGCGCAGCGCGCCCGGCACACTAAACCGCAGCGACTCGTTGCTCCTGGTCTTGCGCACCAGTTGAGCGATGATCGCGCTCATGACCGACATCGAGTACTCCTCGGTTGGGTTGAGCGTGCCGCCCATCATCGGTCTTCGTACCTCGGTGTTGAAGACGTTTGCAAACCGCGTGGCTTCGTTGCCGAAGACTTGCAGCGTCTTGCCGCCGTTCAACTGGTAGTTGACCTTGTTTTGCCTAAGAATGTTTTCGGTGAACTTTGAATAAGGCACGGTGATAAACGCGTTCAACTCAGACTTGGCTTTGATGCGTTCAGCCGCGCCGCTCGCCAGCACCATGCGGCTGGTTCCGATGTCAAGACCCAGAGCCGAGCCCTCAGTGGCGGTTGCCTCACTTCGATTGTTCTCTCTTTCGTGTTTCATGTTTCCTCCAAGATGGTTTTCGGTGATGTCGAGCTTGGGGGGCGCGATGTTCAGGCTAACGACAACGTTTCGCGTTGGAATGAGTCGTACAGCCTTGCCTGCTGGAATCGGAACCGGGGGACCGCCATCGAATGCGGGCAAGAATCCGTGTCTTTTTTGTCTCAAGTGCAAGCGGCCGAGGCCGCGAATGTGAACGAGGTGCTCGGCGCCGAGTTCGCGCTTGACGATGTCGAGGGCCGCTTCAACGCCGCGCGCCGCCCGTGCGCGGGTCAGCCCGCTACGCCTTGCCGCTTCTCGAATTAAGTCGGACTTATTCATTTCTTCAGTACTGAGGACTCAGTCGGATGCGAGAAAGTGATGGAGTGTGTTCCGTGCTCAGTCCTCAGCCCTCATTGCTTCCTTCTCCAGTTCGCGTTGCTTCTTGAACGCGCGTTGGAACAAGCGCGAAAGCTCCCGTCGTTCAACATCGACATTCACACCGTGACGTGCGGCCGCTTCCCGCAACTCGGAGTCCGCCCGCTCCAGACCAGGCCACTTCGCTCCGCCGGCGGCAGCTACGTAAGCGCTGTCGTACCCTAACCCAAGCCGCGAGACCGCACACAATTTTGTCTCGTACTTGTTGGTGAGTCCGAGCGCCTCGAACGGGAACGCCGAGACCCAGTCGGTGTGATAACCCATCAGCCTGTTCGATGGGTTAACGCTCACCAGCCCGTGTGTCACACAGTTGGCATCGTCGATTTCGTACCTCGAGCGCAGAACGGCCGTTAGAACTCGTGCGGCGTAGATCTGGGCTTCGTTGATTCCGTCTGCGCCGACCGCAGAGCCGTTTCCCGATTTGCCCTCGAAGCACACGCCGACGAAACTTGCGCTCAAGTTCACATAAACGTTTCGGTCATCGCCCCATAAAGAGTGCCCCGCGTGGCTGGCCGCTGATTGGTCTCGGACGATTCGATAAGTTCTGCCGAAGCGGTCTATCACATAGTTGTACAACCGATTCGTGCGCGCGTACTCGAGCAGCGCTCGAGAGTGGTTCTGCAGCGACTTGTTGTAACCGCCCGCAAAGGGGAGCAAGTCGCTTTCCGAAATGTGATAGACAATTCCAACCGGCTCCGCGAACAGCTCGGCTTCGTCCTCGCCCGCTGCGAGCGCATCCAGGTCGAATCGATAGAACCTCCGCTTCGGCCCGTCGGTCTCCAACTCGGTCAGCACGCGCGCACCGTTGCTGTAGAACTCGTAGCCGTCGCCTTGCTCTGCCAGCCAGACTTTGTCGAGCGATAGCGCCGCCTCGGAGCCGATGGCGGCCACCGCCGATCCCGAGGAGCTCGCAGTTGACTTATTCGGCATTGCGATGTCCCTTGCCTCGGTTGAAACCGAAAGGGTGTTCACGATCTTCGCGGCTGCGTAGACCAGCCCCGCCCCCGCCACCAACGTCACCGCGAGTGATGCTCCGTAGACCGCCACACGAACGCGGTACAGCAGTGAGGTAAGCCGGAAGCCGAGCGGCGCCCGCTGATCGAGCGGCAAAACCTTTGATAGCTCTGCGATAACCATCGCGTGTTCGGGCAACTCATTGGCGAAGGGCACAAGTTTCATCCAGCGGCTGCGAGGCGGCTCGGACTTCAGCGCGCTGTTCAAAAACTTCAGCCGCAACACCGGGGACTCGATGAATCTGGAATAGCGGTCTACCAGTTTTGCGTACCTGTGATTCTGTGGAGTGAAGTCCTGCATTCTCTCCCGGTCTTTTGGCTAGGGCTTGTCGTAGCTGCTGACGATCAACTGAAGATTCAGTCCCACCGCGCGCGCTCGCCGTCGCGATTCGGATGCGAAGCGATCGGCATCCTGCGCGGTTTCGAATCTTCCGACGCGAACTCTGAACCATCTGCCTCGCCCGGCAATTTCGGCCGACGCGACGTAAGCCGGCACGCCCGCGCGCTTCAGGCGTTCGCAGAACTCGTCCGCGCCGGCTTTGTTCGGGAAAGCGGCCGCCTGTAACGAGTAACGCACCTCGGAGTTCTCGTTCTCTATTTGCAGGCCCTGACTTTCTTTGGCCTCGGACCCTGCGCCGGGTGCCGGCGATAACGGTTGAGGGACGGCCTGACGCCCGGTCACTGGCGCGGAAGTCTGCTCAGTAACTGCTTGACTTGTTTGCGAAGCCTGGATCGATGGACGATACATCAAGAAGTAACCGGCAATGCCACAACAGACAACCAGCGCGGCAGCAACTGGAAGCTTGAGCCTCGCGATCTTGCTGAGCCTAATTCTGGGCACCGAAAGAGGAAGGTCCTCTTGGGAATGGTCTCGGTGTTGAACCGGGGCTTCGAGGGGATCTGTCACGACCTCGTGTCGTAGGAACGGCCGTACGGGTGGACCGTCTATCGTGAAGCCAATCCGGCAATCGGACACCGGATCGCTCTCGTTAAGCTCGGCCGGTGAGATAGGGGTCGCAGCATTGACCGCAGCCATCGCGGACGATTCTTCCGCAAGCTCGGCAGGCATGGCAGTAGTGCACTGTGGTTGAGGTGCTGCTTCGCGCATCGTTTCGCCGATGGCAGGCGAGACCTGCAAGTCGCATTCGCCCGATGCCTCCGTCGAGTGACGTGGCGAAGCGGGCACATGGGAGGTGCTGAAAGAAACATCTTTGAAGAGTTCATCAAAGTCGAACGGATCCCGGTCGAAGCCCGCAAGTGGGTCGAGGGCTAACAGATCAGGCTCGCCAACCTGGGTGGCGCTCTCATGAGAACTGCGGGTCCTTCGGGCAACGACCTCATCGCTTATCTGCAGTTCGTTTTGGAGCGGAATTGCCAGTGGCGGCTGAGGCATGGAGCGCGCTTGCGGCGAGTCCATTACTGCAAGGCTAGTGCTCTTGGTTGAGCGGATCGCGTGAACCATCCGCCGGCAGTCTTCACAGAGTCGCGTCGGATCAGAGTGCCCGCCGCCTCCGCTAACCGGTTGCTTGCACAAGGGACATGTGGCTTCGGTTGCTGTGAGCTGCATAAGAATCCCTCTCAAACCGAGGCTGGAAGGTCACCGCTCGCGAGGAGAGCCTGAGCCTGCGGTCATCGCTGTTCAACTGGGTGCTTGGGGACTAATGGTTGAAGGGCTGGAAGCTTGAGCGGGGCCGATTATTACACAGCGTAAAGACCGGCACAAGAGTTTATTTTTTTGGCGCGAAACAGTGGGGGGATTGGGGGATGGATCGCCCGCCGCCGCCGGATTCAACTCACGGGTGACGCATCGCGCATCTTGAGCGCGGCAATGTAAGTCTCGATCTCTTCCCGGTCTTCGTCGTCCAGGCTGAGAAACTCGACTCCGAGCCCCTGGGCCTTTCTAACGTAACAAACTCGCGAGACTGCGATAACGCGATGCTTATTGGGTAGCTCGAATCGGACGACCATTCGCGTTCCGGCCCGTATCGGCTCCTCGGTCTTTATGAACAAGCCTCCGATGCTGATGTTGGCCATGTGTTTTCGAACGCGCGAAGGTCCGCTGCTGCTGTTAGTCAGCTCGAATTCTACCTGGGCGCTAATTGGGGCGCGCTCGAACCTTCGTCGTTCAAGTTGCGCTGAACTCTTCATATCGCTCCTTTTGTTGCGCGAAGTTCGTGGAAGGGGTCAACGGCACACGTGCGCGCTAAAAATCTCTGCCCCGTTTCGGAGGCCTGCCGAAACCGTTCTTCGCAGTCTGGCAGATAGGTTCGGGCTAACCGGTGATTGCTACCTTACACAGGTTCGGTCGGGTTGACAAGTGCCGCCAGTGTGCGGCGCCTTATCGTGATTCGAGACGGGTGAGTCCGCCCGGGGCATACTTAAGCGTTCGGGGCGCAACTCGATCAAACCACGAGCGCCCGGCATTTCCAACCTGATTACTTTGCTGCTCGCTTGGCTCTCGATTTATTCTGATCCAACACTGGGCAGTCACAGTCTAAGAATTTGGCGCGTATTGACTGAGGTTGGAGCTTGTGTGAGAATACCGCTGCAATTTTGGCAGACTTGCCCTCCTTGAAGGTCAGTTCTTGCTCAGATCAGACGACGCCAGGTTTCAGTGCGGGACGGGTTTATGAGCACCGGCAGACGGATTGGCAATTACCAGATCACCGACTATGTGGGGAGCGGCGGGTTCGGGTCGGTCTTCAAAGCTGAGGACGTCAACACGCCCGGTCGGATAGTTGCCATCAAAGAGCTGCACAAAAAGCACACCCGCAACGCGGTCATCAAACAGCGCTTCTTCCAGGAGGCCGTGGCGATGGCCCGGCTTGATCACCCGAATCTCCCGCGGCTTTTTACCTTCGGTGAAGACAACGGCTCTTACTACCTGGTAATGGAGTTCATCTCCGGCAAACTACTAAGCGATGAGATTCAGGCGACGGGCTCGCTGAGTCCGGTGCGCTCCGCTGCAATTATCGAGCATGTTCTGGAAGCTCTAAGCTACGCCCACGGCAACGGCATCATTCATCGCGACCTCAAGCCGGACAATATCATCCTTGTTGAAGCCGGCGGGCGTTTGACGGTCAAGGTACTCGACTTCGGAATAGCTCGGATGGTGGGCGGCGAAAACCTCACGCGGGCCGGTGAAGGTTTCGGAACGCCGGCTTATATGTCGCCCGAGCGAATCGGCGGCGGCGGGGGCGACGACCCACGGGTCGACATATACGCCGCCGGAATCATATTGTTCGAGATGCTCAGCGGCAAAGCGCCCTTCCAGTCGCTTGCCACTGATCCCGCGCTTTACTGGTCCGAGATGCTCAACCTTCATTCGAGCGAACCGCTGCCGGCGCTGTCATCGCTCGGGGTGCCTGAGAGCCTGGACAACGTAGCGCGCCGGGCGAGTGCCAAGCGGCTTGAAGATCGCTACCCGACGGCAAACGAGATGCTCGCCGACGTGAGAGCCTCGGGCCTTACCGCCGCCCCACCGGCCGACCTCGCTCCAACCGCCATGATGAGCAACGCCCGATTGGCTGTGACAACCGCGCCCGGCGACGCTGAAGTTTTTGTCGACGATGTCCGCCGCGGGACTTCGGACGCGGTCAGGGGAAAGCTCCTGATCGAAGGGCTGACTTCGGGGTTGCACACCGTGAAAGTTCTTAAGGAGGGCTACAACGAATATCGGATCAGTGTCTCGCTCGAGAACGCCCGACAGACTGACTTGCAGGTTGCTTTGCCCGCACGTGCGACGGTGGCGATACCGAGCAGCGAAGAAACCGCGGCCGCCGGCCTCGACACATTGAAGCTTCAAGGCGGCGACGACCAAAAAACCGCGGTGTTCGTAGTTGAGAGTCTTCCCGCGGGGAGCACTCTATTCGTCGGGTCGGACGCGGTAGGGCTTGCGGGCGAGGACGGCCGGGCGACGATAAAGCTGAATCCGGGCTCGCACGAGGTGCGGGTGACCGCTCCGTCGGGAGCCTCTGCGACAAGGCTGGTCACGGTCACGGGGGAAGACAGCGGATTACTGAAGACAATCGCGCTTCCCGTCGGAGGAGCACCGACAACACGGGCGCCTCTCGTCACTCACAGCGAGGTTTCGAAAACGGGGAAGCGAGTCGCGGTCGCCGCGACAGTGGCTTTGTTGTTGGCAGTTGTCGCCGCCGCCTATTACGTAATGAACGGACCAGGTCGACCAACCGAGCCGGCTTCGGTTCAGCCCGCACCGCAGGCTGCTGCGACGGCCGAAGCTTTGCCGGCGTCGCCACCTGGTACCGGCTCGACGGAAGCCGATGCTAAGACGACTGAGGAAGACCGCTTGAAAGCACAGAACTACAAGGAGAAACAGGCGCTCGAAAAGAAGCTTGTGGAGGCTGAGAAGAAACTAGCCGAGGAGAAGGAAGCTCCTGGAAAGAGTTCAGCGAATCCAGAGCCGGTCTCTTCAGTTGCGGTTGCGCCTTCAACGCCGCCTTTGCTCGAACCGCCGAAGCAACAGCCGGCTTCTGCGGCAACCAAGGACGCCTGCCTCGCTGTGTCGGTAACTGCCCTCGGTGGGCAGCCAGTTCGCGGCGTTAGGGTCGGAGTCATGGAGCAGCCTCCGAATCCCGGGGCGATGGTGTACAACGGCCGTACAAATGCAAATGGGCGCTGGCTTAGTTGCGGCCTAACCGCAGGTCAGCGGGTGAGGGTAGCAGTGTTCGGTCCCCGTGGCGGGCTGCTCGGAGGCAAGCAGGCGGTCCTGACAAGTGGGCGGAACTTCGTTGAGATTCAAATCAACAGGGAAATTGATCCGGACGAACCGCCTTTGGAACAAGGCCCCAGGCGCCGGCGCTTTCCGCGTCAATAGGAGCATCGAGCGACGCAGTCTTTATGATCTAATCGCGCCGCGGCGATTCACAAAGTCCGACCCGTCCAAGTAACGTCACTCGTCGAGTCATTGAAACTGCGGACCCGGTTCTGCTAAGCTACCGCTTTGTGTCATGGGCGCGAATCGCGTCATGATGTACTCAGGTTGAAAGGAGTCGACAGATAATGGCTAAAAGAGGAACAGCGCGCGCGGTTCGCTTAACCTGCCCAAATTGCGCCAGCCCGTTCACCGTAGTAGCGTTTCTCTCTCAGGGAATAAACGCGGACGAATACTGGAAGGCGAGAGCCGAAGAACACGATTGCGATGCTCACGCCAAATCGCTGGCGTCGTCGCGGTCGGGCGACGGCACGAAGAACCCATTAAAGGCTTCAAAGGCTGCAGCTCGCGGCAAGAAGTAGTATCGCCTTTTCCGATCTAAGAGGAATGGCCGGTCGCTTGTTGGCCGGCTTTTTCGTTTGAGCACTAAGCAGCATCCCAGCAGGCGGAAAGGCTCTGGACGACCTGTCGTTTGAGGAATCCAAATTCGTTAGTCAATCAGGCTTCTATCTAGGCTTGATCTGAACCAGCGGGGTCATCGGCAACGGCGATAGCTCGGGCCTTGACCGCATAGCAAAGATCGGATCATCACCGAAGTCGCGCTGCTGGGCGTCCTCAGTATGGCGGCCTGCGTGGTAGGAGCTTCTCACCAGCGGCCCCGCTTCAACGTACCGAAATCCCATTGTCAGCGCTGCATCTCGCAAGTTGTTGAACTCTTCGGGAGGGTAGTACTTCTCGATGGGGATGTGCCTGGCGGTGGGAGCCAGATACTGGCCTACGGTGAGGATGTCGCACCCCGTCGCAGCCAGATCGCGAAATGTGTCGAGCAATTCCTCAACGGTTTCACCCAGCCCAACCATCAAGCCTGACTTGGTCAGCAGCGGCCATTTACTTTTGCTACCGTGCGCAGCTCCCAGCAGTTTCATGGATTGTTCGTACCTGGCGTCGGGCCGGACTCGTTTATAGAGCCGCGGCACGGTCTCGGTGTTGTGATTCAGGACATCAGGACGCGCGGACAGCACGTTGTTCAGCGCTTCTTCGTTGCCGCAGAAGTCCGGGATCAGCACTTCGATTCGCGTGCCCGGATTCAGTCTTCGAATCCATCGAATCGTCTCGGCGAAGTGGATCGAGCCTCCGTCTGCAAGCTCGTCTCGATTAACGCTTGTGACGACGGCGTGCTTCACGCCAAGGCGCCGAACCGCTTCGCCGACGTGACGCGGTTCATCCGGATCGAGGGGAAGCGGCTGGCCTTTTCCGACGGCGCAGAAGCCGCAATGCCGAGTGCACACGTCGCCCAAAATCATAAAAGTCGCGGTGCCTTCGCCCCAGCACTCGAAAATGTTCGGGCAGCGCGCCTCCTGACAGACCGTGTGCAGGCTCAAGTCGCTAACCATCTGAGTCACACGGTCGAAAGTCTCATCCGCGCGAATTCTGACCTTGAGCCATTCCGGTCGAGGGCCGGTCAGTTTTGGTTTAGCCATCGAATCTTATTCTGACTAATGACCGGGAGAGAGGCAAGGTAGTCGCTCACGGCAGGTAATCGCTCATGGCTGTTGAGCTGGGAAGCGGAGCCTCTCGAAGCGCTGGCCCCGCTTCTCGCTTACAGACGGGATTTCTTTAACTGTTGACCCTCTCAACTCTTGGTCTTATAGTGTGCCCCGAGGAGCACAACGTGGAGACGCTAACGGAAAAAAGACAAACAGATCGCGCAACGCTCATGCTCGAGGTTAAATATGAAGGCCCGGGCGTCCGGGCGGAGACGCGCATATCGGACATCAGCGAATCTGGCGTGTTCATCGACGCGATGACTCCGATTCCGGTGGGCGCCCTGCTAAAGCTCAGCTTCACTCTTCCCAACGGCCGTTTCATCGAGGTCGATGGCCGTGTCGCTCACAGTCAGCCGCGAATCGGTATGGGCGTCGAGTTCATCAATCTCAAGACCGAGGACGCTCAAAGCATTTCCGAGATCCGGTAGCCTCAATCCAACGCCCGCCCTCCTCCGGTTATTCGATACCTCTAAAGCGTGCGGCTGAATCCAATCCTGAAAGCGAACCGTTTCTCGGGTGCGAGGAACGTCGAAGCAGGCACGTGTTGTTGCGCGTTCGGGTTGGCGGCAAAGATCAACCTTATCGGAATGTTCAGGACCGGAATCGGAAACCGCAACTCGCCGCCTAACGAGAAGCGATAGCGCGGCAGCGTGTCTTCGCCTGGTGAAAGCGGACTCAAGACGGTGAGCAGGCTGGCCGAGCCGCTCAAGTTAGATTGAGGCCCGAAACGCTCTTGGTCGAGGGTAGAAGCATTGAATGACGCTCCAAAGTCGAAGAATACCGCGGCGGAGACTCGCCACACGATCGGCACGCGATACTCGGCATTGAACAGCAAGTTCGTGTCGCCTCCGATCGGGCGAAGATCGCTGGCGAGCAGAGCCGGTGCATTGCCGGTGGTAACCGCGAATCGTTCAACTCGAGCAAGCGGAGCGATCGAGTTGACGTCGTAGCCTCGCACTTGAGTCTCACCGCCGACGAAGAAGCGTTTGAAGATTGGGACGTCGTCTACGGTCGACAGAGTGTCAGCGGAAGACTGCCCGCCAAACCCGGCAATGTGCGCGGCTCGCACCCCGAATGCGACCACCCGGCGCTCGCGATTCTCATCTTCGGCCCCAGTCTTCCGTCCGAGCGGTAAGAATCGCCGGAAGTCAAAGTATGGTTTGATTGTGTTTACGCTGCCGCCAAACGAACGCGCGCCTAGCTCGATGCCAAACGTCAGTAGTTCGCCGGCTTGCGGGTCAAAAGCTCGATCGCGCGTGTCGCGCACCAGCATCGGTGTAAGCGATCCAATCCGCAACCCGCTTTGTGAAACGGTTGTTTCAGCCCCGCTTGCAAGCGAGAACGAATCCGCCACGTTGCTTGAGCTCAGCGAGTAGACCAGACCCGCGCGAGTCGGCGAGGAGAGCGCGAAGCGGGGCCTGCCGAGCGGAACGAACAGCCCGATGCTCGCGCCTCCTGTTCGCTCTGCGAAGAGCGTTTGTCGATCGGCCGCCAAAGTTTGCCTGTTGACGTAATCGATTCGCTGGTAGAACCCCGAAACATCCAGACTCACAGGAGTCTTACTCCAGATCAGCGTCGAGTAATTTCCAACGCCGCTCCGCTCGCGGTCGCCAACCCGGACCCGGCCACTCAACCTGTCGGCGCGTCCGGTCAGATTCACGTGCGAGTAGTCGAGCCCGATCGAGAAACCACCAGTTGTGCCGCCGCCGCCGTTGAGGTCAACGCGTTGAAAGTCGCGCTCGGTCACGCGGAGCTCGATGTCGACTACGGAAAGCGCGTGGTCGAGAATGAGGACGTAGTCGGCCGTGGTGAGCGGATTGAACAAGCTCGAGCGATTGAGCGCATCTATGCCTTGCTCCCATTTCAGTTGATCAAAAAGATCGCCTTCTCGCAGCGGTATCATCCGCAGAACCACCTGCAAACGAGTTCGCTTGTTGCCGGTGACGTTGAGCTTGCGAAGAAAGAACTGCTTGCTCGCTAGCTGCTGGGCCGGCGCGGTGTAGGAGGCGATTTGCCGAGCGTGCGCAAAAGTCGCTGCGAACAGCGCCAAAGCGACAACAACCATCGGCTGGTTGGATCTGACCTTCAACATTTCTTGATTGCTTCGTTTATCGTAGAAAGAACGAATTGGACCTGAGCCCTTGCCTGGAAGCGATTGCTCACCTGGCGCGGGAGGCCATGTTTCGCCGCAAGGCGCAGACACGCGGAGATCACAGAGAGAGCGCACATATTCACGTTGGCTTGCTCCGCCGCGTTCGCGGCTAGCACCCGTTCCAGGAAAGAGGCGCGTAGCCAGCTGGCCCGCGCCTTCATTTTGCCATGAGCTTCGGCTAGACTCGCTCAGAAAACGGATGCAAACATGAAAAACAAAAGAGCAATTGTGACCGGCGCGTCGAACGGGATAGGCCGCGCTACCGCGGAACTTCTCTTGAGCGAGGGCGCAACCGTCGCGTTGGTAGGCCGCCGCGAGAGCGCGCTGGCCGACGTCGTCGCGGGCACTCCGCGGTCCGCCGCTTTCGCCATCATCGCCGACCTGTCGGATGAAAGGCAGAGCGAGCGGTGCATTGCGCAATCAGTCGAAACACTCGGCGGACTCGACGTGTTGGTGAACGCGGCGGGCATCCTGAAAAGCGGGCGCATCGAAGAGACCTCGCTCGAGCTGTGGGACGAGATGATGAACATCAACTTGCGGTCCGTCTTCCACCTGATGAAGCTCTCGGTGCCGCACCTCGAACGTTCGCTTGGCAATATCGTGAATGTCTCGAGTGTAACCGGCCCCCGCTCGTTTCCCGGTGTGCTTGCATATTGCGTCAGCAAGGCGGCGCTTGATCAACTCACTCGCTGCGCGGCGCTGGAGCTTGCCCCGAGAGGCGTGAGAGTCAACGCGGTGAATCCGGGCGTTGTGGTGAGCGGGCTACATCGTTCGGGCGGTATGAGCGAAGAGGCTTATGCCGCGTTTCTTGAACACAGCAAGACGACTCATCCGCTCGGTCGCGTCGGGGAAGCGCGGGAAATAGCCGAGCTGATTTGTTTTCTGGCTTCGGATCGGGCGGGTTGGATCACCGGAGCTACTGTGAGCATCGACGGTGGGCGAGCTCTCACTTGCGCCAGATAAGGGCATGGAGTTCAAGCTTTAGCTTGGTTGTGCATCACGCCACGTAAGATTTGAAACTGCGAAACCTGGCTTAGACTTGAATTGCAAGAACCAAGCTAAAGCTGAACCTCATGCTCTTGCATTACATGCTCCAGATTCATCGCATCAGGTTCCCCATGCTCGCGCCCGCGTAACCCGTCATCTCCAGATATCCGCGTCCGCGCACCGGCTTCTCCGAAGACGAACCTTCGATCACGACGCTCCCTTCCCAGTAAGTCACCCCCGTGCTTTCCGTCGTGCGAAGCTCCTGGTCGTCGAAGGCAGCGCGCGCTCTTAAACGCAAGGCGTAGCGAGGAAGCTCGATCGTCCATACCGTAGGATAACTCGCGCCGCTTGCCGGAGAACGCCACGTTGCGCCTGGTATCAGTTTCAACCCGTCGCGCCCAATGTGAGTCGTGCGGCCGTCGGCTTCGATCACCGTGCCGCCGGAGTGCGGATCGATCGTGCCGTCGCCGCGGCGAATCTGAAACACCATCAAGTCGCGGCCGTCTTCAAGCTGAATCGAAAACCAGTCCCAACCGGCTTGCTCGACTTCGAGAAAGCTCGAGCCAAACTCATGATCCATCCAGCTCAGACCAGCGACCTCGAATGACTCCGGTCCGAGCGTCAAGCTTCCCGACGTTTGCAGTCGGGTCAGCGAATAGTAATGCGACGCGTTACCGACGGCGGCGCCTTTCTGGCTGATGCTGTTCTCTCCGTGAATCACTTCGGGTTTCGCGGGATCGAGCCTGAGAGACAACTCATAACCTTCATCTCTCGCGCTGAGCAGATGGTCCCGCCCGTCCAGCCGCGCCTCCCAATCTTCATTCCACACCCGGTACGAAGCCGAGTCGGCGCCTGCCCATCCAATTGCCGCTCGGTTGATTCGCTCGAACGAGTGGAACGACCTGACGTCGATGTCCGATATCGCGAAGTGAGCCATGTAAAGATCGCGCACCGCCCAGCGCGAAGGGTTCACAGGTTTTCGATCGACGCCGGCTCGGAAGAATGTCAGTTGATAACCAAACCGGCGTCCGGTTTTCGTTTGCAGGTTCCCGGTGTAGTACCACCACTCGATGCCGTGCTGGTCGTGCGAGGCGTGATCACGAGGGAAGGAGTACTGATAGCCCGCTTCGGCCTCGCGCCATCGAGTGGGCTGCGCGGCGGGCGCGGAAGAAGTTTCAGTCGTTAGCTGACGCGCATCGGCTGGCTGAGGGGCGGCAACGGGGGGTTGCCCGTACGGGGTCACGGCGATGAACCCGCAAGCGACAACCATCGCGACCGCACTGCGAAATCCGTAATTCGAGCTTCGAGATCCCGTCATTCCTCTCTCGCGAACTGGACTGCTTTGATCTTGACCGCGCGTGCGGCGGGATACAACGCCGCGAGCGCGCTTGCTGTCAGTATCAGCAGACTCGACTCAACTAAAAAAGCCAGCGGGAAATGAAACTGAATGGTCCATCCGAAGGACTGAACGTTGATCACATAGATCAGTATCAGCGACAGCATCGCCCCGACGGCTATTCCAATGGCTTGGCCCGCCGTCCCGATCATCAGCGCTTCAATGACGATCATCCGTCTTATCTGGGCGCGGGTCGCGCCGAGAAACCCAAGCACCGCAATCTCGCGCCGCCGCTCGAGAATCAGGGCGATCAGCGTCGAGATCACGCCCAGTCCGGCCACGGTTATCGCTATCAGCTCGAGCGCGCGAGTGATCGCGAAGGTGCTGTCGAAGATTCGCATCACTTCGCTCCTAAGCGAGCTGTTGGTCGTGAAGAAGGTCGGATAACGGATGCCCGCCTCGCGAGTAAAACGCTCCTTAACCTGTTGTGGGTCGGCGCCGGGCTTGAGGTAGATCGACAAGCTGCCGGGTCGACTTTCGTGGAAGTGACGAGCGTAAGTCGACTGGTCCATCACTGCCCATCCGCGGCTGGTCGCGTAGTCATAATAGATGGTAGCGATCTCGAACGGCTTCGAACCGTTCATCGTTGGAAGCTCGATGGTGTCACCCACCTCCTTCTTGAAACGGAGCGCGAAGCTCTCATTGACCGATACCGCGTCGCGGCCCATCGCTTCTCGCATACGCTCGCGCGCATCGCGCGGAGCTTTGAACAGCAATCGCCCGTGTTCGAGGAATGTGCCAAAATCGCCCGCGCCCACCGTGATCAGATCGCCCTGGTAGCTCACCTGCTGAGTTGTGAAAGGATAGACGGCTTCGACCGCCGGGTCTGCTTTCACGACCCCGACGAGCTCGTCGGCAATCTCGCCTTCGTAGCTTGTGGCCGTTCGCATCATTGGTCGCGCGTAGATGTCGGCTACCATGCTCTCGTCAACCCAGTACGCTACTGTCTTTCGAAAGCTTCCGATCAGGATCGAAACGGAAACCATCATCGCGAGCGCGACACCAAGCGCCGCCACCGAGATCGAGACGCGAGGAATCGACCCTCGAAGGTTGGCGCTGGCAAGCTTCGCTTCGACTTTGAGCAATCGAAGCGATCCTGCAATCACTCGCTCTCCGAGCGCGCAGGCAATCCACAACCCGGTCGGAGTTAGGAACGCTCCGGCGAACATCAGCGCGCCCGCAGCCCCGAAGCCAAAGATGGGCAACCCGGCGATCGGGTCGAGCCGGCTCAACGCGTAGGCAAGCGCGACCAGCGTCAGGGAAATAAACAGATGCTTGCGCGGCGGGGCGAACGATTGCGCAATCCGCCGCGCGCCCCGCATTGCTTCGATCGGCCGCACTCGCGAAGCTTCAAGCGCCGGAACGGAGGCGGCGACGACTGCAAGCGTCAACGCGATCGAAAACGCCATCAGTATTTCGGTTGCCCCAAGCGCGCTGGTTGCGATGATTTGCGTGGCGGCCGTCGCAATGTAAAAGGTCTCGACTGTAGCAGCCGTCGCCCGAACGGCAACTTCCGCCATCAGCCTCCCCAGTCCCAGACCAGCCAGGGTTCCGATGATCGAGAGCAAGCCTGCTTCACCAAGGAAGAGCGCCAGGATCAGCCGCCGGCTTGCGCCAACAGCTCGAAGCGCGCCCACTTCTTCGCGGCGGGTGATTACCGAGATTGAAATGGTGTTGTAGATGAGAAAGAGCCCAACCAGCAGCGCAATCGAGCCAAGCGCATTGAGGTTGAAATGAAACGCGGCGATCATCTTCTCGACTTCGCGATAGCCGGCTTCGGGCCGCGTTACGGTCAGGCTCTGAGGAAGCTTGCGACGGATTTCATCTTCTGCTGGTTCAAGCCGAAGCCCGTTCTTGAGTTTCACGTCAAGGCGATCGACGGTGCCCAGCCTGTTGAATGCAAGCTGGGCAGCCGCTATGTCCATCAGCGCGAAATTGCCTTGCAGCGCGCGGGCCGGCCCCTCGTCGAGTAGAAGTCCTCGAACGACAAACTCGCGCCGCCGGTCGCCGATGATCAGAGGAAAGCTGGCGCCGAGAGTCACGCCGCGCCCACGCGCGAACTTCTCAGTGAGCAAGATCGATCTGGGGTCCGTAAGCAACAGCAGAAGCTCACGAGGAGTCGGCTGGGAGTCATCGTCCCGGACGCGAACCAGCCGGAAGCGGCGAAGCGGCCGGTCGCGGAGAACGTCGATTCCCAACACCTGTATGAACTCACCAGTTGGCGCGAATGAGTCGGAAGCCCCCGGCGACGACGACGGATCACCGCCGGATTCCAGACCGGGCACCGGCGACGACCTCCTTCCTTGCGGGTCCGTCATGGCGTAACCGGCAATCACCGGGCTCACCTTGCCGTAGTCGCTCAGCCATCCGAGTTCCGCCAACAACATCTCATCGAAGCGGCCAGCCGTGCCCGTGATCTGAATCGAAGTATCGCCGGCTATCGAATCGGTGGCCGCGCGAAACGACTCGAGCGAACTGGCGTTCGCCAGTCGAATTGCAATCACCACCGCGACGCCCAGGCTTATTCCAAGCGCGGTTATCCCTGCGCGCAGCTTCTCGCGAGCGAGCGCTCGAAGGATGAACTGCCGGAATACTGTCCAGTAGGAGAGCATCGCTACTTGCGCGAGTCGTCGTGAATCAACCCGTCCCGCATGCGAATCATTCGCGAAGCGTAGCCGGCCGCTTCTTCGGAATGAGTCGCGAGAAGAACCGTGACGCCGGAGTCGCGATTCAGATCAGCCAGGAGCTTCATCACCTGCGATCCACTGTCAGTGTCGAGATTGCCGGTAGGTTCATCGGCGAGCACCAGACGAGGCTTGGTGACGACTGCGCGAGCTACCGCTGCTCGCTGCAGTTCGCCTCCCGAGAGTTGAGCCGGAAAGTGTTTAGCGCGCGCCGCGAGCCCTACGTGATCGAGCACCTCGTTGGCGCGCCCGCGGCTTTGGGTTTCGCTCACGCCGTCGAGCAACATCGGCAGCGAGACGTTCTCGACTACGGTTAGAGTCGGCAACAGGTTGAAGAATTGAAAGACGAATCCGATACTGGTTCGCCTGACTCGCGCGAGTGCTTCTTCGCCGAGCTCATTGAGAGCGACACCATCGAGCCATACTCGGCCCCTCGACGGGAAGTCCATTCCACCTACGAGGTGAAGCAGCGTCGATTTGCCACAGCCTGACGGACCCATCAGAGCGATAAAGTCACCCGCTGCAGCTTCGAAGCTCACGCCTCGAAGCGCGGCTACCGGGCGCAGACCACCGTCGTAAGTTTTTTCCACCGAATCGATGACAAGAACCGACAAACCCAACCTCACGTTGAACCCAGCGAGCTACATTTGCAGTATTACCGTGTGCGGGTGCTCAGGCAAGAAGCCGAGACCCCGAACGCCCGGCACGGCCACACGACACGACCTGCTCACTCAAATCGCGCCGGCCAGACCGCCAGCCCTACTTGAAGGAAAATCGTGCAACCCCCAGACCCCGCAGTGTACTCACTCAATGCTCAGAGGCGATACAGTCGCAAGAGAACAAGACACGAGAGCCCCTTTAGAGCGGCATCCATATTGCACTGGTAGGCAAGGGAGGGTTCTGATCTCGACTGGTAAGGAGAAAACCACGCTATGGCATCAATGAGCGGCGAAACGCAATGCGCGCACCCCGAATGCTCCTGTCCGGCAATCGCGGACGGCGACTACTGCAGCCCGGAGTGCCAGGCACACCCGGACGCCAGCGTCTGCGAGTGCGGGCACGCGGAGTGTCAAGCGACTCCTTTGAAGGAGAGTTGAGAGCCCTTCGGGGTTATTTCACTAAGGAGGACGAATCAAATGGCAAGCGAGGTTAGCAGCGACGGCACGGGTGGGGCGGTCTGGGCTCTAGTCACACTTCTAATTCTCATAATAGTGCTCGGTCTTCTCTATTTTGGAGGAGCGTTCAAGAGCAAGAAAGAAATCGACATAAATATCAACAAGCCGGGAGTTTTTCTTGTCGTTCCGGTCAAGTAAAGGGTGCAGAAGCGAAACAGCGTCGCCCGACGCTTAGAAGTTGGCGTGCCCACTTTTTGATACTGAAGGAGGAATATGGAACCCCCCAAAGTCTATCTCAGCAAACACGATGCGACCATCCGCGGACTGCGAGAACCAATGCCGATCCAGATCATCTGTGGCGATTGCTCGGTCCGCGCGGATGTGGCAGGCGACATTGAACTGTTGCCGTTCAGGACCTTTCTCGGCATGGATGGCCGGTGCTACACGTGCGGTGGGCGCAGTTTTGTTATTGCCTCCGAACTTTGTGGCCAGTTGCGGCGGACGATCACACAACGCCGAAAATACGACTCGGCGTGGAAACAGGCAGGAGGTGGGTTTTGGAGTGATCTGAGTGAGCTTTCAGATGGGACAGCGATCAACTGACGTACGGTTCGCGCCGAAGACGCCGTCCTCCAGCCGCGGAGGTAACGGGGCCGATTGAAAAACGGCATTGAGACAAGCCCCCGTACTAGCCCCTTTCGATGCAGGTGTGTTCGGGCTGCTTCCGGTTTCTTACGTTCTTAAATTCGGACTCCGCACTGATCGATGAAAGGAGATTGTGATGTTGAATAAAGACGAATTGAAAGGCAAAGGCAAGAAAATTAAAGGGACGGTTAAAGAAGAGGTTGGCAAGGTGACCAGGAATCGCAACCTGCAACAGGAAGGGGCGGCCGAGCGCCAGGAAGGCGAGGTAAGAGAGGGATTCGGTAAAGCTCGCAGAAAGGTGGGCGAAGCCGTGGAGAAGGTTGGCAAAACAATTTCCCGCTGATGGCGGGGCGACAATCTAGCTACGACAATTCTGCCGTCACTATAGACGCATGTCGGAAACCCGGCCGCGTTGTTGGGCACCAATGCTCGATGCAGGCTTGCCCTTAAGGAGGGGCACACAATGGCGAAACTGGTAACTGGGTTATTCAAGACTCGAAGCGGCGCAGAGAGCGCCGCTGACAGTCTGGTCGAGAACGGCTATCCGCGCGAGGACATAAGTCTTCTCATGTCGGACGCGACACGGGGTCGAGAGTTCGCGCTTCAGATGGCGACAAAAGCTCCCGAAGGGGCGGCGACCGGTGCAACCGTTGGGGGCGCGCTCGGGGCGATCGCGGCGGGACTGGTAGTACTTGGAGTCTTTGCCATCCCCGGGTTGGCCATCGTGGCTGCCGGACCTGTAGTGGCGACACTGGCCGGCTTGGGAGCCGGAGCCGCGGCAGGCGGCCTGGCCGGCGCTCTGATTGGGATGGGCATCCCCGAACACGAAGCAAAGTTCTACAACGAAGCAATCGAAAAAGGCAGGATACTGCTCGGCGTCTATGCTCACGATGACCGCGCGGGTCACGCGAGGAAAATCCTCGAGGCCTCCGGGGCCGAGAAGGTCAAATAACCGAGAGCCGGGTTTTTTTGTACTGGTACGTGATTGCGGGATGAGTGACGGCCACAAGGCAAAACGCTTCGGCGAGTCGCTCCCCGCAGTCACGACTTCCAGATCAAAATATCCGAATGAGTCGATTGGTCGCGTCGTAGCGCGCTACCCCGACGAAAGGCTACACACGAGAATGAGACAGAATCCTGATATCGACCATCTACCGACACCATCAGACGAGGCGGAAAAAATTCCGGTCAGAATACCTCCGGATTATCCGGAGCGCCGCGATGAAGATGGACCAGATCCGCCACCCAGAGGCGATCCGCCAAACAACGAACCAACTCGGTTCCTTAGATAAGAACCATATTTCGAATGTGAATTCGCATGCTGAAGCGTGGATCTAACGCTTGCTTCAGGGAGATGTGAACAAGCGACCGTCCCGTTTTCGTCGAACCAGATCGCCCAGTGCGCCACTCAGTTGCGCCGGCTCAACCGGTTTCGGCAGATGGACCTCGTAACCGGCGGCCAAAGCTCGGGCGCGATCTTCGGACCGTGCGTAAGCGGTAAGCGCGATTGCGGGAATCCGGCCGCCACGTTCGGGTTCGCGAGCTCGAATCTTGCTGATCAGGTCAAAGCCGTCCTCTCTGGGCATTCCCAAATCGCTGACCAGCACATCCGGCAATGCTTGATCCCCTCCAAGGCAGTCGATCGCTTCTGCTGCTGTAGCGACGGCGGTGACCTGAGCCCCCCACTGCTCGAGCATTGCTGACAGTATCTCTCGGGCCTCTGGCGCATCGTCGACTATCAGTACTCGCAACCCGTCTAATGTGCCGCCGCCGCCGAGCACTCCGGTAGTGCCGAGCCGCGTGCTGGCGGGCGCACCGCTTTCAACGAGCGGAAATGTCACGACGAATGTCGCTCCCCTCCCCTCGCCAGGACTGTTTGCAGCCACGTTTCCACCGTGTATTTCGACAAGGTGGCGCACGATCGCGAGTCCGAGCCCAAGCCCCCCATGTTTTCGAGTGAACGTACTGTCTGCTTGTTGAAACCGGTCAAAAACGTAGGGGAGAAAGCCTTCCGAGATGCCCGCGCCGTTGTCGCTGACGGTTATGCTGGCCTTTGATCCGATCTTTTCGAGACGTACCTCGACACGACCCCTGACAGACGTGAACTTTATTGCGTTGGACAGCAAGTTCCAAACAATCTGTTGAAGCCGGCTCGGGTCCCCCAGCACGACGTCCGCCGCGGGTTCGAGCGACAGGTGCAGGTCAATATCCTTAGCTTCGATCGCAGGCCTGACCACCTCCAGCGCGGCTTCGATGACGGAACTCAACTCGACGGGGCGGACATCGAGCTTGAGCTTGCCTGTTATTATTCTCGAAACCTCGAGCAAGTCGTTTATGATCTCAGCAAGCGATTTTGTGTTGCGCTCGATGGTGTGAATGGCGCGCTGTGCGGTTGCTTGATCGAGCGCGCCTTCGCGCAGAAGATATATCCAGCCGAACATCGAATTGAGCGGTGTACGCAGCTCGTGCGACAGTGTGGCGAGAAACTCATCCTTGACGCGGTTCGCCTCGCGCAGGTCGCGAGTGCGCTCCTCTACAATTCGCTCCAGCTCAACGGCGTGAAGTTCCAGGGCCGCCTGTTGCGCCTCAATTCTTCGGCTCATTTGGCGAAGTTGAATCGCGCGATTCAACGCCGCTACAAAGTAGTCCCGATCGATAGGCTTCTGGATGAAGTCATACGCGCCACCGCGCAACGCCTGAATAGCCAGATCGTGGTCGCCATGCCCGGTTATAAGCAGCGTTGGAGTTGTTGGACGCAGCACGCGGATTTCTCTCAGAAGCGCGAGCCCATCCATGCCCGGCATCTTGATGTCGCTGACGATCGCGTCATAGTCAGTCTCGGTCACCCGCGCGAGCGCGCCTGCCGCAGAATCTGATGTATCGACCGCGAGCATCGGCATCTTGATCTCCAGCGTTTCTGGAAGCGCCATCAACAGTGCCGGGTCGTCGTCCACGATAAGCACGCGAAAAACGCTCATATCAGGGCCTCCGGTCGAAACTCCCCACTGGCGAGCGGGAGCCGAATCAAGAAAACGGCCCCTCTGCCGGGTGGCGTGTTTTCCACGCTGATGGTTCCGTCGTGATCCTTGATAATACTGTAAGTAATAGAGAGCCCGAGCCCGGTTCCTTCGCCGACTTCCTTGGTTGTAAAGAACGGGTCAAAGATCCGCTGTTCCAACCCCTCCGGAATTCCCGGACCGGTGTCCCGAAACCGAACCTCAGCCGCTTCATCATCGACCGAACACAGAATTTGAATCTTTCGTTCCGGGGCGTTGGCAACCGCGTCTCGGGAGTTATTCAGAAGGTTGATGAATACCTGTTCGATCTGGATTGCATTGCCCAGCACCATGCAGTAGTCGGGGCAGAGTTCAACCGTTACCTCGATCTGCCGTATTCGAAGCTGCTGATGCATGAGCGCAAGCGCCCGCTCAATCACATCGTTGAGCGCAACCGGCTCGCGACTAACCGGCGCGGCGCGTCCGAACTTGCGGAGATGAGAGATGATCTCGGAGGCCTTTCGCACCTGCCCCATTGCATTCTTCAACTCGGCCAGGACACGCAGCCGCTCGGACGCCCCAAGCTCCATCAGATCGATCGCGTTGCCGACAAACAGCCCAATATTGTTGAGCGGGTTGTTGAGCTCGTGAGCCACGCCGGTCGTAAGCTCGCCGAGCGTAGCCATCTTGCCGGCCTGGACCAACTGCTCCTGCTTGTCGCGCAACTCTTGTTCGCGCCGCTGCATCTCTTCGGTCGTCTGGCGGAGGTCATCCATGATGTGAATCATGGCCTTCCGGCTGTTCTCCAGACGCAGATTTGATTGGTGCGAGTCTTTTAGTATGTGCAGCAAAGCCCGGCGAGAACCGTCGAGACGATCGGTTTGCCTGGCAAGCCGGCTCCGATCACCCTCATAGTCGACCAGGATATGGAGCATAGCCCTGCGCTGATCGGCCAGCCGTCTGTTGAGCTGGTTCAGGTCGGTCATGATGTGAACAAGGGCGCGCCGGCGCTCTTCGGCCTTCGCCATATGAAGTTCGAGCAACCGGATACGCTCTTGCAGACGAGCCTTGCTCGCAACCACTTCCTTGAGGCCGCGCTTTCTAACCCGAGCCGGTGGGTTGCTTGCCATTGATGCCAACCTCTAGTTCCTCTCATCGCCCGAGTAGGCTTTGCCCAACGTCAGTCGCAGGGTGTCCAGTTCCTTCTCCAGAGCGATCATTTTTAGTTCGCGTCCGACCACCACTTCCTCGAATTTCTCGAGGTCGAGGATTTTCTCCTGAAGCTCTGCCTTCGACTGCTGCAGATCGCGAACCGCCTGTTCGTAGGCTCGCATGTCGCGCAGGATTCCGATCGCGCCGATCACCCTGCCGTCGGGATCCCGAAGCGCCGAAGCGTTGAGTGTGGTTGGAATAATCTCGCCAGAAGCGCTGCGCGGATTCAGTCGCGCATTGCGAGTGACGCCTCGAGCTACCACTTCGCGCAGCGCCGCGGTGAACTCGCGCGTCTCTTCCGCGCTGATGAATCGTGAAAGCGACTGCTCCAGCAACTCATCCTGTCGAAAGCCGAGCAGGGCAAAAACCGCGTCGTTCGCCTGAAGGATCTTGCCTTCGAGGTCGGAGACGAACACCGGGTCGGGCGCGTTCTTGATCAAACTCTCGGCGTAGGCGCGGGCCTTATCAAGCTCGCGCATATCGCGCAGGATGCCGATGGCCCCGATCACCTTTCCTTCCACATCTCGCAATGCCGAAGCATTCAGACTTGTAGATATGATCTCGCCCGATGCGCTTCGCGGATTGAGTCGCGCGTTTCGAGTCACCCCGCGCTCAACGACTTCGCGCAGCGCAGCGGTGAATTCACGAGTCTCTTCGGCGCTGATAAATCGCGACAGCGACTGCTCCAACAACTCGTCCTGTCGAAAACCGAGCAGGGCAAAAACCGCGTCGTTTGCCTGCAGGATTTTGCCTTCGAGGTCGGATACGAACACCGGGTCGGGCGCGTTCTTGATCAAGCTCTCGGCGTAGGCGCGCGCCTTGTCGAGTTCGCGCATATCGCGCAGGATGCCGATGGCGCCGATGACCTTTCCTTCCGAGTCGCGCAGCGCGGAAGCGTTCAGGCTGGTAGGGATAATTTCGCCGGATGCAGTGCGCGGATTGAGCGACACGTTGCGGGTCACGCCGCGCTCCAGACCTTGCGTCCCGGTGTTGTCTCCTATGCGTTCTTCGCGTTCGACGACCTCGCGCAATGCGGCGAGAAACTCGCGAGTCTCTTCCGGCGAAAGGATGCGAGACAGCGATTGCTCGATCAGTTCGTCCGGCCTGAACCCGAGCAACGCGAACACCGCGTCGTTGGCCTGAAGGATCTTGCCCTCGAGGTCGGACACGAACACCGGGTCGGGCGCGTTCTTGATCAAGCTCTCTGCATAGGCGCGTGCTTTATCGATCTCGCGCATGTCGCGCAGGATGCCGATGGCGCCAATCACCTTTCCGTCCGTGTCACGCAGCCCGGAGGCATTCAGTGTCATTGGAATAATCTCGCCGGAGGCGCTTCGGGGATTGAGCCGCGCGTTGCGGGTGACGCCGCGCTCGACGACTTCGTCCAATGCCGCCATGAACTCGCGAGTCTCCGCGGGACTTATAAACCGGGAGAGGGATTGTTCGAGCACCTCGTCCTCACGGAAGCCCAGCAGTTGAGAAACGGCGTCGTTTGCCTGGAGGATCTTGCCCTCGAGGTCCGAGACAAAGACCGGATCGGGCGCATTCTTGATCAAGCTCTCGGCGTAGGCGCGCGCCTTGTCTTGCTCGCGCATGTCGCGCAGGATGCCGATCGCTCCGATCACCCTTCCATCCGGATCTCGCAGCGCTGAAGCATTCAAACTGGTCGGAATAATTTCGCCCGATGCGCTTCGCGGATTAAGACGCGCGTTTCTTGACACCCCTCGCTCGACAACCTCGCGCAACGCAGCCGTAAATTCCCGGGTCTCTTCCGGGCTTATGAATCGCGATAGCGATTGTTCGATCAACTCATCCGGCCGAAATCCGAGCAGTTGCGAGACCGCGTCGTTTGCCTGGAGGATCTTTCCCTCGAGGTCCGAAACGAACACCGGGTCGGGCGCGTTCTTGATCAAGCTCTCGGCATAAGCCCGGGCTTTGTCCAGTTCCCGCATGTCGCGCAGGATTCCGATCGCACCAATGACCTTTCCTTCAGGATCACGAAGAGCGGAAGCATTCAGACTTGTGGGGATGACTTCGCCGCTGGCGCTGCGCGGGTTCAGCACAACGTTGCGCGTGACCCCACGTTCCACCACTTCGCGCAGCGCCGCGGTGAACTCGCGTGCCTCGGCGGCGCTGATGAAACGCGACAGCGATTGCTCTAACACCTCGTCCTGGCGGAATCCCAGTAGATGAGAAACGGCGTCATTAGCCTGAAGGATCCTGCCCTCCAGATCAGATACAAACACCGGGTCGGGTGCATTGGCGATGATTATGTCCGCGGCAAGAAGGCTGTGCGACTTGGTCGTGGCGGGTTGCGAAAAGGCCTCAGGCATTTGTTTTGTCCTCTTGCTTTCTGGCTTGGTAACGGAACGGTTCACACTGCGCGAAAGGAACGCCTGGGGGCCAGACCAAACGCCCACGGGTTTCGATTCAGCGAGGGCTGAGCGCCAAAGTGGCCATAGTGATAGATGGGTGGGCAAAGCGAATTTGAAAAATCCCAGACGGCACACGAGCTCGCGTGGGCATACGGAGGATCGCCCAGTCGCGCTCTCGGACAGACACTCGTGTACGTTAGCGATTCATGAACGTCCATCTATCGTACGGTTCCTGCTTGGATTTTGGTGTCGAATGTAGGGTAACCAAACACCGACGTACTTACGAGCAAGAGTAGTGCCGAGGTGTCAGTAAATCGAGCGTGAAAGCGACGGAGTGGGGATGAGGCGGGCGCCTCGCGCCCGGTTTAACCGTCATTCGCCTGAAAGTCCGTCTACGACATCAGAAGCGACCGAGCTCACCTTGAATACGACCAGGTTCCGCCTGAGCGCCGGTGTGGCTCGGTCGCCACTCGAAACAGGAATCAATTCCCGTGCTTGCGCGAGGAATACCGGCCCAGCGCGTCGGGATAGGCCCTAACCGCGGCAGGCGCTTCGACCTTGTTCTCCTTGAGAATGTCCCTTGGGTTGTGTCCCGCGCCGTAGATATTCTTCATATCGCTATTGTCGGTCGAGATCTTGACACCGTTGAGAGCGGCACCGGCAAACAAACCTTTGCTGCGAGAGTACGAGAGGATCTCCGCGTTCAGCTTCCAGTCCGTGGAAGCTCCAGCTTCGCGACCGACAGGTCCCGCCGCTACGGACGCCTCGGCTCCAACGGTGAATTCGTTCTTCAGCAGGTGATCGGCGCCGCTTGTGTTCATAAACAGCAACACGAAGTCGGTGGATTGCACGCCGATCTGCGCTCCGAGGCTACCGCCGGCCATGTCGAGATAAACGGGTGCGCTCCAACCGCTTGGCGTGCGGCAACTGACCACACCCTCGCCCTTGCGCACACCGACTATAAACCCGCCCTTAATAGTAGACGGGAAGACGGCTACGCACTCGGCGGAATCGAGCACGGTTTCCGGAATAGCTTTTTCGGGAATACCCATTATCTCTTCAAGCGTCTTTGCCGCCTTGGCAGATTCCTCGGCCGCGTCCGCTAGTTTTGAAGCCTTGTCGTCGGCGAAGCTCAGCGCAGGCGCCTGTGTAATGCAAAGGATTGTCAGGATGATCAGTATTCTTCGACGTCTCATTTCGTCTCCTGTCGAGTCGGTGAGGCCGACGCATCTAGGGAGCGGCTGTGGGCGTGAAGCCCACAGCCACAGGTTGGTGATTCTTAGCGGTCCTGGAAGCCACCGCTCTTCTTGTTCTTGTTCTTGTTCTTATCCGGAGTAGGCTGGTCGTGTCGCTGCTCGCCACGCTGGCTGGGATTTTGGCGAGTGATCTCCTCTTCTTCTTCCTGGCCCGGCCTTCGACCGGTTTCTTGTTGCTTTGGTTTGTTTGCCGACATAACGCGCTCCTTCATATTTGGATGAGTTCGTTAACGAATAGACCCAGGCTGCCTATCCCCCCTTACCCTTGTTCGATGCCTGGAGAGTACGGGCTCGACTCTAAGTTGCGACGTTCGGTTTGCGGGCTGATCCGCTTATGAGACGACTCTACGTCCCGTCCCGTTCCTTCCACTGGTGCGCCTGTTTCGGCCATCCGATCACTTGAGTTGTTGCGCCGGAGGTATAAACAACGGGATCTGAGTTCCGTTAGAAGTAAGAAATCCGTCGGCCCATGCTTCCTTGCGCAAACTGCTACGCTGTTCCCGATCGACATCGTAGTAGCGTGTGTTTGAACTTGATGCCCGGGTGTCTTCGCTGATGTTCGCGTTGCGTCGGTTGGCTGAAGGTTGTTTTAGACTTGCCATTACCCGCTCCTTGTTCTTGCGATCCTTCCTGACTTTTCAGCAAAGTCCAGGAGTTGACTGATCGACGTTTTGGTCAGGGTGCAAGTCGGGTGCCGCAAAACCGGCTACTCTAACGACCGCGTTTTCAAGCGCCCAGTTAGATATTATGTACTGGCCGAATACGGGCTTGTGTCTGTATCAAACCCGAATTCATGTATGGTCGCGTCTCAGTTCGCCCCGCCCTGGTTCCTTTAGACGCATTCGGGCGCGCCGGCTCGAAGTCCATTCGAAGTCCTCGGTGGTATGGCTATTGCCTTATCTTGAGTTGATCCTGAACAGCGGCTGTTTACCGGACGCGTAAAAATGCTCTTCCAAAGCTAGAAGCTGGGCGGAAGCCGCTTGTGAAGGAAGCTGATTCTCATTTCGGAAAGGAGAACGAGAACTCAAATGAAAAACGACAAAGTAATCGACATACTTAACGGCCTGGTTGAAACCTGTCGCGACGGCCAGGAGGGGTTCAAAGAGGCTGGCGAAAACGCCACCAGCCCTGATCTCAGGAGGTTTTTCGCCGACGCGAGTCTCGAGCGGGCTCGCTTTGCCGGCGAACTGCAGACGGAAGTACGAGCGCTCGGAGGCGATCCCGAGAAAGCCGGATCAACTGCGGGCGCTTTACATCGGACGTGGATCAAGGTCAAAGGTACGCTAACTGGCAAGGACGATGAGAGTATTCTCAACGAAGCCGAAAGAGGCGAAGACTCGGCGGTGAAGGCGTATGAAGATGCGCTTCAGGAACCTCTTCCGGCTAATTGCAGGAAGATGCTCGAGGGGCAGTACAACGAAGTTCGGCAGGCTCATGATCGCGTCAAACGGATGCGGGATTCGCGTTCGGCAACTGCTGGAACCAAGTAGCAGCAGTATAAGGCACAAAGACTCGGAACCCAGAGAGAAGCGCTCATGCGGTTCTCTCTGGGTTTAACTCAAAGATCGGGGAATACTATTCTCGTCTTGTTGCTCAGCCGGTTTGATCCCAAACAATCCTTGCCCAACCGGCGCCAACGCATACTGCGCATTTCAGTGAACGCGAGAGAGGATCCCTGTTGTGAGATAAGCCGGTTCCGTTGCATCGTGGGCAGGGTATCGCTGGCGCGACGACCAACAACTGGCCCTTTCCGTCACACGCCTCACATCGAAGTTTTTCTATTAGGCCTGTGCCTTTGCAGATTGCGCACTGCACCGTTGCAGTTGGCAGGTGGTCCGCCATGAGGTTCCTTTCCGGGAAGTCCCAAAGGTCGGCTCGTTTGGTTCGTGTAGACAGGGTAGGGCGCAATGTACCAAATCGGGTCAGACAGAGCAAGCCCCCGCGTGCAGCCTGTTGTGCACCCAAATCGGACAGTCGCTTCAAAGATCCATTGAGGCCTTATTTTGAGAATTGTCTAAGACTGAACAGATTCTACCGAACCTGTCGGCTAACATAAAGCCGTGTTCCTTAGTGCCTTAGTGGCTTAGTGGCGATGGGTTAGTTTTTCAGCGGCCTGTTAGGTCGCACCACTCGGTTTCGACTTTCAACTATTACAGTGCGCCGGTTTGATCCAGGTCTGTTTTTGGCAAACCAACTCGCGGCAGATTTCTTGCCCGCCGCGGAGGTTCTTTACACGAGGTGACGCATCTCCTGACGCTGGTGGATGCTATTGCCGATCACCTGGGCATTGAAACGGAGAAGAGAAAAGACGTCGAGGAATTGAAGAAAAATGTTGGCACGAAACAGGTGCTGGAGGAATTGGAGTCTCAAGAGAAGATCGAGAAGCGCAATAACTGAGCACCACGGTCAGCGTCTTAAGATGCATGTACCGCTGCCGGCCAAAGCGGGCGCATGGTTTTCTAAGCCGGTATTCTTTTTTCTTTAAGAACTGGCAGCGCTCTCAACGAAAACTGCTGGACTGAGACTTGCTCTAAACGAAGTGCACGGAAATATTCCTGCAATTTGTCCGCAACAAATACATTTGAGTGGAAAGGAGAGAGACATGAAGGAACAAGTAAATGAGCTCTTGCTCCAGGCGCTGGAAACTGAAATGGGTGGAGTGCTGATCTATCAGACAGCGGTGGGGTGCGCCGTCAATAAAGATCTGAAGAAAGAATGGGAGGAATACCTCGAGCAGACAAACCGCCACGTGGAGGTCATGCACGAGCTGTTTGAAAAGGTGGGGCTTGACCCGAAACAGGAAACGCCAGGCCGCAAGGTCGTCCGCCATATCGGAGAATCGTTGGTAAAGGCGATGAAGATGGCAAAGGACCGCGGTAAACCTGAGGCAGCCGAGTTGGTAGCTTGCGAGTGCGTGTCGCTGGCGGAGACAAAGGACCATTCGAATTGGGAGTTGATGAGCGAGCTGGCAAAGAAAACCAAGGGGAAGGAAGCGCAGGCGCTCAAAGAGGCATGCGAGGAAGTGGAAGAGCAGGAAGACGAGCACCTGTATCACAGCAAGGGCTGGTGCCGCGAGTTGTGGATAGCTTCGCTGGGCATGCCCGCGGTGCTGCCGCCGCCGGAAGAGGAGAAAGATGTGAAGACGGCAATCGGAGCCGCCCGCGCGAAACACGCGCGTGAGAGCATGCTTTAGAAGGAATTGACATCGGCGCCGCCCGTCACGGCGCGCTCACGTTGTGCTTCTTAATCAAGCTATACAGCCGTGGCCGGTAGAGTCCGAGAAGACTGGCTGCGGCTTGTTTATTTCCCTTGGTGCGACTGAGCGCAGCGGATACGACCACTCGTTCAATATGTCCAAAGACATCGACCGGTGCGGCTCCGGTCTTTGGGTCCGGGACTCGGTCGACGATCAACCGGCCGATGTCCTCGAACGACAATCCTTCCCGGTCCGACGGCGACACGGTTTCCACACGGTGTGGCGACGGCGCGGCCGCCTCGCCGCTTGTCGCCGCGGCGCGAGCCGCCATCGCTGTTGTTGCCGATATCCCTTCAACTGCCGCCTGACCAACCGGCAGCGCTTCGATCTGCAGGATGTCGCCTTTGCAGAGCAAGACGGCGCGTTCCAGGACGCTCTGCAGCTCGCGGACGTTCCCGGGCCACGAATAATCGAAAAGCCGCTGGTAGGACTCCTGTGAGATTCGACAACTCGGACGCTGATATTTTTCCGAGAACTCCTGCAAGAAGTGTTCGGCGAGGTGTTGAATGTCCTCGACGCGTTCGCGCAGCGGCGGCAGGCGAATTTCAATTGTGTTCACGCGATAGTAGAGATCCTCGCGCAATCGTCCTTCACGCACTGCCTCGAGCGGGTCGCGATTGGTCGACGATATCAGCCGGAAGTCCGCTTCCTGCGCCTTCTCGCTGCCCAGCCGATAGTAAGCACGCTCCTGAAGCACTCTTAGAAGCTTGGGCTGCAGTTCAACCGGCATTTCAGCGATTTCGTCAAGAAGGAGGCTGCCGCCCTCGGCTCGACTGATAAGCCCGGTCTTGTCCAGCGAGGCGCCGGTGAACGCTCCCTTCGTGTGCCCGAACAATTCAGACTCGATCAACTCCTTCGGCAGAGCCGAGCAATTGATCTTTACGAAGGGCCTCTTGGCTCGCAGGCTCTTGTAGTGAATCGCGTTGGCGATCAGTTCCTTGCCGGTGCCCGATTCTCCCAGGATCAGAATGTTGGCGTCAGACTCGGCAACGCTATCGATGATTTCGTAGATATCCTGCATCGCTTTGCTGTTGCCGATGATATCGTAGTATGAGGTCCGGCTGGTAAGGCGGCCGCGCAGTTGTTTTATCTCTTCCGCTTGCTGTCGGCGTTCGATTGCTTTCTCGATCAAGACCATCAGCTCTTCAAATACGACCGGCTTCTCAACAAAATAAAAGGCGCCTGCTTTTGTGGCCTCAACGGCCTTGGACACCGAGGCGTAGCCCGAGATCATAATGATCTCGCTATCGGGCGAGAGTTCCTTGATTCGCTTGACGACCTCGATTCCGTCGAGATCGGGAAGCTGCAAGTCCGTCAGGACCACGTCGAAGTGAGAGCCCTCGACCAGCTTCAATCCTTCTTCGCCGGTCTGCGATCGGGCCGTTTCGTAGCCCTGCGCCTGAAGATGAAACTCGGCGAGTTCGAGCATTGCTGGATCGTCGTCAATAATCAGGACCTTTGTTTTAGACATAGTCGAGACCTTCTTGTGAAACAGTCCGGGTTTAACATTTTGCGCTACGCCGATGTCTGCATTCCGGCACGGCCGGTAAGACTGGCGACGACCGTGGCAAGCTCCGCCGGCTCGACCGGCTTTGGAATATGCATATTGAAGCCGGCCGAGAGCGCGCGGATGCGATCAATAGCGCGGCCATAAGCGGTCAGCGCCACAGCCGGAATTCGTCCCCCCTTTTCAGGAGACAGCTCTCTGATCCGCCCGATCAATGCATACCCATCGACGTCCGGCATGCTGATGTCGGAGACAAGCACATCAGGCCGCTTGTCTATTTCATCCGAGGTCAGAACCGCGAGAGCCTCTTCCGCGGATGCCGCCGATGTCACATTCGCGCCATACTGTTGAAGCAGCGTTGCGACCAGTTCGCGGGCGTCGGCCTCGTCATCGACCACAAGCGCCCGGACGCCCTTGAGGATCGAAGCTGTGTGCAAGTCCGCCATCCCACTCAAGACTTTCGAATCCGCGTCGGGCGCTTGCGGTCGAACTGCGCGTAGCGGGAGGTTGATGGAGAAGGTTGCCCCGCGACCCTCGCCGGGACTTTCGGCGTGGACCGTCCCGCCGTGTAACTCCACCAGATTGCGAACGAGCGAAAGACCCAGTCCCAGCCCCGAGTGGCGCCGCGTTGTTGCTACATCGGCCTGATGGAAGCGCTCGAAGACGTGAGGCAGATACTCGGAGCTGATCCCCTTGCCGGTGTCGGTAACGCTAATTCGCACGTGCGGATCAGCACGCTCCAAACGTATGTCCACTCGCCCACCGACGGGCGTGAATTTGATCGCGTTGGAAAGCAGGTTCGAGACAATCTGCAGCAAACGATCCGGATCGCCGGTGATGACCTCTCTTTCCACGGCGAAGGTCCGATGAACCTCGATCTGTTTGGCCTCGGCTGCGGGATGCATCACGTCGACTGCGGCCTCTATAACGCCTGTCAGGTCCACAGGTTGAACCTCGAGGCGGAGCTGGCCTCGGGCCACTCTCGCGCTATCCAGCAAATCTTCAATAAGCTTCGATTGAATCCAGGCGCTACGTTCGATTGTCTCAGCGGCGTGAGCTCTTGTGGCTTCGTCGGTATTCGGCGAGCGCAGGATGGCTGCCCACCCAAGAATTGCGTTCAGCGGCGCTCGAAGCTCATGTGAAACAATGGCCAGAAAGGCATCCTTGGCCCGACTTGCGGCCTGGGCTTCCTCCCGCGCCGCTTTCTCCCTGGCCAATAACTCTTCGCGTTCTGCTTCGGCGATCTGACGTTCGGTGATGTCCTTTGCCAATACAAGCAGCGCGTGTCTTCCCCGGTAAAACAGTTCGTGCCAGATAATCTCGACCTCGATCGTCGTTCCGTCTTTCTTCCTGTGTCTCCACTGCACCGCGTTTGGCGCCTCATTGGGTATCCTTGCGACATATTCCTGGACTAGAGGAACATCTTCGGGAGGCCGGATGTCCTTAATGGTCATTGCCAGGAACTCGTCTCGCGAGTAGCCGTATTGCCGAATCGCGGCTTCATTTACAGCGAGAAACTCCAAACTCTCGATATCAATAATCCAGATTGGCAGCGAATTGCGCTCGAACAGGAAATCGTAGCGCGCTTCAGTTTCGCGTCGAGCCTCCTCCGCCTCCCGCAGACGGAGAAGAGCTTTGATGGTGGCAATAAGCTCATCCGGTTCAACCGGCTTTGCCAGGTAACCGTCCGCACCGCTCTCCAGACCGGCCACCCGGTCGCGACCAGTTGTAAACGAAGCTGAGATCTGGAGGATTGGAATCGACGCGGTAGATCGATCAGCCTTCAGAAGCCTGCAGACTTCGTGGCCGCTGATGTCCGGCAACTTCACGTCGAGCAGGACGAGTTGCGGTCTCACTTCGGTCACCAGCCTCAACGCATCGGTTCCTGTCGCAGCTTCGAAGATCGTAAAGCCCTGGTTCCGCAACAGCTCGCTGGTCGCCTCCCGGCTGCCGTCGTGATCGTCCACGTTTACGATTTTGATCTGTCCCATCACGCTTGATCCTTGTCTCGATCGAGAACTCCATCAAATCGGGGTTTTGCCGTGCACGCGTTTTACGAGAGAGAAAGCGGGCCGGTGCTTCTTGCAAGCCTTCCAGTGACGCTGGCCAGCACGGTGAGCAGTTCGGCTGGTTCCACCGGTTTGGGCACGTGCATTTGAAACCCCGCCGCGAGCGCCTTCATCCGGTCTTCAACTCCCGCATACGCGGTTAGCGCCACGGCCGGCACGCGTCCGCCGCGCTCGGCCGGCAGCTTGCGTACCTGACGCATGAACTCGTATCCGTCGACCTCCGACATCTCGATGTCCGAGATCAGCACTTCGGGCTGCCATTTTGAATCGTTGCTCAGAATCGCGAGCGCTTCCGTTGCTGAGGCGGCGGTCTTCACCTCGGCTTCGCATTCAGCGAGGATCGCGCTCACAAGATCTAGCGCGCTGGACTCGTCATCCACGACAAGCACGCGCACGCCGGTGAGCTGAGGCGGGTAATCCAATGTTAGGCTCTTCAGCGCGGCGGTAGGATGGGTGCGCTCTTGGTCAGCTCCGATCGAGCGGTTCATCATGAGCGGCAACGTGACCACAAAAGTAGCGCCCTTTCCGTCCCCCCCGCTCTCCGCATGAACCGTCCCTCCGTGAAGCTCAACAAGGTGGCGAACAATCGCCAGCCCCAAACCCAGACCGCCTTGCTTGCGGGTGCTCGAGCTATCTTCCTGGCGAAAACGATCGAAGACGAAAGGAAGGAACGCCGGGTCTATTCCGGCACCCGTGTCGCTGACTATTATCTCGACCTGCGATCCGTTCCGCTCCAGTCTGACCTGCGCGCTTCCTCCCTTTGGCGTGAACTTGATGGCGTTTGAGACCAGGTTCCATACGATCTGCTGCAAGCGATCCGAGTCTCCCGAGATAGGACCGGCATCCGGATCAAGCACGACCTGAAGCCGCACCGACTTGGCGTCAGCGGCCGGGCGGACCGCCTCAACGGCGGCCTCGACTATGGGAGCGGGTTCCAGCGGGCGCACGTTTAGCCGAAGCTGCCCGCTGATGATTCGCGAAACGTCGAGCAGATCACCGATGATCTTGTTTTGGGCTCGGGCGCTCCGTTCGACCGTCTCCAGGGCGCGTGCTGCAGCCTCCTGGTTCAGCTTGCCTTCCCGCATCAGGCTGACCCACCCGAGTATCGAGTTCAGCGGCGAGCGCAATTCGTGCGACACCGTGGCGAGGAATTCATCCTTCATGCGATTGGCCGCTTCGGCATCCATCCGCGCCCGCTGCTCGGCGTCGTACAGACGGGCGTGCTCGATTGCGACTGCCACTCGGTCGGCTACCAGTTGCAAAAGCTTCAAATCATCCGGGGTGAAGCGGCGAGCTTCCAGTGTATCGACGTGAATCACGCCTATGACTCGGTCCTCGACGATCAACGGAACCCCAATCAGGGATCGAGCGACTTCGCGCAGAATCGAGCTGACCACCTCAACCGATGAGAGGTCCTCTATTATCATCGGAGTGCCGCTCGAGGCGATCCGTCCCGCGACTCCGCGACCCATCGGCACGCGGACGCGGGCTTCCTCCTCAATGCCTACCGCCGCGCGCCCGGCCAGGTATTGGCCGTCTTCGGTCACCAGCAGAATGGCGGCGGCATCCGCGTTCAGCAGGTCTCGAATGCGGTAAAGCATCTCGCTCAACAGGTCGTTCAA
>JBASRN010000329.1:0-49546 GCA_049273855.1 Blastocatellia bacterium
TCAGAATCCAATCTTCGTTTTTGTAAGCAAACCAGACGTTGCGAAACTCGAGCTTGCCGCGCGCGCGGCCGATCCGGGCGGGATTGTCGGGCGAGGCGATAGTGACGGGCTCGTCGAGAAGCTTAAAGATTCGCTCGGATGAAGCCATCGCCGATTGCAGTATGTTGTATTTTTCGCTGATGTCGGAGATCGGTTCGTAGAACGACCGCGCTAGTTGGATAAAGGCTACGAGGGTGCCGATCGTCGCCACGCCCTGGATCACCTGTCCTCCGCCGTACCAGATGATCAACGCTATGCCGATCGCGCCGATTATTTCGACTGCAGGATAAAAGACCGCGTAGTAGAAGATCGTGTCGATGTTCGCTTTCCGATGCGCCTGATTGATCTCGTCGAACTTGCGCAGCTCTTTTGATTCGCGGTTAAACAACTGCACTACGGGCATCCCGGTTATATGTTCCTGGAGGAAGGCGTTGATGCGAGCGATCCGCACACGCACTTCGCGAAACGAGCTTCGCGCGCCCCGCCTGAACCAGGTCGTTAGTCCAGCCAGCAACGGCAGGATCGCGAACGAGACGAGCGCGAGCTTCCAGTTCACTTGGAACATCCAAATCACGATGTAGACGATCATCGCTACGTCGCCGAAGATGGCGATCACTCCGGCGGTGAACATTTCGTTCAACGCGTCGACATCGGTCGTGAGTCGAGTCATCAAACGGCCAACCGGGTTGCGATCGTAGAACTGAACCGGAAGCTTCTGAAGGTGAGCAAATATCTCCTTGCGAAGGTCGTACATTATGTACTGACCCATCGCCTGCATCACGATCGCCTGGGTGTACTGGACCGCGAACGCCGCCAGGTTGGCGAGAAAGAAGACGATTGAAATGAATACGATACCTTGATAGGCGCTCTCGCCGAAGCCGGATCGTCCGGCGAGGTCTTTGAGAACGAGCGCGAAGCCGGAAACCGGCTTTGACGGATCAGGCGCAAGAAACAAATCGATCGCAGCTTTGGTGAGCGGCGCGCCCGCGAGCACTAGCGGCGCGCTTCCCATCGTCAGCACCAACGCGGTGAGCGCGTACCACTTGTACGGCCACAAGTAGCGCAACAGCCGCCGCATCAGGCGCGAGTCATAGGCTTTTCCTAATACTTCTTCTTCGTGATGATCAGTCATTAGTCCCTGGTCACTAGTCCTTGGTTATTAGTGCTGATAAACGCGAAGCTTTTCAAAACTTGTACTCGCCACGTCTGCTCTCCTGGTAGAACCCTGGCCATCACCAAGGACCAGGGACAAATGACGAAGGACGAATTCAGCTAGCTTGCCGCCAGCTCTTCTTCCAGCAACTGCTTCTCGTACAACTCCGCGTACAAGCCGCCGCGAGTGATCAGAGAATCATGCGTGCCGCGTTCGGCGATGCGGCCGTCCTCGAGCACTACGATCAAGTCAGCGTCCTTCACTGTCGAGACTCTATGCGACACGATTAAGCTCGTGCGGCCGCGCATTATCCGCCGCAGGTGAGCGAGTATCTTCTCTTCGGTGTAGGTGTCTACAGAGGACAGCGAATCATCCAAAATCAGAATTTTCGGCCGGCGAATCAACGCGCGCGCGATCGCCGTGCGCTGTTTCTGGCCGCCCGAAAGCGTGATGCCGCGCTCGCCGACCAGAGTTTGGTAGCCCTTCGGAAACTCGAGAACGTCTTCGGCTATTCCGGCTTCCACAGCCGCGCGCTCGATCTCTTCCTGAGTCGCGTGCTCGACTCCGAAGGCGATGTTTTCCGCGATGGTTTCGCTGAACAGAAAGGTCTCCTGAGGCACGTAGCCAATTGAAGCTCGCAGCGCTTCGAGCGGAATCTCGCGAATCGGCCGTCCGTCGATCAGCACCTGCTGATGCTGTGCGTCGAGCAAGCGAGTGACCAGGTTCATCAGCGTCGACTTGCCCGATCCGACTGCGCCTACGAACGCCACTGTCTGACCCGGCGCGATACGCAGATTGATGTCTTCAAGGGCGGGCCGCGCCGCGCCGCCATACGTGAAGGTCAGGTCGCGAAACTCGATCTCACCTTCAATCTCAGATGCGCCGCTCGTCTCATCCGAGTCGCGGATGGAGGGCTCAATGGACATGATGTGGTGCATTCTTCCCATCGAGGCCATTCCGCGCTGGAAAATGTTTATCACCCATCCGAGCGCAATCATCGGCCAGACCAGATAGCCGAGATACAAGGTGAACTGCACGAACTGTCCGATCGTGATCGCGCCGCTGATCGTCAGGCTCCCGCCATACCAGAGCACTGCAATAAAGCCCAGCCCGATGAAGAACTGCAGGATCGGATGAAAGATGCCGGACAAGCGTATGAGGCTGAGGTTGCGGTTGACAAACTCGCGATTCACGCGCTTGAAGCTCTCGATCTCGGGTTGCTCCTGCGTGTAAGCGCGGATGACTCGCACACCCGCCAGCGATTCCTGAGCGCGGTTCGAAACCGTGCCGAAGTACTCTTGCACCTTTTCAAAACGGTCGTGTATGCGCTTTGAGAAGTAATTGGTTGCCGATGCGACCAGGGGCATGGATAGAAAGGCGAGCAGCGTGAGCCGCCAACTTATCGCGGCCATAAGCGGCACCAGCAGTGCCATCGCGAAGATAGTGTTCATCGAATACATCAGCGCCGGCCCGACGATCATTCGCACCGCCGACAGGTCGTTTGTCGCCCGCGCCATCAAGTCGCCCGTTCGGTGGGTCTGATAGAACTCGAACGGGAGCTTCTGAAGATGCGCGTAAAAGTCGTTGCGCAGATCGTATTCGATGTCGCGCGACATGTTTATCAACAGGCGGCGCTGCGTAAACAGAAAGACTCCCTGGCCTAACGCGATCAGGATCAGAAGGCAGCCGTATTCGAGAAGCTTGGAATGACTAATCCTGGTCGCAAGCTCATCGACCGCGTGCCGCAAGACGATCGGTGCGGCCATCCGGACCAGGTTTGTCAGGAAGACGCACATGACCCCAAGCACCAGCGTGCGACGGTATGGAAGGAAGTAGCGTATCAATCTTCGAAGGGGAGTCACGTTGGTCAAATAGCCCTTTTGTGTTCGGCTCGAATGGAATAGAGGCGGGCCCACGCTCACGCCACTCTGGCATTGTAGCTTTCGCCTTCCGCTAACTCAAACTGCGGTCTCTTACCAACACAAAGTGGCGCGAGATCATAGCTCGTGGCGATAAAGTCTGGAGATTGTTGGTAGTCCGACGCGCTTTTTGGGGTGCGGCGCCTTGTCGCCGCTTTTTCGCGACGCTGGCTCTTCGTGATCGCTGCCGCGTTGATGTTTATTCGGCGGGCTTCTTGTCTGTTGAGGTTTCCAAACGGATGTAGGTGAGGAGCCCCTTTGCCGCGAGCCGCCCCTTTGAGTCGTGGACGTCACACTCGGCTACAACGATCCGGTGGCCGTCGCGAATCAATCGCGCATCTGCAGTCACGCGGCCCTCACTTATTGGCCGCAAGTAGTTCACCTTCATCTCCACGGTCGTGAAGCGAGCGCGCGGTTCGGACCCGCCGAGAATGGCAAACGCAACCGCGGTGTCGACCAAGGAAGCGATAGCGCCGCCGTGCATCACCCCCTGCAATTGCGTCAAATCCTTCCTTACCTCGACGCTTAAAACTGCGCGCCCGGGCTCGATCGAATCCAACTCGAATCCGAGCATTCGAGTGAAATGATTGATCTCGAACTTCTCCCGAATAGCTTTGTCCTTTTCGGATGTTGTTTCCATGTATCTATCTTTCTCTGGCCTGCCTGTTTTTCGATCGACCGGCTCGAATCGTCCGTCTTTGTCGGGACTTTCCCCCGCCTGTTAGTTTGGAGGGTCGAAGCTCGGCGAGTTTTGCCTTAGTCTCTTTTTCGCGCGGCGACCACTGATGAACCTTCAAGTCGCATTGACCGCGCTCATCGAATACCACACCCTCGGCCTCCAGCAATAACCGTTGCAGATGAGGCTCGTTAAGCAAGAGCCGTCCGGTCGAAATGCCGCCGTGCGAGTTGATGACTCGATGCCACGGTATGGCTCGGCCATCATCCGGTGTAGCGTGCATAGCCCAGCCAACGAGCCGCGGGCTGTAACGTTCCTCAAGCAATCGAGCGATCTGTCCGTAGGTCATAACCCGGCCTCGAGGAATTCGGAGAACCATTCGGTAGATCTTCTCGAAGACTCGCTCGAACTTAGCCGGAGCCGATTTCGGCGGCTTGCTTGGTTTTACCTTAGACTCATGGCTGGGCATCGGTACTCTCCAGATGCGATCGATTTTCGCGGAGTGGTTTTGATAAAGCCAATCTCAACGCCCTCTAGACTTCCAATGTAGATGAACCGAAGCGCCATTATCCAGTCAACGGCTCAAACGTGGCAACCGTGCCGGGCGTGCTAGAGCGTTACTCCAAAGGATTCGATTAGGCATTTCTTTGGCTATCTCTGTCACCGGTTGGTACCAAATTGCGTCGAGTCTTGGCGTGACGCCCCTGCCTGGCTCGGTCTGATTTGTTCACATCCCGCTAAGCGCGACCACTTTGGGCCATGCTCGTTCCCGGCCGCTGGCACAATTTGTTAGTCGGCCGTGACGCAAATTGTCAGTAGCGAGTCGCACGGGCGAGCCGCACACTGAAGTTGCTCCTTAACCTGAAGGTCGTAATCTGAAACATAAAAAGGTCTCAGCGGCATAGTGGCGGGTTCGTCCGAGCACTGGCACGGCCATTGCAGAATCAACCGCCGGTTCTAGCAGTTCGACAGTTTGATAAATGAAACCTCTTCTGCTCAGAGCAACTGCGGGATGCGGAACTAAGGCCGAGAATGGAAGGGAGGATGGGGGCCCTGCCTTCCATTCGAGGCAAAGTTCGAGCGGCGAGCAGGCCACTCGGGCTTGGAAGCTTAAGCATTACTGAGAGAAGCGACAGACAGTAAGGAATTCGAGATGTAGAGGCACAAGGGGGCGTGGCTCTACATCGAGATCTCGAAGCCGCCGGCGGCGTAAGTCATCGGCGGCTTATGTTTTTTGATGGCGGATCCAAGTCTCTCGCACCATCGGGCGTGGCCAAGGTCCAATCACTGATCCTTCTCACTCTTTGACTCCGCCTGATCAACCTTCGCCCGAAGCACTACGATACGCGCTCGCAGCCGTTCGGCCTGGACGGTCAGTTCAGCAAGACTTTGCTGGCAGCTCGATTGCAGGTTGCGCACGTCGTCGAGCGCGCGCTGGAGATCTATCTTGATGGCGGCCTCGGTTTCCTCTCGCCTCAATGTCACCGGTCCACGTGCGAGCATCTCGCCCGGAATATTCCGCATCCGCCGGAGGATTTCTTGCTCGCGCGCGGCAAGCTGAGATCTTTGGTCCGTCAAAGCCTGGAGCTTATCTTCCACTTTCGAAAGTCGCTCTTCGCTCAGCAGGAGCTCCATCGTCTGAGCGTTGCGCTCGGTGACTTTGCGAAGCCTCTGCACCTCAGCGCTTAACGCGTTGATCTCGACGGTGAGTTGGCTTATCGCTTGACGCATTTCCTGATCAGTATCCGTTTGTGATTCTTGCTTGTCGGTCTGGCCCCTCTGCGGCTCTTTTTGAGCCGCATGAGGGGTGTCCGGCGTTGAAGGTTTCGATTGTCTGGGTTCTTGCGCTAGGGCGGGTTGAAAATTCACGAGGAGCATGATCAATGAAAGACGCGTAGCCGCAAGTCGTGACCGCACTATCATCCGAGTCCTCCTGCGACGCCTGATGCGCCAGCGTTTAATTGCAAAGCTTGTGTTCGAAGGTTAGTTCCAAATCCTCCGTGCTTCAAGGCCGCGGGTCGCGAGACTCGCTCAGTTAAACTATTGCAGCACGCCGCGCTTCGCCTTAAGATACCGGTGTTTGTCGCTAAGGTCAGACACGCGCCCCGGTTTCCTCAGGACAGTGCTGTGGGGTTATCCATGGATTCCCGTTTACATGGGAGTCTGGGCGAAAGCCTGTTTCCAGACTTGATCCGCGAAATCGCTCGAAGGGGCGCGAGCGGAACGTTGCGCCTCTCCCGGGACAACACCGCCAGGTCGATCTACTTCGATTCGGGCTCACCAGTCTCCCTAACGAGCGAGCTGGCCGACGAGCAGCTCGAAAACCTCCTATTGAAAGAAGGGCGCACGACCGCCGACCTCATTCAGGCCGCGCGCCGCGCTCAGCCCAGGTTACCGCTGTCTCGCGTCCTCATCGACCAAGGAGTGTTGTCCGAAGAATCTGTCCGCCTCACCACGGACGGGCTAGTGAAGCAGATAGTACTGTCCATTTTCGAGTGCGAAGAGGGTGAGTATGACTTCGATGAAGACGCAGAGCCAGCAATGGCCGGAGTCCTGGAGTTCACGCCGGCGGACTTGATCCGGGGCGCGCGCCATGCGGCCGGAATAGAGAGACTTGCCCATCTCATTGCGCCTCCGGATTTGCTTGTCGCTCCCGCTGCCACCAATGATTACTTCCTCGCATCTCTGCCCGCTCTTAACTCAGTGGAAAGCTACGTGCTCTCGCGGATCGAATCCCCGATGTGCGTGAATGAGGCGAGCAACATGATGGGGCTGCCCGAAGAAGAAACCCATCGCGCGTTGTGTGTGCTGGTCGCGCTGGGCCTTCTAGCTCGCACAGGCCGCGCATCGCACGACGAGAGCGAGCAGACTACGACGCCGCCCGATCCATTGCTCGCCGCCGTCTCGCGCAAGCTTCAACTATTCGAGTCCGCTGATTACTACACTATGCTGGGCGTCGACAAGTTTGCGACAGCTCGAACCGTGAACCAGGCGTTTGAAGAACTTGAACGAATGTTGAGGTCTTACCGTGTTCTTTCCTCTGACAACCAAGAGCTCAACGGCAAGCTGGATGCGCTTTATTCAAGGGTCAAAGAGGCATATCAAACGCTAAGAGATCCGGGCAAGCGCTGGACTTACGACAAAACCGCGGCTCAGACATCAATGAGCACGCAGGTTTCAGCGCCGTTCAACGTCCCTGACGCCGACTCGATCCTCGAGCGCGGCGAACCTCAATCTCCCAAACAAAAGCATGTTCCGGTTCCGTCGTCGGCATCGATCGATCCTTCGCTTCACCAGCTTCAGGCCGAAGTGCAGCCTCCCCGGCGGGCGCCGATCCCGGGCCTTGCGTCTGCCCCGATCCAATCACCGATTGCGCCTTCCGGCGGCAGGCTCCCCGAAAGGGAAACGAGTCAGCATCCCAATCAACCGCAGTGGGTCACGACGGCGCAGACCGCGTTGCATTTTTACCGGCAAGGGCGCGCGCGCTACGAAGAACGGGATGTGAACGGCGCCAATCACTTGTTCCGCGAAGCTTGCAAACTTGACCCAAGCCAGCCTCACTATCATTTCTATCTTGCAATGACTCTGATCATACTTTCCCAAGCTCGGCGCGCACACGCTCACCACGAAGGCTGTCACGTAACCTGCAGTCTCGGCGGCGCGCTGGTATCCAATCCGAGGATGCGCTACGAGGCCGAACACCACTTGTTGAGAGCGGCTGAGCTTGATCCCGGAAACCCGCAGATAACCTTGAGGCTCGGGCTGCTGTTCAAGGAGGCCGGCCTGTTAAAGAAGGCCGAACATTACTTCCAGGAGACGCTCTTGCGCGACAACAAGAACAAGGCGGCGCTCTTCGAGCTGGAATTGCTTGAGGAGGCCCTCAAGCAAGAGACACACTACCTGGACGAGCAAACGGCAGACGATTGAGCCCGGTTGCGACGCGGACACGCCCCGTTTGGGCTTTGACGCCTGCACAAACGGCCGAGCTGATCGCTCAATCTCAAATAATGAAGCAACATTGTATAGGCTGACGCTAAATGCATAGCCGAAGCAGTCATCGAGCCGGGCCGTGTCTTGCGAACTGCGACGAGGTTGGTTACTATCGTTGTTTCGCACGAGCGGTCGCTTGACAACCGAGTGTAGGCTCTATGAATCTGACTCGTTCGTCTAGGGGCCTAGGACACCGCCCTTTCACGGCGGTAACACGGGTTCAAATCCCGTACGAGTCACCAAGTAAAGGACTGAGCGATGAGGACTGAGGACTGAGCGCTTCTGACTCAGTCCTCAGTCCTGAGTTCTCGGTCCTTTCGATTTGGCGCATGATCAAACTCATAGCTTCTGCCATTCTCTTCATCATTGTTCTGGCTCCCTCCGCGAAGCCCGCGACTGCCGACACAATAGTCACGATGCCGTTCGAGAACGTCTCCGGCCGCGCCGAGTACAACTGGGTAGGCGAGAGCTTCGCCGCCGCGCTCTCCGATTTGCTCGACAAGCCCGGGCTGGTGGGAATCAGACCCGACGAACGAAACGTCGCCTATAAGCAGGAAGGTCTTCCACCAACAGCAATACTCACTCGAGCAACGATGATCAAGATAGCCGAGCGGGCGGGCGCTAACCTTGTGGTGATGGGGACCTATCGCATCGCCGGCGAGGGACGCGACAGCACCATAGCGATCACCGCTCGCGTGATCGACATTCGGGAAGGCCGCCTCGTGGGCAAGGAGTACAATCGCGGCGGGCCGCTGGTCGATCTTCAAAAGCTTCAGGGTGACCTCGCGTATGAGATCCTCTACCAGCACAATCAGGCGCTGCCTTACTCGCGCGACCAGATCGTCATTGATGCGACGATGGCTCCCATAGGCGCATTCGAGAACTTCATCAAGGGAACGCTCACCCGCGATCGCGAAGCGCGTGTCGCCTTTCTCGAACGGGCCATCAAGGAGTATGCCGAGAAGACGAAGGCCCAGTACATACCGGCGATCTTCGAGTTAGGCCGCGTCCACCTTGAAGCAGGCGAATACAAAGAGGCCGCCGAAGAGTTGTCGCTGGTCAGCGACAAGGACCCGCGCTATGACGAAGCGAGGTTCTACGTCGGAGTCGCCCAGGACTCGCTGGGTCAAACAGAGAAGGCGCTTGACACAAATCAGAAACTCGCAACCCGGCTGCCTTTGTTCGAAGTCTACAACAACATTGGTGTCCTGATGATCAAGCTCAAGCGTTACAATGACGCGATCAGCCATCTGAAGCCGGCAGTCGATGCTGCTCCTCGCGATACCGACACCTTGTTCAACCTCGGCTACGCCTACTTTCTTGCGAAGGACAACGCCAATGCGGTGGCTACGCTGAAGAACGAGACCCGACAGCGTCCTTCGGACGGTGAGGCATTCTATATCTTGAGCAGGGCGTTGGCCGCGACCGGCGATCAAGCGGGAGCAACCCAGGCGTCGGATCAGGCAAAGAAGCTGCTTCCGGCTTTCGCTCAGTGGGAGACCAAAGGCATTCCGTCCATAGCGAGGCTGAAGGCTTCGTTCAGCAAGATCAACTATTATCGCTTCAAGCGCGAACAGGACGAACGCTTGAACTCACAAACCGCAGCGAGCAGTCTCTCGCCGCAGGCGGAGCAGTTGTTCGAGACGGCTCGCAACGCGTTTCTTGCGGGGCGCGACGAGGACGCACTTGCCACGCTGGGCAAGCTGTTGCAGTCGGCGCCGCAGAACTACGACGCGCACCTGTTGATGGGAAGGGTCTACGAGCGCCGCGGCGATTTCGATCGGGCTATGAACGCTTTGAAAGCCGCGGTCTTCTGGAACCCTAAGCTCGGGCCGGCGCACGTGCTGCTGGGGCGCATTGCGGTATTGAAGAACGATTGCGTTTCGGCTGAATCTTCGGTCTCGAAGGCGCTTCAGATTGATGCAAACGACCAGGACGCTCAAGCGCTAAAGCGGCTGATTGAACAGAAATGCAAAGCCGGTACTTGAGCTAAACGCGCGCTCTCTCCCACCGAAGGGCCTTCCCATATTCCGGCAATCCGCCGGCGTGGTGACGCCCTGCGGTCTCAGTCACATTCGCCGCCTCCCGTACCTGCCGAAGCTTTTCCATAAAACGCCCATTCCTGAACAGCGACCAATACTCACCGAGCTGCGCCTCATCAACAGCGTGCTGGAGATATACGTTGAAAGGCCACCACACGCCATCGAAATCATCCAGCATGCACATCCCTCTTCTTAGATTGCCGAAGTAACCCACTTCGCCGCCCATCTCTATCGCCTCACCATCGTGCGTTACTCGCTCTTTTCTGTTGATGTACTCTTCGACCTGATTGGTTCGATAGTACTTCTTGCCCGCTTTCATGTTTGACGGCCGGTCGCCAAAAGTCTCCAGTCTCCGGTGTGACGCAGCTCCCAGCTCATGACCGATGTTGCCGAGTACTTTCACTCCGCACGAATAGCCCTCAAACAGCGCCTGGTCCGGCGGACGAAGGATCTCTTCATCTTGAAAGTTGAACGAGATCATGTGGCGGAATATTTCGCACGACAACCTGGATGGACTCGACTGGATCTGCTCGAGGCTCTCGCCCCGCTCGAAAAACCTCTCCTTGTTTCGGTAGTGACCGAGCAACTGCTTGAAGAGCCAATCACGTGTTCGCCCGACGGTGAGAAGTCTCGATCGGTCGACCGCCTCCTCAAATTCGTTTATCTGCTCATTAGTGGGGTTGAGCTTTCCGAGATTCGCGTTTCCAAACGAGACCAGGGAGACGGGAATCGGCGTGAGTTTCCCATCCTGAATCTGGTTCGGATACTTAGCCTCCAACCACCCGATGAAGTCCAGATATCGGTCTATGTTCCATCTGGAGATGATGGTCGAGACGACGACGGCTATTCCACTCGTAACAAAGAGGTCCAGGTTCCCGAGTATCATACTGTGCATTTCCGCAGCCCGGTGCGGCTTCGACTTCTGAGCGCTGCCAAGACGGATGTAGTTCTGCTCGATCTCCTGATGATCGATGGAAACGACCACGAAGACCCGGTCGCCTCTTTCCCTCAGGTACGGGTAGATCGACCGGGACGTGAGTCCATTCGTGATGATCTTGTGAACAGCGTTCTCGAAAACTTCGCCGACGGTTGCCACGACTTGCGGATGGTGAGTGGGCTCGCCTCCCGACTGCTCGACCATTGCATACTCGAAGCCCATGTCGTCGAGCTTCTCCTTGACCATTTGGAGATTCGCCCTGGCATTCGCGAGGTGGTTCGCCTCCAAGTTGACGATTTCGCTTCCAGAGGGTGCGGCGACGTGGATGCCGCAACCCGCGCAGCCCATCGAGCACCAATTGCTCAACAACTGGAAGCTGGGACCGATGATCTTTCTGCTTGGTATCAGTTGCTCCATTGGAACACTCCCGGCGCCGAGGCTTGTGTTGGGGCGTTGCCCGACAGCCAGGCGCCCGGCCTCGATAGCGAGATGCTGCGCTGCGAGATTTCCGACAACCAATTGTTACGCATCTTTCATGAACTATAGACGCGGTTTACCGGTAAGATCATGCATAAGTCTTCAGAATTAGGCAGCGACGGCGAGGAAAAGCAATCGACCGCTGCGAGCCACCGATGGAATATCTAAACCGCAATCCTCGTTTGTACGTTGGCAGCGCTTTGCCGCCCGCGGGTTCTTAGAGCCCCGCCCAGCCGATGCGATTTCATTGAGGCGGCCCTCGGCGTTGTGATAGGTTTCAGTCTTATTTCATCTCGAATTCGGAGGGTCGTAATGTCGCAGTCGAGCATCGACTCGATTCTCAAAGAAACCAGAGTCTTTCCACCTCCCACTGAGTTCAGTCGGCAAGCTCACATCAAGAGCCTCGAGGAATACGAACGCCTCTACGCCGAAGCCGCAACCCATCCCGAAGTGTTCTGGGCACGAATCGCAAGCGAGCTTCACTGGTTCCGCCCGTGGGACAAGGTGCTCGAGTGGCAGGCGCCCTGGGCGAAGTGGTTTGTCGGCGGCCTGACCAACATCTCTTACAACTGTCTCGACCGGCACGTCGCCACGTGGCGCCGCAATAAAGCCGCACTCATCTGGGAAGGCGAGCCCGGCGAAGTTCGCACGCTCACTTACCAGCAGCTTCTAAATGAAGTGTCAAAGTTTGCAAACGTCCTCAAGTCGCTCGGTGTCAGCAAGGGCGACACGGTGGCGATCTACATGGGAATGACGCCCGAACTGCCGATCGCGATGCTGGCGTGCGCGCGGATCGGCGCGACTCACTCGGTTGTGTTCGGCGGATTCTCAGCCAACGCGCTGGTCGATCGAATCAACGACGCCCAGTGCAAAGCGGTGATCACTCAGGACGGGGCTTATCGTCGCGGCGCGGAGATTCCGCTTAAAGCAACGGTTGATGAAGCGCTCGCCGGATGCTCTTCGGTTAAGACCGTGATCGTCTATAAAAGAACCGGCTCTGACGTTCAAATGACGTGGGGGCGCGATCATTGGTGGCACGAGGTAGTGGCGGACGCTCCGGATCGCTGCGAAGCCGAGCCGCTCGACGCCGAACACCCGCTTTACATTCTTTATACGTCGGGCAGCACGGGAAAGCCGAAGGGGGTCGTGCACACGACGGGCGGGTACTCCGTCGGGACTTACATAACCGCGAAGTGGGTGTTTGACCTGAAAGACGAAGACGTCTACTGGTGCACGGCGGATATCGGGTGGGTGACGGGGCACAGCTACATTGTCTACGGGCCCCTGCAAAACGGCGCAACGACGCTTATGTACGAGGGAGCGCCGAACCATCCCGAGCCGGACCGCTTCTGGAAGATTATCGAGCGTCACAAGGTCAACGTCTTCTACACGGCTCCGACCGCGATTCGGGCCTTCATGAAATGGGGCGAGCGGTGGCCGCGCCGCTACGAGATGAACTCGTTGCGCTTGCTTGGATCAGTTGGCGAACCGATCAACCCCGAAGCGTGGATGTGGTATCGCGAGGTGATCGGCCGCGACCGCTGCCCAATAGTGGACACGTGGTGGCAGACCGAGACCGGCATGATCATGATCACGCCTTTGCCCGGCGCGATCCCAACAAAGCCCGGTTCTGCGACGCGGCCGTTCCCCGGAATCATTGTTGACGTCGTCACTCGTCAGGGCGACCCGGTGCCGGCGGGCTCGGGTGGTTACCTTGTGATCAAACACCCCTGGCCTTCGATGTTACGAACGATTTACGGAGACCCCGACCGCTATGTCACACAGTACTGGTCCGAGATCCCGGGCGTGTACTTTGCCGGTGACGGTGCGCGCAAGGATAAAGACGGCTTCTTCTGGATAATGGGCCGAGTGGATGACGTGTTGAACGTGTCGGGTCACCGGCTTTCGACCATGGAGGTCGAATCGGCTCTGGTAGCCCATTCCAAAGTGGCGGAAGCTGCGGTGGTCGGCAGGCCGGACGAGATAAAGGGCGAGGCAATCTCCGCGTTCGTGACGCTTGAGTCCGGCAACGAGGCTTCGGATGGTTTGAAGGAAGAGCTGCGCAAATGGGTAACGCACGAGATCGGGGCGCTTGCCAGACCCGACGACATTCGCTTCACCGAAACGCTGCCGAAGACTCGAAGCGGAAAGATCATGCGCCGGTTGCTGCGAGAGATTGCAACGAGCGGAGACGTGCGCGGCGACGTAACCACTCTCGAAGATTTTGCCGTGCTGGCCAAGCTCAAGGAAGAAGAAGAGTGATTTGCGGACTACACCGTGCAGAATATAGAGAGAACAATTTGAATCACGGATCACGCATCACGGATCACCCATCACGCATCAGGATTGCTGTCGACTTGATGCTCTTCGACCTGGACGGGACGCTGATCGATTCGGGGTCCGATCTGGCAAGCTCGATCAACCTGATGCTGGCTGATCTCGGCCGCCGTCCTCTGACCGAAACGAAAGTCGGCGGCTTCGTCGGTGACGGCGTTCGCGTGCTGGTGTATCGCTCGCTCACCGCGACACATCCGAACGGTCTGCCGCCCGACGAAGCTCTTCATGAAAAAGGCATCGCGCTTATGCACCGCCACTACGCGGACGAGATGTTCAAGACTACAAAACTCTACCCTCACGTTGCCGAAACGCTGGCGTGCTTTGACAACAAGCGGAAGGCGGTCGTGACAAGCAAGGAAGTTCGCTTTACAAAACTCATTCTCGAACGCTTCAACATCGCCGAGTATTTCGACTCGATAGTGGGCGGCGACACGACAGCCGCGCGCAAGCCCGATCCGGGACCCGTCCTCGAAGCGATGAGACAGCTCGGAGGCTCAGCGCGGCAAACTGTGATGGTGGGCGACAGCGAGAACGATGTTAACGCCGGCAAACGCGCCGGCACTTACACGTGCGCCGTCTCCTACGGTTTTCGAACGGCCGACGAGCTGCGCGAAACGGAGCCTGACGCGCTGATCGAGCGATTCGATCAACTCAAAGGTGTTTTTTGCTGAAGGGGTATGTTTGACCAAACAATCCGAAACCGTCACCGAACGGGCTCGAAGAATAAGACTGTTGATTCTCGATTGCGACGGAGTGCTGACCGACGGCCGGATAATCCTCCTCCCGGACGGCGACGAGACGAAGTCGTTCGATGTTCGCGACGGCCACGCGATGGTGATGGCCAAACGAGCGGGAATCCCGATAGCGATCATCTCCGGCCGAACGAGTTCGGCGGTTCGGACGCGCGCTGATGAACTTGGCGTCACGCACCTTTTTGAAATGGCGTGGGGAAAGACCGAGCCTTACGAAAAAGTGTTGGCGGAAGAGGCGCTCACTGATGCTCAAGTCTGCTACGTCGGGGACGATGTTGTGGACATCCCCTTGTTGCGCAGGGCCGGATTGGCCGTCGCGGTAGCCGACGCCGTCGACGAAGCGAAACAATTCGCCCATTTGGTTACCTCCCGTCCCGGCGGCCGCGGCGCGGTCAGAGAAGTCATCGAGCTCCTCCTCAAAGCTCAGGGCAAGTGGGACGAATCCCTCGCGCGATACATCGCTGACTAGAAGCTTGACCATAAGCAAGCGGCTTCGTATTATGTCGCATGTTATTCACACCTTTGATTGCTGGTTGGCATCAAAACGCACCGAGAATGCGGGAGATTGAGAACCGCTACTTGGTCGTCAAAGCAGGAGAATCCGTATGGTAACAGAGCAGGAACACGGAGCAATTGTGTGGCACAACGGGAAACTCATTCCCTGGGAGCAAGCCACCATCCATGTGATGACTCACGTGGTCAATTACGGCTCGTCGGTCTTTGAAGGCGTCCGGTGTTATAACACCAAACACGGCTCGGGCATCTTCAGGCTCGACGCCCATGTCGACCGTCTCATAAATTCGGCGCACATATATCGCATCCAAACCGACTACGGCCCTGACGATCTGATCGAAGCCTGTCGCGCGGTTGTCACCGCAAACGGATACAAGGAGTGTTATCTGAGGCCGCTGATCTTTCGCGGCTACGGCTCGTTTGGAGTCGATCCTTTCCCGTGCCCAATCGAGGCGTACATCTGCACGTGGCAGTGGGGCAGGTACCTCGGCCCCGAAGCGCTCGAGCAGGGCGTTGACGTGTGCGTGTCGAGCTGGACGCGCATCGCGCCAAACACTTTGCCTTCCATGGCCAAGGCCGGCGCTAACTATATGAACTCGCAGCTCATCAAGATGGAAGCGAAGGTGAACGGCTACGTCGAGGGAATAGCCCTCGACCCGCAAGGTTATATTAGCGAAGGCTCGGGCGAAAACGTGTTCCTGATCAAGAACGGAACGGTTATGACACCACCGCTTTACTCAACGGTGCTGCCTGGCATCACCCGCGACTCGGTTATCAAGATATGCGAGCGCATGGGTATTCCGGTTCTCGAGCGAGCGATCCCGCGCGAGATGCTCTACATAGCTGACGAAGCATTCTTCACCGGCACCGCTGCTGAGATTACACCTATTCGCTCGGTTGATAAGGTTAAGCTCGGGGCCGGCAAGCGAGGTCCGCTCACTACAGAGATCCAGAAACAGTTCTTCGACATCATCACCGGCGAAGTCGACGACCCGTTCGGCTGGTTCACCTGGGTTGAAGCTCCAAAGGCCGCGACTCACGAACCACAGCTCGTGTGACCCGAACAGCATAGAGAGTTGTTACTTTAGCAGATTGAACCTCTGCTTCGCCTCGATCAGTATGGGCAGGTCGGCATCGGCGTCTTTCCACTGCTCAAAAAAGCTTTGATACTCTTTGCGGCTCTTTTCCGCGTCACCGGTGAGAGCAATGGCACGAGCGAGGCCCAGTCGTGCAAGCGGGTACAACACCGACAGCGCCGCTTCGCCGCGATGGTCGAGGATTCTCTGAAATTCAGCGCTCGCTTCGTTACCCGATTTCAAGCTCAGGTATGCCAACCCTCGCACGTACTGCGGCCAGAATTCGGCAGCCGATTCGTAACGCCTGGCCGCTTCTAACAACTGAACTGCTTGCGATGGGTTGTTGCGCCGCAATTCGAGCGCCGCTTTTATGATCGGCAGCCAGAGTTGGTTGATCAGCGTGTTCTTGGGATAGCGCTTCACTAGCTCTTCGCCCAACGACTGTGCCTGGTGCCCTTCTCCGCATAGCGCCAGCGCGAGCGTCAAGCGCGCCATCGATACTTGATTGCGTTCGAGCGCCAGCGATTGTGCTACCGCGGTCCTGGCTTGATTGCACTTACCTAAGGCTGCGGCGCGGAGCGCCCCCTCGGCGGCATACCGCGCGGCCACCTCTCTCGCTTCGCTGCGTGTGGCGAGATCAATCGAGCGGCGCCAGAAGTCCTGCGCGCGCCGCCACTGTCCGCCAAAAGCCGCAGAGCCATTTTGCCAGTCAAGCGCCATATACTCATCCAGTCTCCCGCTCGCCCACGTCAGTTGTTGCTGCATCCCCACCGTGTCGCCTTCCGCGAAGGCAATCTGATACAAAAAGTAGTGAAGGGCTATTGTGTCAAGCTTCTGCTGAATCGCCTGTTCGCAAGTCTCTTTGGCTTCCGGGAAGCGATCGAGATGGGTAAGCGAGTCTGCAAGATTCCAGTATGCGACTGCATTGTTTGGATTGAGGAGTAAGGCCCGGTTTCCCTCGTCAACGGCTTTCGCGAATTGCCCGATCATCCCGTAGCGATCGGAGAGGTTAAGAGGCCCCCGTTCATCGCGCGGGTAGGTTTGCTTATATAGCTGAACCGTTTCAATCCCTTTGTCCACTTCACCTGTGACGAAAGCGTAGTAAAAAGAAGTGATCCGCAGCTTCTCCAGTTCGCTCATCCGATCCCGCAAAGCAAACGCTCTTTCTGCGTATTCGGCCGCCAGTTTGGGCTGTTTGGTGTTGTAGTAATTCACCGCCAACGAGCCATAAGCGTAGGCAAACTTCGGATCAAGCTCGACGGCGCGTTTGTAGAACGGAATGGCCTCCAGAAATTTACCGCTCTGTGTTTGCTCCACTCCGAGAGAGAAGGCCTTAAGCGCCTCGAGGGACGAGGTTGTGACTTCCAGGGGTGCGTCAAATTTCTGAATCGAACCGAGCGATTCGCCCAGTTTTTCGCGCATCCTGCTGGCCGCCAGAGAAAGCGCTTTCAGCACCTGCTCCTTGCTCTCGGCTTCAGTCTGTTCCCGCGCCAGCACCTCGCCGCTTCTGCCGTTGGCTGCTTCGAGGGTGATCACGTAGTGGGCGCCCAGCGGCGCAATCGCCCCGACGATCACCGCCTTCAGCCCCTGCCGTTCGCATATTTCGCTCCCAATTTCCGCCGTCACTCGTTCGTCAGGCGGACGCCCCATCAGCCGCAACGTCTGCCGGACTCGAACGTCCGGGAAAAGGTGCAAAAACGGCGACTGGCCCAGTTGCACCGCGAGCCCTTGTTTGAGCGTTCCATCAAAAATTGAATCTCCCGTGGTGTTGACGAAATCAGAAAGTACGATCGTGTCTTGTTCGGTCAACACGGCCTTGCGATTGACGTAGAAGGCAGCAGTTACCACAGCGAGGGCCAACACGAGAATTGCGATGATCACGCTGCGCTTGTGGCTTTTGATTTGATAGACCAGGTATTCCGCGCTCGAAGTAAATTGTGGGGAAACGTCGCTACGGCCCGACGTTATTGCGGGTTGTATCCTTCCGGTAAGTAAAGTGAGCGTTTTCTGAACAGACCAATTTCCGAGTGATGCGGTACCAGGAAGGCATTCCAGCTTTGATTGAATTTGCAATTCTTCTCGCAAGACTTTCAAGTCAGCAAGCAGGTCATTCATTTCTTGATAACGCTCTTTGCGCTCTTTTCGCAGCGACTTGCTGACAATGCGCTGAAGCTCTTTCGGGATGTCAGTCAAATAATTCGCGATAGGCAAAGGCTCCTCTTGAAGTATCGCCGCGAAGATATCGGCTACTGATTCGCCTTCAAAGGGAGCGCACCCGGTAATCATCTCGTAAAGCAAAACGCCCAGACTGAAGATGTCGGATCGCGCGTCGACCGTTTGGCCGCGCGCCTGCTCGGGCGACATATATCTCACGGTCCCCAGCACCTTGCCGGGTTCGGTGTTCGTTTTTATTGTCGACGTATCGCTGGCAAGACAGATCGTTCGCTCTTCGGACAATTTGACGAGGCCGAAGTCCAGGACCTTGACGTAGCCGTCGGGTCTGAGCATGACGTTCTCGGGCTTGATGTCGCGATGAATGATACCCGCCCGATGCGCTGCCGAGAGCGCGCTTGCCACCTGAATAGCTACATCCAAAGTCTCGCGCAGGCTCATCCTTTCGCGGTTGAAGTGTTGACGAAGCGTTTTGCCCTCTATGTATTCAGCGGCAATGTAGTGAGCGCCGTTGGCTTTGCCGATTTCATAGATGGTGATGATATTGGGATGATTGAGGGCCGAGGCAGACTTTGCTTCGCGCTCGAAGCGGCGCACGCTGTCCGGGTTTTCGGTGAACTGGGTGGGCAGGAGCTTGATTGCGACGTTGCGTTCGAGTCGTACGTCCTGGGCGAGATAGACTTCGCCCATCCCACCCGCACCGATCGATGACAGGATTTCATACGGACCAAGCCTCGCACCGACGAAAGGGGCATCGGTCCGCGACGGAAACGTATGTCTGCGGACTGAGAACTCAAACAGGCGCCGAGATTCCGAATCGACAACTAAGTCGCCGTCGTGATTTGGGGCATAGAAGGGAACGGTGTTCATCAGCAAAGCCTATTAGCAACCGTCTACAAACCCATGCAGTCTACGCCCGCGCGGGAGACGGGTTGTAGGTCGAATCCCGCATTTGTTGGACTGATAAAGCGCAGGTGAGGATGTGGGATCCCACAGTGTTTAGAAGTGGTTAGTGGTCAGTGGTTAGTGTTCACAAACTCCGCAACCTTTGTTCTTAGCCGTGTCCAATGCACGATGAAAAGAAGATGAAGATGCACAGGAACCGCAACATTCAAAATACCAATACAGCCGGACGCTTGACGTTTCTTACAGCGAAGCCGTGGGGCGCGCACGTGAAGCTCTCAAGAAGGAAGGCTTCGGCGTGCTCTGCGAGATTGACATTAAGGAGAAGCTGAAAGAGAAGCTCGGCGTTGACTTCCGGAATTATGTGATCCTCGGCGCGTGCAACCCGGCGCTCGCGTACCAGACCTTGCAGGAGGAGATCGACATCGGCCTGCTGTTGCCCTGCAACGTGATTGTTTACGAGCAATACGGGCGCTCGGTTGCCTCCGCCGTGGATGCAGACAGGATGCTTTCAGTCGTCGGTAATCCCAAGCTGGAGTCAGCGGCCAGCCAGGTGAACGAAAAGCTGCGTAGAGTCATTGACAACCTGTGACCAGCACGAATGGCTTCGTCGTATAAGGTCGAGTTATGACGTCATGGATGAACCTCCGGGCGTTGGCCGGGTAAAGCGGGCCCGGTGTGGTTGCAACCGCACAGTCAGAGCGCGATCATTTGCCGGTGTGAACTTGCCGCGCGCGGTGGTACCAAGGTGAGACTTGACGGTGTTCGTTAATGCCCGCGTACTCGCTCGCTTTCAAATTCCAACCAGCGCCGTGTAGAATAAGCCTTCATTTATGCCGGTCGCGGTCAAACCCTTCAAAGTCGGACACGTCGAGGCGGGCGGACCAAATCTGTTCCTGATCGCCGGTCCCTGTCTGGTGGAGAGCGAGTCTCACGCGCTCAAAATGGCCGAACTCATGCGCGCCATTACCGATCGAGTGGGTATTCCCTTTATCTTCAAGTCTTCATATGACAAGGCAAATCGCACTTCAATCCATGGTCATCGCGGGCTCGGCATCGAAGAAGGGCTTCGAATCCTTGGTCGCGTGCGGACTGACGTCGGCCTGACGGTGCTCACCGACGTTCACGAAGTCTCCCAGGTGCGCGCTGCCGCAGAAGTCGCCGATGTGCTTCAAATACCCGCGTTTCTGTCGAGACAAACCGATTTGATCATCGAGGTCGCAAGGTCGGGCCGCGCGGTGAACATAAAGAAGGGTCAGTTCCTCGCTCCACACGATATGAAGAACGCGATCGAGAAGGCGACCTCGCAAGACAATCACCGCGTGATGGTGACCGAGCGGGGGACTAGTTTTGGCTACAACAATCTGGTCGTGGACTTTCGCGGCTTGCCGATAATGCGCGAGTTCGGTTATCCGGTAGTCTACGACGTGACTCACAGCTTGCAGCGGCCGGGCGGGTTGGGAACCAGCACCGGCGGCGACTCGCAGTTCATCGAGTACATGGCGCGCGCCGGAGTGGCTTGCGGTATTGATGGTGTTTTCATGGAAGTGCATGACAACCCTGCTCAGGCTCTGTCCGACGGGCCCAACAGTCTCCCGCTCGAGCAATTGCCGCGTCTGCTGGAAAAGCTCAAGGCGATTCACGAACTCCTGCGAGCGTGAGTGTTTTTTCCGTGCAACCTGCGTCTCTGTGTCTCTGCGGTTAGTCAGTGTCGCCGGTGCTTGCTAACCGCAGAAACGCGAAGACGCTGAGGCGGCGCAGAGAACCCAGGATGCAAACCAATGCTCAAGAGATTCACAACCGTCCTTCTCATCTTAATCGCGACAGCAATCAACGCGGCTGCCCAGGAAGTCGAAGTTGACCGCTACAACATCACCGCTCGCATAGACGTCGCTGCAAGCGCCGCCGACGTGCGCGCGGCGATCAGCATTTCAAACCTCAGCCCGACGCCGAAGCCCAAACTCTATCTTCGGCTGACCAAGCTGGCGAAGGTCAGCGGTGTAACCGTCAACGGCTCGCCCGCGCAGTTCGAGACGGCCGATGACCGCCGCGTGACGACGCTCAACCAGATAATCATAACGCCTTCATCTTCGATTGCCGGCGGCGCGAGCGGAACCGTAGAGGTCAGCTATCGCATCGCGGCGCCTGAGTCATCCGCGCTGCTGCATATCTACGCCGGCGAGGTTCTGCTGAGTCCGGAGTCCGTCTGGTTCCCGATGCCTTCGACGGTGTTCACGCTGTATGGCCCGACGACCGGACCCGGCTCAGTGACAGCATCCTTCGCGAGCGCGTCGTCCAACTTTCGCGCGGCTTCGTCCGGCGCGTTCAAGAGTGACGCGAGCGCTCAGACGTTTGCTTTTGAGCAGCCGCTGAATTCACTCCCGTTGATCGTCGCCGGTAATTTCGATCAGCCGCTGGGTTCGGAACGCGGCGGCGTGAGAATCGAGGTATACACGCAACCGGGTATCAACGCGGTCAGCGCGGACGGCAAACCGCCGGCAAGCTCGATCGCTTCGCGATTGAGCGAGGAATCGAGCCGAATCATCGACTTCTTCACGAAGATCCTCGGGCCGCCTCCGGCGGGGGCTACATTCAGAATCATCTCGTCGCCGCGCGCGGGCAACATCGTTGTTCCCGGAGCGCTGGTGTTGAACGAGCAGGTGTTCCGCCGAGACGCGGTCGGTGTCGCCGTCGTCGAGACTCTAGCCGATGCAGTGGCGCGGATGTGGATTGACGGCCGGGTTCGTTTGAGAGGACAGGAACCGAGGTCGGCGCAGGACAACCGGCCGGCCCTCAAGGCCCGCAGCGCCGCGCTGCTTCGCGATTCGCTCCCGCGTTACTTGAGCGTGCTCTACTTTGAGGATCGCTATGGGGACGACGGCGCGCGCGCAATGCTGTCTCGGATGCGTTGGGCTTACACGCCAGTCGCGCAATCGGGGCGCGACCTGGAACTCGGGACTCAGACAATCGGGCTGCCGAACTATGCCGCGGCTGTGCTAAACAAGGGGCCGCTGGTGCTTCGGCTTATAGCGGAGACGATGGGGCGCGCGAAGTTTATCGCTTCCATCAAGACCTTAATGTCGGGCACCCAGACTAAGATCATCACCAACGCAGAACTGAGGGCTGTTCTGGTCAAGGATGGAGGACCCGAGGTCGAGAAGTTGTTTCAACAGTGGGTCGAGTCGATAATTGAGCCCGACATTATCGTGGGCGCGCCGCTGACATCCGAGAAGCCCGGCTCGCAACCCATCAATGTTCGAAACCTGGGCACCGGCGACGTCACTGTTGCGCTTATTGCCGTCACGGCTTCGGGCAAGCAGGTGACCACTTCGGTCGCGGTTCCTTCTGAGAACATCACGGCTGCCGAGATCCAGACGTCGGAGAAGATCACGTCGGTAGAGGTAGACCCGGAGAAGCTGATCGTTCAAACGAACTACGACAACGACTCGCGGGACCTCGCAGCAAATGCGCTGCGAACTTCGGCGCAGACGCTGTTCAACGACAGCATCGTTCTTTTTAACAAAGGACAACAGGCTGAGGCGGAAACCAAGCTTCGAGAGGCGATTGGGCGCGAGCCGGGTAACCCGTTGCTGCACGCGTGGCTGGCCCGGACACTTGTAGCCTTAAAGAAGATGGATCTGGTCGGGGCAGAAGCAACCGCCGCGATCAAAGCCGATCCGCCGGTTGGTCAGGCGCTGGGGTGGGCTTACATTTCGCTCGGGCAGGTGGCGCTCGGGCGAAATCAGCCGGCTGAGGCCGCCCGCTTCTTGAGGCTTGCGGTCATTGAAGCCGAAGAGGCCCCGGCGCAGTTCGCAGCCATCGAGTCGCTTATACAAGCGGAGACCGCGGCAAAGATCACTCCTCAGGTGGAGGAGTCGGTGCGCTCGTTTATCACGCAATTCGACGCCGCCATCAAACAGCCGTCTTCAGACAAGCTCTCAACTATGGTCGTCCGAAACAACCTCAAGAAGTTCGTGCAGGGGCTTGCGGTGTCGAGGCCGGCCGCATGGACGACCGAGGTCCTGCACGCCGAGCAAGTCGATGCTAACCGGGTGGCGCTCGATGTCGGTCTGAGGGTCAAGTCGGAAGGGCGCGACCAGGCGGGCACCGCGCTGTTCATTCTGCTGCGCGCCGGCGGCGACTGGCTGTTGGAAGATGTGCAGCTCTTCAATGTTAAATAACATGAAGAACAACGCGCGCGCGATCTTGCTGGTGGCAGGCTTGTTTGCCGTGCTGATCGCGCTCAACTTCTTGTTCTTCGTCGACCAGACCGCTGAGCAGGAGAACGAACTGAGCGGCAATCGGTCGTCCTATCGCGCCTCGTTATACGGGACTCTCGCGTTTTACACTCTGCTAAAAGAAAGCGGCTACAGCGTTTCGCGATTCGAGAAGCCATTCACCGAGCTAAAACCTCACGACCCGGACACGCTTGTCCTCATCGCGCCGCCCGAGCGTCTCACGCCAGGCGAAGAAGAACTCGCAATTCTCGCAAAGTGGGTTGAGGCCGGAGGCGTTGCCGTGATCATTGATCGGGTGATTCGTGTCACGATCGGCGACGTCGAGATAAGCACCGGGAGCGCCGTGCCGGGCTCGAATGTGCGGGCAATTCAACCGACGCCTTACACTCGAGGCGTCGAGCGGCTCTCGTTATCGGAATACGCGGCGAGGGTGCGGGTCTACAGCAAGGCAGCGACGTATCACATCGGAGACGGCAAGGCGGCGGTCCTGGCCGATGCACGCGTTGGCAAGGGCCGGTTGATTTTGCTGACCGATCCTCACGTCGTAGCGAACAACGGACTGTCGGAAGCGGACAACGTCGTCGTGGCGCTGAATCTGGTTGCGGACCAACCGGGCGGCAAGATTGCGTTCGATGAATACCATCACGGCTACGGAACATCGACTACAAGCGGGGGGTTGTTGGCTTATTTTCGCGGGACGCCGGTTCCGTGGATGATGGGGCAGGCGGCGCTGATAGCGTTGGTTGTCGTGTACACCTATGGCCGCAGGTTCGCGCGCCCGATACCGCTTCGCCAGGAACGAAGAACGACTAATTTCGAGTTTGTTTCTTCGATGGCGAACATCACGCGGCTTGCGCAAGCGAGCGACCTCGCGATGCAGAACATCTATTCGGAGTTTCGAAAGCAGTTGTGCCGATTCAGCGGATTGCCGGTCAAGGTCGATACCGCTCGCCTCGCCGATGTTGCGGGTAGCCGCGCGGGCATCGATTCGCGGAGCCTCGGCGCGCTCCTGGCCAGATGCGAGGAAGTGGCAGGGGGCGAGAAGGTCAACGATTCAGAGTTGCTCAAGCTTGTCTCGCGCATTCGCGAGCTTGAAACTGAGCTTGGCCTCTAGCAGGCTGCTGAAAAAGGGAGGGCGCCACCAAGACACAAAGACACGAAGCTGCACCAAGTCAGTGATTGCAATATGTTGTGGGCTTTGTGTTCCTTGGTGCCTTCCTGGCTTAGTGGCGATGGGTTAGTTTTTCAGCAGCCTGCTAGGTGCCGCGGTCTCAACTTCCTGAAGCTCGTTCAAGCCTGGGCAATTCGCGAGATCAAAGCTACCGCAGCCAGATGTGCTTTGTCTTGGCGAGCCAGTCCCCTCGTGACGCGAGCCCGACGTAGCCTCCATTGATCGCGCGAGTAACCCGGCGCAAGCTGTCCTGATCGGCAAACACGTTGCAGTTGCTTGCATTCCACTCTTCGGCTGCGATCTTCAACGCCCAGGCGGGATCCGCAGCCAGACCGGAATTGGTTGCCAGGTCGACCCCGAGCAGCCGGCCAAAGCGTTCATACGACTCGCGGCCGGTAATCTGCAGCAGCCCCCTGCCGATGAACCGCCACCCGTCACCCGTCTGGATGTTCCCCATTCTCCCACCGTAGACCTTGTTGGCGAGCGCTTCGGGGTTGTGAGCAAACGGTGCCGCCTGCGCCACGTTTTTGAATCGACTCGGCCACACCTGAACGATTCGCTCTGCCCGGTAATTCATGCTTTCGACAAGCACGGTCAGACCCCCGCTCTCGTGCAAGACCTGAGCCATGAAGTGCGACAATCTCAAGCCGGTGTCATTGATGCCATGCACCGCAAGCACCTGGTCGGCTTGAGCAAATGCGTCGCGATAGCTCGATCGTGCGTTTGGAGTAAGAGTCTGCAACTGCGAAGGCGTGATAGGGATCATGTTGATTCTCTCCATTGGATTTGTCTGGTATAAAAACTCGGTGCGCGAGCTGGAACCTTCAAGCTTCGTGAAAGCCATCGCACTCACGCAGACTTCTTCGGCCACGGTTTGAAGGCGTTGTCTACCTTCTCGAGCACCGGGGCCAACGCCGGGATGTGACGTCTCAAGACCGTCCTCATGCCGTTATCCTCGATCCAGTCGAGACCGACCTTTGTGTACGTCTTTTCGTTGTAGTCGGTCGTAAAAAAGCGATCGCTTTGCAACCGGCGCGACGCCATCAGAATGAATATGCGAAACGCGGTCTCGCTGAAGCCAAAACCTTCGGGCAGGTCTTCGGCGAACATTCCCACCATCAAGTCAACTCTGCTTATATCGCCCGCGTAGACCCGGCGAATCTCTTCCACCCATTCCTTGTTGCTCGACAGATCCTCGAACTTCTTGACAGGCTCTTTGTGTATCAGCTTGAGAAACTCGTTGTAGCGCGGAACGCCCCGCTCGCGGTCGCGAAGTATGTCCACCGCCGCCAGGTCAATAGTCGGACCATCCGGCCGCTCGAGCCGCTGAAGGAAACGCGGGTAGTTGTGCAGCCTGATCGCGCCAGGATTCATCACGCCGAAACTGTAGAACAGGTCCGCCATCGAAAACCTGGTCATCAGCTCGCGCGCGTGGTTGGACGCAACGTCCGGCAGCGTATGCTCCTCGACGACGTTGCCGTTTGCAAACGAACGAAAGCTGTAATCGTCCGGCATAAGCGAGTGCATTCGATAAACCGCGACAAACTCTTCCGTTATCGAATAAGGCGCCGCATGGTGTTCGGCTTTCGACTTACGAATCCTCTCCCAGTTTTGGTTCATGCCTGCTTCGACCGTCGGGTGCGCAATTATCGCAGGGGTCCATTCAATCGTGTGGATCTTCGCCATAAGCGCGGCATTGACCAACCGAGCGCGATCGAATAGCTCCTGGTCGGACCACGAAGCGAATTCAGACCGCAAGCGGTCACAGATCGCGTTGTGTTCGAGCGTGAACAGCGTGTGCAGCATCGCAAGCCCGACCCACCAGTTGCCAGTCACGCCTGAAATATCGATCCCGGTGTGCGGATCGACCGGCAGCAGGTTGTCGCCTCCAAGCTTGAGTTTGCCATCCACGCCCAACCTTACTTTGTTCTGGGTCTCGAGATCGCTTCCGTAAATCTGCGAGCCGTCCCACCAATGCGTCTCGGTGTTGGCGTAGGTTGGGATTGGGCCTGTAGAACCGGGTTTGCGGTTTGGGTCGCGGCGAGTGCGCCGGATGAGCATCGGGCGCTCGGGCCACGTATCGTCGTCGACGAGCGGAATCTGGAACGGACTGTCTTTATCGTTGCTGCCGTGGCTCATCCAATCGTGGACTTCGAACTGAATCCACGCAGCCGCCAGCAGGTTGAGCGACGTGGCGGGCTGGAACTGATTTCGGGTCATCAGCTCGAGGCTGACGGTTCGAGGGCTTGGGGTGAGCAGCGCGGCACTGTCCGGCAGGGTGCGATCCAGCGGCACGTTTCGCCCGAAGCGCGCGCCTGCGCATCCCATTCTCGGCTGGCCCAGGTCGTTGTAGGTGCCGTCGACGGTGCGCGACATTCGCTGGCTCTCACCGGGCTTGCCCAAAGGCGGCGCTTCGATCGCGTCGACCTTTCCGGTGTCGTAGAGATTATCCGACCGGAGTTCCTCGCGGATGCGGAAGACTCTTGCGAGTCCGAGAAGGCGGGGCACCTTGTACCAGGGGATTCGACCGGTGACCAACTCGCTGACTCGGCCGAAGGTATTCGAAAAGATGGTAGCCATTGCTATGGTCCTTTCTGGCTGAGCCGGAGTGCTGCACAAAACGAGCCGCTTCGATTTGGTCTTGTCCCTAGGTCGCAGAAACCGCTTCTCGGCGGGCTACGCCGACAGAGTGTAGAACTGCTCAGCCGGAGTACCGGTCAATTCATTCAGCATGTACTGGTAGACTTTCGGCTCATTTTTGTAGCCGCTATGACTCTTAATCACGTTCTTGCAATTGACAACCTTGACGTTTGGAGAGTGATTAATGATCGAGGCTGCGTCTTCGGGACCGTTCAACCCCAACGCGTGATCAAAATCCGCAAGCGGGAAGAAGGTTCCCAACACAGGATCGAATTTCGAGTGAAACACATACGCGCCGTTACAGGCCTGCGTCGAACTATAAAACTTCTCTCCGTTTTCAATGGACTCGTCATCTACGGACGGAGCGAGCATAAAGAGGCTTCCGATGGGCTTGCCCGGTAGTCCCTTAAGAGATTGCAGAGCGACGCGCGCTCCGAGGCTGTGAGTGTTGATGTCCAGGGAGGTTGCGACCGACGTCGAGGCTATCGAAAGGAGCAGCTTCTGCACGCGCGGCGCAACCTTCTCGGCGCGCCTTTTGGCAAACGCATACGAGACCCTAAGATCGCCGCCGGGCCAGACGTATCCGATGACGGTCTCATACGGGGAGCCGGCGCCGAGGAGTCCGTGGGCGATCATCATCTGCTCGATCACGCCGTAGGAGCTCCTGATGGCGCCCTCATCATTGTTGTAGCCATGAATGAGCAGATAAAGTCTCTTCCCGGTTATTGCGGCGTAGAAGTCGGCCTCGCTGATCTCGATGCCAGGGTCATTGGGAGAGGCCAGATCAGTATTCCGAAAGGCTTCCTTGTTTGAGAAGGAAGTTGCCTGCCAGAAATTCTTTCTCGAGCTTATCATCAACATGCTCCTTCTCCTTTGCTCAGAGCCTGCTTCGCTGTCTCGACTGAACTCGCAGAGCGAATGCGCAGCAAACGTAGCGAGAGCCGCAGGGGCTCAGCCCATTGGCCCCGTAACTGGATAGACGCAAACAGATTGAAAAACAATGCAGACTTGATTCCGCCGGACGCGCAACGGCTTCGATCTGCAATTGACGCGCAATAGTCAGACGCACGCAAGACGAGACGGTTGGATCACGTCAGCCCTAGGCTGATGAAAACCTACCCCATCGCCACTAGGCCACGAAGGCACCAAGGAACACAAAGCCCACACATATTGCAATCACTGACTTGGTGCAGCTTCGTGTCTTTGTGTCTTTGTGGCGCCCTCCCTTTTTCAGCAGCGTGCTAGGGCCTGCTTCAGTTGTTCAACCGAGGTGTTCCCGCCTGAGCAGATCAGGCCGACCTTCTTCCCTCGAAGCTGGTCGCTCATTCGGCGTGCCACCGCCAGTGGCGCTGCGCCCGCGGCTTCGGCAAGCGTGTGTGCGCGCTCGATCATCCACACCATCGCGCGCAGGATCTCATCATCGCTCACCAGCACAAACTCTTCGAGCAAGTCGCAAAGGATTTTCTGCGGCAACGCGAAGGCGGTGCCGGTTGCGAGCCCTTCGGCAACACTCCGGTTAGGGGCGTCCACCAGCCGCCGTTGTCGCCATGACTGATAAGCTGCCGGCGAACTGTCCGACTGAACTCCTATCACTCGCAGCGAAGGCTTGATTGCGCGAGCCGCGATGCAGACTCCCGCTGCCCCACTCCCGCCCCCCACGGGGACAACGACGATGTCGAGAGCCGGCTCTTCTTCGAGCATCTCCAGAGCTTCGGTGGCAACACCGGAGATCAACAGCGGCTCGTCGCCGGAGTGGATATAGCGGTAGCCGTTCCGACCGGCCAAATCCTCGCAGTGAAGTCGCGCCTCATCGAATCTCTCGCCGTGAAAAATTACGTCGGCGCCCATGCCGCGCATAGACGCGACTTTACCCGGATTCGCAGCTTCGGGAACGACGATTCGAGCTTTGACGCCGAACAATCGCGCCGCGAACGCGACCGACTGGCCGTGGTTCCCGGTCGAAGCGGCGATGACTCCGCGCGTTCGCTCTTCTTCGGTTAGCTGCGAAATCAGGTTCACGCCGCCGCGGACTTTGAACGCGCCTATCGGCTGATAGTTCTCGTGCTTGATGAAGACTTCGGTCCCGATCAGATCGTTGATTGCCGGGTAGGAATACATCGGCGTGCTGTGGAGATAAGGAGCGATTCGCCGCTGAGCCGCCAGCACGTCTTCGAGCGTTGGGACGATCATAGTTTGTTCCCTATGCGGGCGCGTTAGGGCTTCCTCGTGGGGGTTTTTGCTTGCTCCGCGAGCGCTTCGACAACGGCCGTGACGATCATTTCCGATAGCGCTTCGTAGCTCGCTTCGCCTTCCTCGGGGGAGGCCGCGCGAGGGTCGCCGAAGTACGCCTGGGCGCCGCCGGCATCGGTGAAGGTGCTCGCGCCTTCATTGATCTTCTCGGCGATCGAGATCGGCACTGGTTCAAGCTCGCCGCGCACTTCGTCGCGCACAAGCTCGGGCCGCGCGGTCATCACCAGCGACGTCTCGTACGAGCCCGCGTGACAGTCACCGCGCCGAAACTCTTCGGTGAGCGTTGCGGCCCACCGGCGGCGCCGCTTGTCGGGGAAGGCAACTTCCCGCCCGGTTTTCTGCTTTACGATCTCGATTGCTTCGTTGATCGACGCGATGTGCTCTGGTTCGAGGTGCGAGTTGGCTATCGCGATGAGCCGCGCGCCTTGCGCGTAAAGCGAAACGCAAATGTCCCGAATCAGCGCGGCGGCGGTTTCGCGCTTGATCGAGATGGTTCCCGGGAAGTCCGAACTGAAATCAGTCACGCTGTAAGCGATCGGCGGGAGCACAAGCGCTTCGATGCCTCGCGTGTTGAGCTTTGTAGCCGCACGGCGCGACATCTCTACTGAGATTATGACGTCGGTGGCAAGCGGCAAGTGCGGGCCGTGCGCTTCGGTTGAGCCGATCGGCAGAATGGCAACAACGCCGCGTTTGAAGGCTTCGCGCGCTTCTTTCCAAGTGAGGTCTTGAAACGCAGTCATGGCTCGGCTATTCGCTCAGACCAATCTGGCGGTCCGCCCAAGTTGAGCGATCGAGCGGTGCGGATAAAGGATCGGCCCTTAGTTTCGGTCGCGACTTTCTCGTCAACGGTTACTCGCACTCGCGTGTTCGGTTCCAAATCAGTTGCTGGGTCCAGACGTAGCACCTCACCGTCGAAGATTGCTTCAACTATCCGGCTCATTTTGCCGCCTCCCCGCTCAGGATACCATAGAGCCGTCGTTTCAGATCAATTCCATCCCATCGGTAGTGTGGTATTAATGTGTTGCTAGACCCCCGATTGAGAATCCAGACTGACCGTGATAGAAGTTCCAGCACGGCGGATGCTCGCTTTTTGATGTGGTCTACAGATTCTGAAGTGCTCATAATGCGCGTCCGCTCGTCGGATCAACATTACGCTTTCAAACTACGTCCGATAGGGAATCGAAGATCAGTCATTGTTCCTCCTTCACGCGGTGCTGTAGCCTGTCGAGTCCGCCAGTCTCTTCACAATCGACCCTGAGTCTTTCTCGAGCTTCCGCAGACTCAACGTAAGGCGCGGGATCATCCTCAATCACCCTCTTGGCGCCACACGTACCGTCTGCCGTTCCAGTAAATCAATGCGCTGGCCGATTCGCTTTTCTCGACGTGTAGCGCGTCGCCTTTCAGCAGGGCTGCCGTAGCTCTCTTGACTTTTTTGGCCGCGGTAGCTTTCGGAGTTACGTTCCATATATCCATCCAGTCGAAGTTGTCGCCGCCGTTTCCTACTTCGGTTCCGGCGCCGATAAACAACACCTTGTTGGTGGATGAGTGGCAAACGGCGATGCCGATCTTACCGCTGCTCTTCTGTTTGACGAGAATCGCGATGTCGGACTTGCCGTCGCCGTCGAAATCACCACTCAGATAAAAGGGATTCAGGTGAGAGGAGAATTCATATTGCCGATCAAGCCCGGTTGTTTTGAAGAGCCTGGTTGCTGATTCCGGGATGGCGGATGTCTGCGCGCCGTCGGCCCTTGCTGCCATACCCAAGACAATGTGCGCGAATGCCAGGAAGGCAACAACGTAGATTCTCATCTATTACCTCGCAATGACTCTTGCTCCTGAAGGTTCATCTCTATCCCTGCAGTCCCCTCTAAAGACAATCTATTGCTTCAGCGATCGCCGATCAATCTTCCCTCGGTCGTTCTTTGGAAGCTCGTCCCTGAACTCGATCCATCGCGGATACTTGTAAACGGCCAGCCTGCGCTTAACATACTCTTTCAACTCCTGCTCGAGTTCGGCGTCCGGCTCGAAGCCATCGTTCAACACGACAAACGCTTTTGGCTTTATCAGTTTTTGCTCGTCGCTCGCTCCGATGACCGCGCATTCGCGCACCGCGTCGTGCTCGACGAGGCAGTTCTCGATTTCAGTCGGAGAGACGAAGATCCCGCCTACCTTCAGCATCTCGTCGGTCCGCCCGCAGTACCAATAGTAGCCCTCCTCATCCACCCGAAACTGATCGCCGGTCGTGCACCAATCGCCCGCGAACGTCGCCTTGGATTTCTCGTGCGCGTTCCAGTAGCAGAGCGCCGCCGAATCGCCCTTGATCTTGAGAGTGCCCATCTCGCCAGTCGGAACCTCGCCGCCTTCGGCGTCGACGATAGTCGCCTCATAGCCGGGGACGATCTTGCCAAGACTCCCGGGCTTTACGTCTCCGGGTGAGTTCGTGATGTAGATGTGGAACATCTCGGCTGAGCCTATGCCGTCGAGGATCTCGACGCCGAAAGTCTGCATCCAGCGATCGTAAAGCTCGGGCGGCAGCGCTTCTCCGGCCGATAAGCAGAATCGCAGCGAAGACAAATCGTAGCGCACGCGCGCGCCTTCAACTTGAAGCATCGCGTTGATCATCGTGGGAACGCTTGTGAGAATCGTCGGCCTGTAGCGATCGATCATCTCGAACATGGTTTCGGCGGTAGATCTCTCCGCAAACAGAGCGGTAGCGCCGCCCACCGCGAACGGGAAAAGCAGGTTTGTGCCGGTCGCGTATCCGAAGAACAGCTTGGGCACGGAAAGCGTGATGTCGTCTTTGCTGATTCCCAGGATCTTCTTCGCGTAGCGCTCTGTGTTGTAGGGCAAGTCGTGTTGCAGATGGACGGCGGCTTTGGCGTTGCCGGTCGAGCCCGATGTGAAAAGCCATATCGCTATGTCGTCAACCGACGTTGGCGCGTTCTCCAACTCGTCCGAAGCGTTTGAGGTGATTTTCTCATACGAGACTATCGACGAGCGCCTCTCCAACCCTTCGAGCCGGCCGGACGCTTTGGTTTTCGGAACGACGGTGTATCTCAAGTATCGCGATAGCGCAGCGGCGGGCGCGAATTGTTCCATCACGCTTGCGTGTACGACGGCAACTTTGGCGCGAGTGTAGTCCAGATAGTATTCATAGTCGGAGGTAGGCAGAATAGTGTTGACCATCGTGACCACCGCGCCGATCTTCGCTACTCCGAACCACGTCGCGACGAATTCGATTGAATCGGGAAGAACGATCAACACCCGGTCTTCCATCTCGACGCCGAGCCCGACCAACGCGTTGCCCACGCGGTTCGCAAGCCTCTGCACGTCTCTATAGGTGTACTGCTGGTCTTCGAAGTAGACGGCCCTGCGTTCGCCGAGTCCCTCTTCGACTCGGTCATCGAGGTAGTAGCCGGCCATGTTGAATCGCTCGGGAAAAGACAAGGTCATCTCTCAACGCTCCGTCGTTAGGATTGTCGCCTGAAACAGATTCTATCCCCCGGATTGTAAACTGAACCCGCTGCGCGCGCTAACCGCTCGACCGCTTCAAACGGTGGCCGCCACGTGATACATTCTGCGCAATGTTGATCAGATGTGATTGACTAGTCCAGCCAGTGAAAGGAATCATCGGTGAAGACATTCAAAAAGTCGCTTATTCTCGCGCTTGTTTTGCTTTCAGTGTACTCTTCGGCGCCGGGACAATCCGTGGCGGAACACCCGCGCGTCCAGCAGTCAATAAACCTGCTCAGAGTGTGGCTGGACGCGCAACGGGCCTATGAGCAGATCCCTGCGGTCTCAGCTGCAGTAATACACGATCAGCAGTTGCTCTGGAGCGGAGGGATCGGCTACGCGGATGTCGAACGCAAAATACCCGCGGGACCCAATACCACTTACAGCATTTGCTCCATATCGAAGCTTTTCACCAGCATCGCTGTGATGCAGTTACGTGATGAGGGCAAAGTGCGGCTTGATGACCCTGTGTCGCGACACTTGTCGTGGTTCACAATCAAGCGCACCGACCCGCGCGCCCCTGAAATCACCATTGAGGGATTGCTCACTCACTCGTCGGGGCTCCCGCGCGAGTCTGACTTCCCTTACTGGACGGGTCCGGATTTCACTTTTCCCTCGCGCGAGCAAGTGATCCAGCGCCTCTCCAACCAAGAGACCCTCTACCCGGCGGAGACCTACTTTCAGTACTCCAATCTGGGAATCACGCTTGCGGGCGAGATCGTAGCTGCCGCCTCTGGCCAACCTTATGATGCGTATGTTCGTCAGCACGTCCTCACGCCTATTGGGTTGCGAAGCACGACGCCTGAAATGCCTGACAGCGAGCATGGCGGTAGTTTGGCGACAGGCTACAGCGCGCTGCTGCGGGACGGCAGGCGAGTGCCAGTCACCTTCTCTAAAGCGCGCGGCATCGCGCCTGCCGCAGGGTATGCGTCTACCGCAGAGGATTTGGCACGCTTCGCGTCATGGCAATTCCGAGTGCTGGGACGAAAGGGAGGCGAGGATACGCTCAAGTCGAACACGTTGCGCGAGATGCAGCGTGTGCATTGGGTTGATCCGGATTTTGAGACAACCTGGGGCCTTGGCTTTTCAGTGTGGCGCAGCGAGGCCAAGACCTTTGTGGGTCACGGGGGATCGTGCCCCGGCTATCGCACACAACTGTTGCTGAAGCCGGATGAGAGCGTGGCCACGATCTTTATGGCAAACGCTCAGGGAGTTGGAGCGACTGAGTACGCCCAGCGCATGTACGAGATCGTTGCGCCGGCGATCAAGGAAGCGGTCAAAGCATCCGGTAGCCCTGAGCAGCGGGAGGCGGCGATGTCTCGATATGCAGGAACCTACGAATCTGGCTTTGGGGGCGAGCTGGCCGTCGTCGAATGGGAGGACGGACTGGCGGCCGTGTCGTTGCCCACGATGAATCCGATGCGAACCCTAACAAAGTTTAAGAAGGTCGGGGAGCATACGTTTCGGAGGGTACGGAAAGATGAGGTGCTGGGAGAAACAATCGTCTTCGATTTGGGAGCTGATGGCCGAGCGTCCCGGCTGATATGGCACAGCAACCAGTTTCGGCGCGTTCGCTAGAAGTCGCGACTCGATAGAAAGGAATGCTCAATCTTTATTGTTTGCCCGGCGTTTTCCGTTCCGATAGTATTCTTTCAATCGATTCCAGGATTTCCTGTAGCTCGTAGTCGGTTATGTCTTTCGCTGCGGTAAGCTCCATGATCTTGAGCAGCAGCTCTCTGCCGCTCATATCCTTGTAGCTCTTTGGATCTGTGGGAGGACCGTTCGACTCTTTGACCATCTTTTTGTTCCACTCCGGATGCTGAACACACGCGCCTGCTGCTTCGGATCGTGGAGATATGCTCTGCCCAGCCATCCCTAATCGACCCGCTCCGGCGCAGACATGCGCAAAGGTTTGTCGCTTCAGAGCTTACCCGGCTAACTGCCACCTTGTTGCCTGACGGACGCCATCCCTGAGTTCAGTCTCTTCGCGCGTCTCGCGCCACTCAGGATACGCACCCGCAAACGGCGACGCAAGCGCAATTTGAGGGACGTTCTAACTTCTTCTTGTCTCTCAACGTCGAAAACGGTCGACGGCGAGGCGGTTCGAGTAACGCAATATCCGTGGGGCTGCAGTGAACCCTTTCCGCTGGCGGAAGAAGACCAGGTTTCAGCGCAGCGCAAATCGCGCGATCGCTTCTCCGTTCAGGACTGTGACTAACGAGCCGCCGACTAACCCCCAAAAAGCATTACGTCGTTCGTGCCGGCGCATTCCCTAAAGCCAGCTAACAAAGCTGGATGGGTGAAAGCCCGCAGAAGAGTGCGCAATTCTGCTCAGATTCTGGTTCGACCCCGCAAGGGATTTAGCGCGGCGTTCTCATCCGTTATTATTCCTTGCCAACATAATTCTTCAAAACCTGTCTAATTTTGAACAGACCTTCAAACTCCCTATCAGTACTATGGAGCGGTTTCAGGTGGTCAGGAGTCTGGGAGAACTGATGGTAGGGCGTGGTGAGACGTCGACAATCCGCTTCTGACTTGAGAATGATAGTTGCTCTGGTCGAGTCCAAGTCGTGTTTCATTGCGGTAAACGACGCGAGGCGGTTCGCTCTTCTTGAGAGCCAGGTCGAGTTCCCCGCCAGTCAACAGGAGGGAGGCACGAGTTTTATGAAACCGGTTAATGCCATCAAGTGGGCGCTGGTCATAGGCTGGGTCATTTTCGGGGTTCTGTTCACCGTGGGATCGTCGTTCTCGAAGGCGGCCGTTTCGGACAAAGACAAGGCAGCCCCAGTCGCGAAAGGAAGCGATCGTCCCGAGGATTACGTCGGCAGCGAGACCTGCAAGGCCTGCCACGAAGACCAGTTCACAAGCTTCTCCAAGACCGCACACGCTCACCTGGCAAAGGCCGGATGGAAGAATGAAGGTTGTGAATCGTGCCACGGGTCGGGCAAGGCGCACGTAGAGGGCGGTGGCGACAAGACAAAGATTCGCACTTTCGAAAACGAATCCCCGAAGCAGATCTCTGAGAACTGCCTCGCCTGTCACGCCGGTAAGGAGGAACACAACAACTACCGGCGAGGCGAGCACTGGCGTAATGACGTAGGTTGCGCCGATTGTCATTCGCCACACTTCTCGAAGCGGCTCGCCGACAAGCTCGCCGCGCCCCATCAAGCAAAGGATGCTCCTTCCTCGCTTATTCCGTCTGGTCTGAGCAAGTCCCACTCGACCGACCTGCCTCCGCCAAAGATGTTGATTAACGGCGAGCCCCAGTTGTGCATGACTTGCCACAACGAGACTAGGGCGCAGTTCACTCAGCCGTTCCATCACCGCGTGCTGGAAGGTACGATGAAGTGCAGCGATTGCCACAACCCGCACGGCGGGTTTGAGGCCAAGCAGACTCGGCTCTCAGGCGCTGATGCTGCCTGTTTGAAGTGCCACTCGGACAAGCAGGGACCGTTTGTGTTCGAGCACGCGCCGTTGAAGACCGAGGGCTGCACGATCTGCCATAACCCGCACGGCTCCAGCAATCCTCGCCTGCTTAAACGAAACAACGTGAATCAGCTCTGTCTGGAATGCCACTCGAATGTTGCCTCACTATCCGCGGTAGAAATAGAAAACCCACCGGGAATCCCGGGGACGCCTGAATTCCACAATCAGGCGACTCTGCGATTTCAGAATTGCACGACATGCCATGTCAAGATACACGGTTCGAACTCTCACCCGGTCTTCTTCCGATGAGGGTGTTGACCGAAGGGCCTGAGTGCGTGGAGGAAAGAGCAATGAAAAGCAAACTCACATTTGCGCTGAGCTTCCTGGCGGGAGTTGTGCTGGGACTTATAATGCTCGCCGGTGATGCGCGAGCTCAACAACCAGCCAGCGGCACGGGTCCCCAGAAGCCGGCCGACAAGCAGGATCAAGTTGGACCCTACACGATAACCTCCAGCATCGAGCTTGGCGTTCGTGGAATTGCCATCAACGGCAACGCGGACAAGTATAGAAGCGATTTGAACTATACGCCCGGCTTCCGGATCCTCGATTCCAGCTTGTTGATGGAGTCGAAGGAGGGCGAGGGCTTTCTCTTTGACAAGCTGCTGGTCAGTTCCTTTGGCTGGGGCATCCCTGGCGGCGATCACCGGGGAAACGATCCAAATCGTTTGTTGCGAGTCAACGCAGAGAAGTCCGGTGTTTACCGGTTCGATGTGAATTACCGGCGATTCGACTACTTCAACAGTCTTACAAACCTGGCACTCAATCAGCACACCGCGAATACCGAGTATCGTCAAGGCGATTTCGATCTGGTAATCCTCCCGAATAATCAAAAGTTCCGTCTCAACCTGGGCTACTCGCTGAATCGCAACACCGGGCCCGCGGTCACGACATGGGACTATCAGCGCGACGAATACCCGGTGATTGCGCCGACGCGAATCGCGGCGAATGACTATCGAATCGGAGTTGATTCAAAGCTCTGGGTGTTTGACCTCTCCTTCATGCAGGGGTGGAGGGCGTATAAAGAGGACACAACCTACTTTATCGATACGCCCAACATTGGCAACAATCCGTTAAATACATCCGTGCTAAACACTTTCCACAGGGACTTGCCGATTCGAGGAACGTCACCGTATACAAGGTTCAGTCTGCACACCTTTCTTGCGAAGCGGTTCGACTTCACTGGCCGTTACATCTATTCGAGCGGCAACACCAAATACTCTTTGTTAGAGACGGATACGGGCAAGGACGGTTCGGGAAACAACATCATACTGAACACGTTTCAAATCAGCGGAAACGCCAAGCGGCCTCACGGAATGGGAGATCTCGGGGCGACGATTCTCATAAGCGACAACTTCAGGATTTCCGAAACGTTCCGTGTTGACAGCTTCCGGATCAGCGGGGGCCAGGAGCTGTTGGAAGCGCGGTTCAGAACGCGTGCAAGCGGGGCGCCGTTGGACCCGATTTTCGTGGATGCGTTCAGCTTCCGAACGACCAACTACCGGCGTTATCTGAATCTGATTGAAGGTGACTACGACATCGCCAGGTGGTTGTCGGTTCACGCGGGCTACAGGTTCACGGACCGCCACATCGAGTTGGGGGTTCGTGAATTCCCCGAAGAGACGCCGCCGGCACCCGACGTGGAGAAGTTCGACAATCAGACCAACTCGTTTATCTTTGGTTTCAAGGCGAAGCCCGCGCGAATCTGGTCGCTGTACTTCGACCTCGAACGCGGCGGAGCGGACAATGTCTTCACGCGGGTATCGAATTACGACTTCACGAACGTCCGGGTCAGAAGCATTCTTCGACCGACAAAGACCATCACGATAAATGCGTCTCTGGTAACTCGCGATAACGACAACCCCTCAATCACCGAGGAGACTCCACCCCGGAACTTTGGAGCCAACGTCAAAACGCGGATCTTTAGTGCGTCTGCCGACTGGATCCCAAATGAGAAGCTCTCGCTCAACGGTGGATACACGTACGCTCACGTTGCCAGCGAGGCTACGATTATTTTCTTTGAGAACAGCGTCGCGACTTCCGGGATCAGCCGCTACTTTATGAACGACAACTTCGCGTTCTTTAACGCATATTGGCGGATTTTTCCAAGGCTCAGCTTCTACGGGGGATACCGGATCAACAACGATCCCGGACAGGGCGACCGCATTTCGGAGCCGACCGTGCTGATAGGCTCGTTCCCGTACCAGTTCCAATCACCCGAAGCCAAGTTCGTCGTCAAGTTGACCAATCGAATCGATTGGATCGCTGGCTATCAGTATTGGGATTATCAGGAGAGTTTCCCGAACCTGCAACGGTACGAGGCGCACCTTCCTTATACGTCGGTGAGGTTCTATTTTGGACGCCGACAATGAGGTTTTACTAACAACCCGGTTCCGTTCGGGGTCAAGACAGCAGGAGAAGCCATCCGTTCTCCTTCTTGTCTAATAGTTCCGGAGATTGACCCAGCCTGAGGAGGGTATGTCGATCTGCTGAGGACTGATGGCGCAAAACCCCGCAGACATGGGCGATTTTGCCCGAACCGGAGAGCGGTCAGATCGAAACCACCGCTTCAAGGGCCGATCTCGAACCGGAATGATTGTTGCCTCGCAAAAGAGCGATGATTCTACCAGCGAGCGGAAAACTTGATAGAGTTGCCTTGGAATCCTATTTGATGAAAGGTGAGATCAGAGAATGATAGTCAGAATCAAACAAATCACGGTCGCAGCGCTGTTGCCAGTCCTCGTAATTCTGCTCGGCTTTCAGACCAAATCGCAAGCGGTCTCCAGCCCAGTGTTTGTTGATGCCGCGGCGACGTACAAAGCCAAGTGTGCTACCTGTCATGGTGCGGACGGCAGTGGACAAACCCCGGCAGGGAAGGGACTGAAATGCCGTGATCTCCGCTCGGCCGAGGTTCAAGGTCAGTCCGACGCTCAGCTCCTCGCGATAGTCACAAAAGGCAAAAGCAAGATGCCGGGCTTTGAGAAAACCCTCGGCGCCGATACCTGCAAGGCGCTTGTAGCTTACGTGCGCTCATTGAAGAAGTGATGGGTGCAAAAAAGCGGTAGCAAAGCCCGTGGGCTTTGTCGATGGCCGGCTTCCGGTCCGTTAGAGCCGGAGCGGTGGAGCCATGAAATCTGATCGAAAGGTATAGGTAAGCAGTCATGAAACGAGTCAAGTGCGCAATCATAACGATGAGCCTGATGCTCGCAGCTCTGATAGCCCTTCCAGGCACGCCCAGAATTGTGTACGCTTCAGAAGCAGACGGAACGGCCCTCTTCAAAGCGAAATGCGCTGCCTGTCACGGCGTGGATGGTAAAGGCGAGACAGCCGCAGGCAAAGCTATGAAGCTGCGCGATCTCGGCTCAGCGGAAGTGCAGGCCCTATCGGATGCCGAGCTCGCTGAGATCACCGCCAAAGGTAAAGGCAAGATGCCTGGCTACCATAAGAGCATCGGCGATGATGGAGTACAGGCAGTAGTCGCCTTCATCCGAACGCTGAAACGCTGATCGCTCGCATAAACACCGCTCTTACTAGCGCTTGCTGAAGCTCTGGTTGTTCACACCCGCAAGCGAACACAGGGGGCATTTCAGCCACGCGGAAAGGGGGGTTGCCCATGAAGCGTTGCGTTCTCCTCGCGATCATCTCTCTGTTCCTGCTTCTTTGGGCAACCCAGTCGCTTCCGGGTTCGGGCCGGTCGCGAGCCCAGAACACCAAATCGGCTGCGATGACGAGCGCCGACTGCGTTGGCTGTCACGACAATGCGGATTTGACCAGGGACCTCGCCGGAAAACCGGCGAGTTTTCAGGTGAGCCGGGCGCGGTTTGCAGATTCGGTGCACGGGTTGCTCGATTGCTCGAGCTGCCACTCGGACGTGAACACAGTTCCCCACGCATCGCCTGCAAAGGTCGACTGCGGTTCGTGCCATCAGGATGCCTCCGCCGCCTACAACAAGGGGCTTCACGCTAAAGCGATTCAGAGCGGCAACATCAAAGCAGCCACGTGCGTTGACTGCCACGGGGAGGCTCATGCAATCCAGCGGTCGAGCGATCCACGATCGACGGTCAATCACGCGAACATCGCCGCCACCTGCGGATCATGTCACGGTGAAAAATTTGTAATGGAAGGAAGCGGGCTTACTACGCGCCCGTTCCTCTCGTATCAAGAGAGCGTCCACGGGCGCGCCGTCGCTTCCGGCAACGCGAAAGCGGCCGCGTGCACCGACTGCCACGGGAGTCACGACATAAGACCGCCAACCGATGCGCAGTCCGCCATCGCAAGGTTCAACGTTCCTCGGACCTGCGGACAATGCCACGGTGACATCGCAACGGAATTCGGCCGCAGCATTCACGGCCAATCCCTCGCCCGCGGCAACTGGCAAGCACCGGTGTGCACTGATTGTCACGGCATTCACCTGATCAAATCGCACATCGACCCGACCTCTTCGGTCGCGGCGCAGGCCCTGGCCAAGACTACATGCGCGCAGTGTCACGAGGGCGTGAGGCTGGCTCAAGAGTTTGACGTGCTGGGGAAGCGCTCCAGTTCCTATATGGACAGCTATCACGGGCTTGCATCTAAACTCGGCTCAGGAGTGATCGCAAACTGTGCAAGCTGTCACGGTATCCACAACATACTGCCTTCCTCCGACACGAACTCAATGGTCCACAGCGGGAATCTGGTTCAGACGTGCGGCAAGTGTCACGCAGGGGCGAGCGAGAACTTCATCCTGGGGAAGATTCACCTCGACGTGCCGACATCGCAGGACATCGGCAGCGTTGCGACGCGGTGGGTTCGGTGGATCTATCTGTCGTTGATAACGCTTGTCATCGGCGGAATGTTGATTCACAACGGACTGGTATGGCGGAAGAAGGCCGTTCTCAGGCGAAAGGCGGATCGGCCGATCGTCCGCATGACCACCAACCAGCGAGTTCAGCATTTGCTCCTTCTTACGAGCTTTTTCTTTTTGGTCTTCACCGGTTTCGCGTTGAAGTATCCAGACTCCTGGCTCGGGGTCCTCCTTGGATCGAGCGAGAGCTTCAGGCGCATCGGACATAGGATCGCCGCGGTCGTGATGATTGGGGTTGGTCTCTATCACGTGGCTTATATGCTCGGGACCCGCGAAGGCCGGCAAGGATTGAAGGATTTCTTGCCCAAGCCCAAAGATCTCCTCGATCTGTTTCAGAACGTGCGCTACTATCTGGGTCGAAGCATTAGTCCGGCTAAGATCGGTCGCTTCGGCTATGCCGAAAAGGCTGAATACTGGGCGGTGATATGGGGCACGCTATTGATGGGCCTGACCGGGTTGATGATCTGGTTCAAGGTCGAAATGTTCAGCTTTCTGCCCAGGTGGTCGATCGACATAGCATTGGCTATTCATTTCTACGAAGCCATACTCGCCACGCTCGCGATCGTGGTGTGGCACTTCTATCATGTCATCTTCGATCCCGATGTGTACCCGATGAGTTGGGCATGGCTGGATGGGCGAGTCTCCGAGGAGTCGTTTAAAGAGGAGCACGCCCTCGCTTATGAAGATATGAAACGAGTCAGCCAGCCAGACGCGGATGTGCAGAACCAGGGCGGGGGCTCGGGACCGGCGAAGGCGGGCGATTCGAAGCCGTCGACTGCCGACTAGTGACGCACCAGATTTTCTTCGTACGGAGAGCAGATCGGGGCGGAGGTTTAGCAGCGAACTCAACAACCTCCACTTGCTGCTTCTGAGAATCACGACAGGGGATAGATCGAATGACAGAGAGGGAATCAAAACCGCCGAGCCTTTCGCAAAACTTTGTCAGCCTTTTCGGCCTGACGGTTATCTTTGCAAGCGTGGCTGGCATCATGTTTTCTTTTCTGATCGAGTTGATCGGAAGACGCGAGAACCCTTACCTTGGCATTTTTATTTACATTATTTTTCCCTCGTTTCTAGCTTTCGGGTTGATTACGTTTTTTGGCGGCCGACTGCTTGAGCGGAGGCGACGCCGAAAGCCGGGAATCGGGGGCTACCCGATCCTGGACCTGAACAACCCGAGGCGGAGGCGGCAGTTTTTGACCTTTTCGGCCGGTATTCTCATGTTCCTGTTCGTTAGCGCGTTCGGATCATACCGGGCCTACGAGTACACCGAGTCGGTCGTTTTCTGCGGCCAGCTTTGCCACATCCCGATGCACCCCGAGTTCACGGCCTATCAAGAATCGCCGCACGCCCGTGTGGGCTGCGTGGATTGCCACGTGGGTAAGGGCGCGGGATGGTACGTGCGCTCTAAGCTCTCAGGCGCGTATCAAGTCTACTCCGCTGTATTTGACAAGTTCCCGCGACCGATTCCGACGCCGGTGGAAAACCTGCGGCCGGCGCAACAGACCTGTGAGCAGTGCCACTGGCCGGCGAAGTTCTTCGGCGCCCAGCTAAAGGTCTTCAGCCATTACGGATTTGACGAGTACAACACGCTTAGCCAGACTCGTATGCTTATCAACACCGGCGGTGGCAGCGCTGAGAAAGGAGTGGTCGCGGGGATTCACTGGCACATGAACATATCCAACGAAATCACCTACATGGCGACCGACGACCAGCGCCAGGTGATTCCCTGGGTCAGACTGAAAGACCGCGCAACCGGCGAAGTGGTCGAGTATCTTGCCAGGGATTCGCAGCTCACGGCGGCGCAAATCGAGCAGGCTGAGAAGCGAACCATGGACTGCGTTGAATGTCACAACCGGCCCTCGCACATTTACATACCCCCGGACCGCTCGCTGAACGAAGCTATGGTCGCGCTCAAGATCGACGCCTCGCTTCCTTACATCAAACAAAAATCCGTTGAGGTCCTCAACAGGCGCTACGCATCGACCGATGAAGCGATCAAATCCATCGCATCTATCCTCGATGAGTACTATCGGACAACTTATCCTACAGTCTATTCGACCAAAGCCGACTCCGTAAAAGCGGCGATCTCGGAAGTGCAAAGAATCTTCACGACCAGCATCTTCCCGGAGATGAAAGTCGACTGGCAAACGCATCCTGATAACGTGGGTCACTACTACAACCTTGGTTGCTTCCGCTGTCACGATGGAGAGCACTTCAGCGCGGCGGGCAAGGTGATTCGCAGAGACTGCAACATCTGCCATACAACGCTCGATCAAACTAATGGGAACACGACCATTGCCGCAAAGGACGGAGAGTTCACGCATCCTCTGGAGCTTGACGTCAGCACAAGCAAGTGTACGGATTGCCACACCGGCAAAGGACTGAAGCAGTAGAAACTCCGTCTTGTTCGATCGGGGGGTTCGAGGATCTGAGTCAGATGTGAACCTGTCCGAGGTGCTTGTTGATACGTTGACTGCGGAGGAGGAAGGCCGATGGCACACGCCCAAAGCAAACCAGCTTCAAGCAAACGGCGAGAGTTTCTTGATTATTTGCTAGGAACAAGTGTGGTCGCCACGCTGGTGGCCATTGCTTATCCCATAATCAGATTCTTGATTCCTCCAGCGGTGACCGAATCGGCGCAAAACTGGGTGGTTGCCGCAAAGGTGAGCGACCTTGAGCCAAACTCGGGCAAGATCTTTAAGTTTGGCACCAAGCCCGGCATTTTGGTACGCGCGCCCACGGGAGAACTCAAGGCATTTTCGGCGACCTGCACGCACCTCGACTGCATAGTACAGTATCGGCCCGACATGAAGATGGTTTGGTGCGCCTGCCACAACGGTCAATACAACCTGAGCGGGCAGAACATCGGGGGCCCGCCGCCGCGCCCGCTCGAGGAGTTTGCCGTGAACATTCGCGGCGACGAGATAGTCGTGTCTAAAGGATGAGCTGCGATGAAAGCAGAAGCGCTTAGACTATGGGTTGATGAGCGACTGGGGACCGGCGCGCTTGCGAAGCTCGCGCAGAAGAAGGAGGTCCCGGTCCATCGCCACACGGTTTGGTACTACTTCGGCGGTATGACCCTTTTCCTCTTCCTGATTCAAGTTGTGACAGGGATCCTTTTGCTCCTGTATTATCGGCCGAGTGCCGAGGGTGCCTTTGAGAGCGTACAGTTCATAATGACAGAGGTGCAGTTCGGCTGGCTTGTCCGCTCCGTGCACAGTTGGTCGGCAAACCTGCTGATCGCCACGATGTTCATCCACATGTTCAGCGTGTTTTTCATGAAGGCCTATCGCGCTCCGCGCGAGATGACCTGGTTGACCGGCTCATTGCTGCTGTTTGTCTTCTTGTTTTTCGGGTTCAGCGGCTACTTGCTCCCGTGGAACAAGCTGGCTTACTTCGCCACCAAGGTTGGCACCGACATCGCCGGGGTAGTCCCGGTAGTTGGAGGCTTCGCGCGACGCTTTCTTCGGGGCGGTGAGGAAGTTACCGGTGCGACACTCACTCGCTTCTTCGGGTTTCACGTAGCCGTTCTTCCGGCGATCACAACCGTCATTCTTGGCGTTCACGCGCTGCTGGTCCAAAAGCACGGTATGAGCGTACCGCCCGGTGTTGATGAACGTAAAGTAAAGGCAATGAAGTTCGTCCCAAACTTCCTGATGCGCGATTTGATCGGTTGGATACTGGCGATCGGTGTCCTGGCGGCGCTTTCAGCGCTGTTCCCGTGGGAGCTTGGTGAGAAGGCCGACCCTTTCGCCTCTGCGCCCGCGGGAATCAGACCGGAATGGTACTTTCTGTTCATGTTCGAAACACTCAAGCTGATCCCGGCCAAAATCCTCTCTGTGGACGGCGAAGTGCTCGGGATATTGGCGTTCGCACTGGGCGGGCTGCTCTGGGTCGTCGTTCCATTCCTGGACGGGTCATCGGCCAATCGCACCAGGAGCCGTGTAGTTACGGTCCTCGGTTGGATTGTGGTTCTCTATATCGTCGCGATGACCGCTTACGGCTACCTCGCATAAGTGTGGGCTCAAACATGAATCAACAGGGGTCTGAATCACACGAAGAAACAATCCGCTTACGCAGGACGCGGCTTGCGAGCGCGGCTATCGTAACCCTCATTTTGCTGGCGGTCTACGGCCTGCCCATCGCCGCCGATCAGGACACGCCCCGGATCGGCTCGACCATCGCGCAAAAAAAGGATTCGTGCGTGGAGTGCCATAAGGCGATGGAAGGCCCGCTTGCCGAACCGGTGACGCTCAACGACGGCGACATACACCAGTCGCGCGGCCTCTCTTGTGCGGACTGCCACGGGGGCGACCAATCTCAAGACGATCCGACGGCCGCTATGAATCCGCTTAAAGGTTTTGTCGCCAGACCCAAACGAAAGGACTTCCCCCAGTTCTGCGGAAAATGTCATAGCAATGTCGAGTTCATGAAGCAGTTTAATCCGGCGCTGCGAGTCGACCAGGAGCGTGAGTACGCGACCAGCGTTCACGGCAAGCTGCTCGCCACCGGCGACCAGAACGTCGCAACCTGTGCGAGCTGTCACGGCTACCACGGAGTGCGCGCGGTCAAGGACCCTCAGTCGAGAGTTTACGCGCTCAACGTTGCGGAGACCTGTTCGCAATGTCATGCGAGCGCCGAACACATGCAGGGATACAAGATCCCGACCGATCAGCACGACAAATACAAGACTAGCGTGCATGCAAAGGCGTTGTACGAACAACACGACCTTTCGGCGCCAACTTGCAATGATTGCCACGGCAACCACGGGGCCGCGCCTCCGGGGATTGCTTCGGTGGCCAATGTCTGTGGCCAATGCCACGTGCGCCAATCGGAGCTCTTTCAGGCCGGCCCGCACAAAGTTGTGTTCGACGCCATGCAAGTGGGCGAGTGCGTACAGTGCCACAGCAACCACGGCATCGCATCGCCCGGCGACGAAATGCTCGGGGCAGGCCCGAGCTCGGTCTGCACCAGTTGCCACATTCAAGGCGACCCGGGTTACGAGGTCTCGGACAGGATGCGCGCTCTGATTGATCAGCTTGGCGCACGGTTAGACAACGCCGTCGCCGTGTTAGATCGAGCCGAGCGCGCCGGGATGGACGTGAGCCGTCCGAGGTTCGAGTTGACCGGAGCCAAGGATGGCCTGACCCAGGCGCGAGTCTTGATCCATGCCTTTTCGACCGACGTGGTCGAGAAGGCCGTCACCCCGGCGCTCGAGATCGCAGATCGCAGTCACAAAGCCGGCGATGATGCGCTGGCCGAGTGGAGCTTCAGGCGAAAAGGCCTCGGTGTCTCGCTGTTCTTCATTCTGTTCTTGGCCGCTGTGATTTATTTGAAGATTCGAAGTATCGAAGCCAGGCAGCGTGACGCGGACTAACCGACTCTCGGCGGGGCTGTTCCGAAGCCGGTGCCATGAGCTTTTGAGAGTTCGAATGAGAAACCGGAGAACTAAGCTGCTGGCGCTGGTTTCGATTGCCGCGGCGGCGCTCTTATATCCCCTCCTGATCTGTACGGCGAAGGGAACGAGCGCCTCTAGCGCCGTCTGGCAACGCTCGCAGCCGAAGAGGACGGCCGGGACAAAGGTCCCGAGCGCGACGGGCGGCGACTACTCGAGGTTTACGCACAACAACCCGCCACATCAACAAAAATGCGATTCATGCCATAAGTTTCCGTCGTCAAACTGGAAACAAATTCGAAAAGGTGATGAGGCGTTCGAAGATGTGACGGATTACCCGGAACACTCTTCTTGTCTGGGATGCCATCGCCAACAGTTTTTTAGAGGCGCGACGCCCTCTATCTGCAGGGTCTGTCACGTCGACCCTTCGCCCCGGAACAGCGCTCGCTATCCTTTCCCGAATCCGCGCGAGATCTTCGATGCTTCGACGAAAGGGCAATCGGAATTCTCGGAATACAAGGTGTACTTCCCGCACGAGAAACACGAAGGAATGTTCGGGCAAGCCCGGCCTGCAATCGAACCGGACAGGGGTGCGCGACTGGTGAGGGCATCCTCCCAACAGGAGAACGAGGCCAAGGGGCAGGAGACCCAACCTACGAAGAACAGTAGCTGTTTGAAGTGCCATCGAGACTACAAGCCGCAAGGTGAATCCGACGAGGAGTTCGTCACGAAGCCACCGAAGGACCTGCCGGAGAACGCCTTCTGGCTGAAGAAGGGTACGTTCAAGACGGCCCCCCAAGACCATGCTTTGTGCTTCACTTGCCACTCGCAGGAGGGTGGACTGATGCCGGCGGCGTCTGATTGCGCCGCGTGTCATAAGCTGCTCTCGCCGGGGCAGATCGTCGCGCGCAGGGAAACACACGGGGACTTCGATCCGAAAATGGCGGCCGCGATGGGCATAACCGACAAAACGATGCTTGAAAAATGGCGTCGCAGGGAAGCGGGGAAGTTCCGGCACGAATGGGTCATACACGCAGACTTGAGCTGTACGGATTGTCACAACACCGCAAAGATCAATACGCTCGACGGAAAGGGGCCCGAAGTGCCGGTCCTATCTTGTGGGGGCGCCGGATCAGGCTGCCACGTGACCGCGACATCCGATGAAGGCGGGGCGCTGAACGCCGAGTTTGATCAAAAGAAGTCAGAGCCTGGCTTTCAGTGCACCAAATGCCACGTGTTGCTTGGCACGAGGTCCGCGCCTGAATCTCACATCAGCGCTCTCGCCGCGATAAAAGACAAGAAGTAGCTCGGGTTGAATATGCCGGACGGACCAGCACCGAATCCATCTCTTGTCGGGCCCCACCGGGTCGAACACGGGCGACGTTGGCTGTCCTGTTGTGTATTGGTGATAGGAGCCGGACTCTTTGGTCTCGCCAATATGAGCAGCCAGGGCGTTTCTGCCTTATCGGCGGCTCTCGAACCGGAGTCCGCTATGATGATGGAGCAGGGGCCGGGAACGGATTATTCCGATTTCGCACATTCCAGTTCCGCCCACGCCCGGTTGCGGTGCACCGTCTGCCACCGAAGAGGTAACGAATCGCCGCAAACTATTCGACCCGGACACAGACCCTGTTCATCCTGCCACTCGGAGAAGTTTGCATCGATGAAGGGCCCGATCTGCACGGTGTGTCATACGAGTGCGGAACCGAAGGGTCCCGAGCTCAAATCGTTTTCGGGGCTGAAAAGCTTCAACATGAAATTCAGTCACGCGCGCCATGCCAACGCCGGATGTGCTACCTGTCATAAGCCGACCAATCGCGGCGTGGGGCTCTCGATACCTGCGGGGAAGAGCGCGCACTCGACCTGCAATCAGTGTCACGGCGCCGGCGCTCAAAGGGGGGGACGCGATCTGTCTTCCTGCGATGTTTGCCATCAGCCAGGCAAGTATCAGCGCCTGTCTGTCGTCGCCAGAGCTTATAAGATCAACTTCAGCCATGCCGAACACGCTTCGCGTCAGAAGTTGAGTTGTAGTGACTGTCATCGCGTTAAGGTTGGAGTGCCGCGACGCCAGATGACCGAGCCGCTTCCCGCGATGCATCGCGCACCCGAGGGCGCGCAGAGCTGTATGAGCTGTCATAACAACAAACGAGCCTTTGGGGGGGATGATTTCTCTGACTGCAAGAGATGTCATCAAAGTTCGACTTTCCGCTTTTGATTCAAGCGTCGCCAGCACCCGGGCGCAAGCAACACGGCCGGGTGGAAGCGATCCCTCGGCCCAGCCGAACGTAACCTCGGATCCCGGCGGTTCCCGACCGCTCTCTAGTCGCCAGAGATCACCTACCAAAAGCTCCTACTCCTTCCAGTAACCTTTGTGCGCTCGGGTCGTTGTGGCTGACGTAGAGGTGGAAAACGTGACGACGGACACAACCGGGCGTGCCATAGGCCACGGCGAACTCAGACAAGAGATCCTATAGTGCTTGACAGAGGAACTGAACGGAGCAAGAGCTTCGGTGATGTAATGAGGCGGCAATCATAAGACGGAGCGTTGAATCAGCGCTCATGGAAGGAGAAAGTTCATGAGAAGGATAAGCTTGATAGCTGCAATGATCGCGCTGTTGGTCGGGATTCCGGTTCAGGCACAAAAGAAAGTCCGGGGAATCATGCCCCCGACTCCTGAGCCAACAACATTGGTGACCGTAAAGGACGACGGAGGCGGCGGCTTCCTGCATTTCGATCTCAAGTCTGGCGAGTTCAAGTGCTACCTCTGCGAGTATGATTATGCGCTGACTGGCTTCGGCGAGGTCAAAATAGACGGCTGCAATCTTTACTTTTCAGCGATCACCGCTGACTACCGGATGTTCGCGTCTCTGAACATGTGCGAGCACCAGGGGAAATCCGCCGTGGAAATCTTCCGAGTTCCAGACTCGAAGTTTGGCATCGAGTCGATGTTCGAGTACTGGACGGATACTGATATGAACAATAGTACGCCGGATTGCAGTCCACCGCAGAAGTAGTGAGTAGGCC
>JBASRN010000332.1:0-4085 GCA_049273855.1 Blastocatellia bacterium
GTACAACTGACGCCCGGTACTACTGCGTCTATCTGTTCCGGTTGGTTTCCGGAAGGAGACCAGTTCGCGTTTCTGACCAATCAAGAGGGGCGCTCGACCCTGTGGTCCGTCAGTCTGAAGAGTGGGAGGGAGAGACTCCTTCTCGAGATAGATCAGGGTACCAGCTATGCTCGGTTGTCGCCCGATGGAAAAGAGCTCGCGTTCAACTCCAAGGGAGCAGGCACGACCAACGTTTGGACGATCCCGCTGGATGGCGGTCAGGCAAAACAGATCACATTCGATGACGAGCTGATGGGATTCCCCTGCTGGTCGCCAGACGGCAAATTCCTCGCCTTTCAAATAGAGCGAGGCGATGACCAGCATATTGCGATTGTTCCGAGAGATGGCGGTACACCTGAGCAGTTGACTTTCGATCGGGGGCTGAGTTGGGCGCACAGTTGGTCTGCTGACGGGGACAAGATCGCTTTCGCTGGATTCAGAAACGGCTACTGGAACGTCTGGTGGGTCTCGCGCAGCACCAAAACTCAGAAGCCGGTTACCAGCTACGCCAAGCTCAACGCGTACGTCCGGTATCCCGCGTGGTCGCCGCTGGGTGATCAGATCGTTTATGAGTACGCCGAAACGACTGGAAATATTTGGCTGATGGAATTGAAATGATGATCTTTAGGCTCGTGCTCGATCACGCCGATGCGAAGGTGCAGAAGGGGTCACACCGGACAGTCGATCGCAGCACGCCTACGATGACCGCCTGTCGGCTGCTCGATTGCTCGAAGAAACGCGGGGCCGTGGTTGGGGTGCCGAAAAATCGAAAGCCAGCTAAACTGTCTGTATGAGCGCAACATCTGAAACACAAGTGATCGCCTGTTCATCTTGCGGGGCGAAGAATCGCGTGCCGCTCAGTAAGGTTCAAGCCGGGCTCGAACCTGTTTGCGGCAAGTGCAAACAGCCGCTGTCTGTTTCGACTCATCCCGTTACCGTGACAGACGCAAACTTCGCCGAAGAAGTTGAACGTTCGCCGCTGCCCGTGCTGCTGGATATGTGGGCGGAATGGTGCGGCCCGTGCCGAATGATAGCGCCCTCCATCGAACAACTCGCAGGGGAACTTGCGGGCCGCGTGCGAGTCGCGAAGCTCAACATCGACGAGAATCCCGCGACCCCGTCGCGCCTTGGCGTACGCAGCATCCCTACGCTGCTGGTGTTGAAGGACGGACGTGAGATTGACAGGCTCGTCGGTGCAATGCCGAAACAAGAGATTCTGCGACGGCTTCAAGCTTTCATTTGAAGTTTGGAAGACACGGGAGCGATACGTTGAAGGACACGCGCGGTACACGTTTGCGGGCCATCTTAGTTCTTATCGTAATAGCGACAGCCTCAGTCGTCTTCGCACAGGGGCCGCCGAAAGAAGCCGGCGCCTTTCTCGAACCCGACCTTGTCGAACTAATCAAGCTCGATAAGACGATTCGCCTCGACATTCGCTACGCCACATCGAACAACTTCCTCGGCCGGCCGGTGTACACCGAAGCGCGCGCGTTTCTTCAACGCCCCGCCGCCGAAGCTCTCGTTCGCGCTAACAAGTCGCTGCGCAAGCGCGGCTACGGTCTGGTGATTCACGACGGCTATCGCCCGTGGGCGGTGACAAAGATGTTTTGGGACGCGACTCCCGAGGACAAAAAGGAATTCGTTGCGGATCCCGCTCAGGGTTCGAAGCACAATCGGGGGTGCGCGGTTGACCTTTCAATGTTCGAGTTGAAAACGGGAAAGATCGTCGAGATGCCTTCGGGCTACGACGAGATGACCGAACGTTCGCACATCAACTACTCTGGCGGCACGGAGGAGACGCGAAGATTGCGCGATATGCTCCGCGCGGCAATGGAAGCCGAGGGATTCGCTGTGTTCGAGCCTGAGTGGTGGCACTACGACTACAAGGATTGGAAGGAGTACCCGATTCTGAACATCAGCTTCGCCGAGGTCGGAGCGAAGCATAAGAAGGCAAAAGCCGGCCGCTAGTTGCGAGGCGGACCCGCGCAGTCTATTCTGCCCGCGCAGTTTGATTCTTACAACAAACGTAGTTTCGGAGGATTATGGCGCTCTCAAAGAAGGTTCAAGAACTCGCCGACACCATCTCGCGCATCCGGGAATCGCTGCTGAAACACGTTTCCGGCTTGAGCGATGAGCAACTCAGCTATAAGCCCGAGGATGGAGAGTGGTCACTGAACGACATTCTTCACCATTTAGCGTTGACCGATGAGGCTAACGGCAAGCTCAGCTCGCGGGCGCTCAGGCAGGCGCAGGAAAAGGACGTGCCGTCCGATCCAACACCGGATGAATCCGCGCTGCATTGCCTCGACGAGGCCGTCGCGCCGCTTAACAACACGAAAGCCCAGGCGCCCGACTTCGTGCGGCCTCAAGCGCATTTGTCCGCGCCTGAATCGCTGGCGAGGCTTGCCGCGTCGCGCGAGAGGATGCTCCAGTCGATCGAGCAACTGTCTCGCTACGATCTCACCCAGCTCAAGTATCCGCATCCAATCCTCGGTGAGCTTGATATGTATCAGTGGATCTTGATCGCGGGCGGACACGAAGGGCGGCACATCGCACAGATCAAACGGATCAAGGCTGAGTCCGGCTTCCCGCATTGAAAGCGAGTCGTGACGCGCTCGACGTTTCAGTTTCTCGACCTACGCGGTCGCCGCAAACAAAGGAGTCGTTTGTCGGTCGATGGGATCGAGATGAACGAATCGAGCGCCACGGGATCGCTAGCCCGGGGGGGCGAATGAGCGAGCTTTCGGTCCTCATCACCGAGCAAGTGAAGCGCGCAATTGAAAAGCATGCGCTTGATACTCAGCCGTCCGAGTGTTGCGGCTTGTTGAGCGGCGCGAACGGCGTTATCAGCGATGTCCATCCGTTGCCGAACGAAGCCGCAAGGCCCGACGTCAGGTTCTTTGCTACGCCCGAAGACTTGTTCGCCGCTATGCGCCGTATGCGCGAAGCCAACCGGACGCTGCTCGGAATCTACCACTCGCACCCGCGGACCGCTGCTTATCCCTCCGCGTCGGATGTGGAGATGGCTTTCTACCCCGAGGCTGTCTACTTTATCATTTCGCTTGAGCCGCACGTTGAGCTAAAAGCGTTCAGGATTGAGGGATCGATGATCCAGGAGGTTGGAATCGTCAGTAGTCCGTAGGTTAGGGTTTCGGGTTTACGGTTTCTGGTTTCTGGTTCGTGATTCGAGTGGTTTGATCGGGCCCCAAACCAGAAACCCTAAACCCTAAACCAGAAACCAGAAACCCTAAAGCCGCATGTCAGAACGAATCCAAATCACCACCCTCTTATTCGGCCAGGCTCGCGAGTTTGCGGGCGCGGAAAGCCTCGACCTTGAGCTCGAAGCGCCGGCCACCGTCGCCAGCGCGTTTGACACTCTCAAGGCAAAACACCCGAAGCTCGCCGCGATGGAGGGAAGCTTGCTGTTTGCGATCAACGAAGAGTACGCCTCACCCTCACAGCCGCTTGCTGACCACGATCGGCTTGCGGTGCTTCCGCCGGTGAGCGGTGGCGCGCCGCCCGAGGGAGACTTCGTCGCGATCACACGCGACCAGATCGACATCGCGGGACTTCGTGCACGAGTGCTCGCAGGCGAGTCGGGTGCGGTGGTGATCTTCGATGGCGTGGCGCGAAACAACACAAAAGGCCGGGCGACGCTTTATCTCGAGTACGAGGGTTACGATGAGATGGCGCTGCGAACATTCGAGCAAATCTGCCGCGAGGTTCACGAACGCTGGCCAATCAACCGAGTCGGAATCGTTCATCGGCTGGGCCGGATCGAAGTAACCGAATCGAGCGTCGTTATTGTAGTGACTTCAGCGCATCGCAAAGTCGCATTTGAAGCATGCCACTATGCGATCGATCGCTTGAAGAAGATCGCTCCGATTTGGAAGAAGGAGTATTTCGAAGACGGCGCAGTGTGGGTCGAGAATGAGGAAGCAGGGGCAGATGGAGCAAAGGGGCGAAGAGGGGTAGAGGAGATGGGGCGAGGGTAGAGGGGTGAACGAGACTCCAAACTGCCCCGGCTATTCGTCCCTGCATTCCCG
>JBASRN010000333.1:0-16547 GCA_049273855.1 Blastocatellia bacterium
GAAGGAGGGGCGCCCACAGAGGGACGCCCGTACAGGGTCATCGTCTTTACAGTTACTGAGTACTAGTAGAGAAATGAATACTTTTGAAGGAAGCCGGAATACTTCTCGACGCTGCGCAAGTACTCGCGAAGAAGTGCCTCGCCGTATCCCTTCTCTTGAAGGAGGCGCGTCGTTTCGGCCCTCCATGAGTCAACTTTCGAAGGGTCGTCTTTGACGCTCAAATAGCGGACAACGATCTGATGCCAGTCGCGAATTCCCTCGACGAAGCCACGCGAGAAGCGGCCTTCCAGCCGCGGATCACCGCAAACTCCGCTGTGTGTCTTTTTGTAGGCCTGCCCAAGAGCATCGTTTAGCGCTAAGTGCCCCTCCGAAGCGACTGTCTGATCGACCCTATAGATCGCGCGGAGTAGATCTGTCTCACCTCTGACATTCGGAGCGCCCAGGATGTATTTTTCGTCGGTCGTCATTCCGGGAAGCAAGTACAAAGGGTGAAAGTGGTTTGTGGTGATGTCGATCAAATGAGTGGCGTCGTGGTCCAGGAAGACTATCTTGACCTTCCACTCGCCATTCTCGAAAACGGCTTTCAGGGCGGCGTTTCTGCCGACGAACGATTCTCCGTGAGTGTGGCTCTTGATTCCCAGCAACGTGCCCCAGAACGTGCCTATCTCGCGCATTATTGACAAGTAATTGGTGTCCGCCCTTTTGCGGTTATCAGATCGATGAAGGGCCGACTCAATGTACTGGTCGTGGTTTCGATAGCTTCCGCTCGGCGGCGTATAAACGCCAAGTACTTCCTCGAGTAGTTCGTCCGCGAACCGTCTGGCCTGATCCCTTGTAAATGAAACATGCAGCCCCTGACCAAAATAGAGGTCTGCGCCTTGAGGCGACAGGTAGGACGCCAGACGGTCCAGCCTGAAAGAGCTTGTGCCCATCAGTATTGACTGCGATGGAACAACCTGACCGAGAAACTGCGTTGCGAGCCCAAAATCACCGGGCAGCGCCGGCGTCGAGACCCCGGTCTCGGTACGAAAGGCCGCTATCGCCCGGCGCATCGCCAGACGCTTTTCATCAGGGTTTCTGAATACGCTGAAATCTGAGAAGTACGTGACTATATGTTGTTCGTCACCGTTAACCGGGACCGCGTATATCGTGGACACCGAGAGGGTCCTAGAGATGGGCGCCTCCCTTTGATGAATAAGACGGTAGAGCTTGGACAGATTGGCGGCGGCCGCCGCCTCCCAGCGAAGGTAGTAAGCCATGCTGCCGGCGTGGAGTCGATGGGTCGACGGGACCTCATACCCGTCCCGCTCATACACCGCGCCCAGCGGCCGGCTACCCTTGATTCCAGCCCTCTTTATTTCAAACTCGACATGGCTGCCGGGCGGCTTGACGACCATCACAACCGTGTTCAGAGGATACTCGACCATTGAATTGATCTCGGCGCTGGTTGTGTCTGAAACCCAGTAAATCACCGAGGCTTCGCACAGCAGCCTCACAATCTCGAACTCGAATCGCGGCAATCGCTCCAGACAGTGATCTATCTCTCGGCCCACCTGTAGCTGGTCGATGGTGGCCCGGTCTCTGACACCCGTGGACCGGATAAGCTGACCAGTTATTCTATCTACCACTTCGGCCGGCGTGAGCACATATCGCGCCAACGACAGCTTACACTCGATACGCGAGGCATGAATGAAATCGCCGAGTGCCTTTATTGAAGTCTTGTTCCCCCTGAGCGCCAGGTGTACCCGGTTAAGCCTGCTGAGCCTTAGTCTAAACTCTCGCACGAAGTCAGCCATCCGAGTTGTGGTATAGCCTTCCTTGAGGACAGCTTCGCTTACATAGCCATCTACTCCATCCGCGCTCGTGATACCCAGCTCGCGGAACAGAAAAGCAAATTCCGAGCTGTCGTCCGGAGGCAGTTTTAATATCTGATGCTCCAGCATCAGAATCGCAAGACGTCTCAGTTCCCAGGAGAAAGACCTCCCGCCACGAGCAATCTCCAAAAGCTCCAGACAGAACTTCCTCTGATGGCTTTTGACTTGAAGAAAACTTTCGACAAGAGTCAGAGCCCAGGGATCGTGATCAAACTCGCTTCCAACCAGGTCGCAGAGGTAGCCGGGCAAGTGACAGTGGTTTTTCAACTCAATCATGTAAGGCTTAAGCATTAAACGATACTTAGCACCAGAATTATTGTGATACCTTGCTGGAATGTCTCTGAGGAAAATGTGAGCCGGCTGGCACGCTTAGTTTTCGTCTTGCGGTTCTGCGGCGTACCCAAGACTGGCAATCCTTCACATCTGTTCGGCAAGTTGATAGCCGTTCTCTTTAAGCTGGATACACGTAAGCAAAGCGCGTTGATGTGGCAAAGCAACGCTTCTCGAGCTTCGCTCTGGGCCAGCCAGCCGGAGGCTTTCGCGCGGGGCTGTGACCCTCTGCACTTCGTTCTACCGGGTGTACCCCTTTGGCGCCTTGCCCTTCGGCGGCGTCTTGCCTGGAGTCTTACCCTTTCCCTTGCCCTTTCCTTTCCCGCCCTTCTTTCCGCCGTAGAGCGAGCCCGCGCCGCCCAGTGCCAGCGCGAGCGCATAGTAGTGGTTTTCGGCAGTTCTCCGGTCAAGTATGACCGTGACGGTATCCTGCGTGCCTTTGGTGCCGCCTCTCGCGTTGCCCATTGATTACCTCCCGCCCGTTGGGTTTCAGTTGGATCAATTCTCTTTTTGAACTTAAGACGGTTTTGATCGGGCTGTTGTGAAATGCAGCTCTATAGCGCCGCCTGACGATTAAACACTTCGTAGATCAAACGGCCGGAGATCTCGGCGGACCGTTCGACGACGGTCGCCGCTGGCGCGAGACGCTCTTTGGCGGCACGGCTACGTTTGCGGCCACGCCTCGGGTGATGACTGACCGACCCTTGGAGGAACCGGTTCAGTTGCTCCCGCAGGATGTCTCTGGCTTGCTGGATTCGCTTGCGGACGTTGTCGGTCGACAGAATCAAACACTCGGCGATTTCGCGATAGTCCATCTCTTGAAAGAAGCGAAGCACGAAGGGCTCGCGGAGGCGTTCGGGGAGCTCATCCACCGCACTGCAAACGTAGGCGAACACCTCGCGATTGATTAGGCCTTCCTCCGGCGAGTCGGTGTCGTCGGCCAGCAGCCGGTCGTTTGAGCCGGGCAGCGCATTTTCGAAGCTCTCGAGCCTGCGCACCTGTCTTCTGCGCTCCCGGTGCATATCGAAGCAGAGATTCAGGGTTAGCCTGCTTAGCCAGGCTCTGAAGTTTTCGATCTTGCAGGCGTTGTTTGGCAGTTTTTCCAATGCCCTCAGCATTGCCCTGCTCAGTGCGTCTTCCGCATCTTCCCGTACACCCCCCATTTGCCAGAGGCACAGATGGTAAAGATGCCCCTTGTGCAAATCCCATAGCCTCCAGAATGCAGGAGTATTGCCCTCGGCAACGCGACACAGCAACTGGCGAGTCTGCTCTTCCTCGAGAGCCGCATCGTGAATCAGCCGGCACTTCAGACAGCCGCTGTCCGTCGCGCAGCCAAGAGTCGTAACTACAAACCCACTCGTCGAGCTTCCGGATTGTGTCGCGCAGATGCGTTGAGATAGGCGCAATCTTATCCCGCCTTCCCCGGATTCTCGCGAGCGCGATGGAACCAGATGCATCGAAATCCTCCTTCATAGGAGACGGCGGGGGCAATTTCGTGGCCGTCCCATCCCGGTGCTTCGGCCAGAAGCGAAGCTCAGAGAGAAGTACAGCCGGAGGGAATGACCCTCGTGCCCCCATGCCTGAAGGCTATTCCCGGCGCATTAGCGCACTCCAAATCCGGTTGTGAAACCCCTATGAGGACAAGGGTCTCAATGAGGCACTCGTGGCCGCTTATTGTCGCGTCCACGAGCGGGTGTTGTTCGTTAGCGTAACTTCTCTCCCGCGCGTTCTGACTGCGTCTGCGAGGAAGTCTCCAGAAGAGACAGCGTGCACTGTAGCATCAAACATCGGTTGTGTCATTCAGAAAAACGCAGCCTTCGAGGGATCTCCTTGACCGAAACACACCGCAAGAACCCTCAGAGCCTTACAAGTAAATAGACGCAATTCGATCTCACAACAATGCAGAAGATTCCCGGGCCGGGCTTAAACGCGTGACTCATCGCTACGATTGGTCCTTTAGCGGATGATACAATGCGGGGTGATGTCCTTGTCGGTTGCTTGGCGCGTTGACACGTGCAACGAGGCAATCGGTTCGCGGTCGTCGTTCAAAAGCAGGAAGGTACAAGTCGTGACAACTGTGCTCTCCAGACAACAGTTGAATCAGTACGCCCGCGACGGCATTGTGTTTCCGATCAAAGTGTTTTCAATGGACGAGGTATCGTGTTTTCGCAGGGCGTTCGAGTCAATCGCCAAACAGTGTGGAGAAGGCTCGGTGAAGCGATTCGATGGCCTCCATATGTTTTTTGATTGGGCCCATTGGCTGGTCACTAACGAGGGCCTCTTAAACGCAGTTGAAGATGTCCTGGGTGTTGATATCTTGATCGACGGCACTTTGGTCTTGTGTAAACCGCCCCGAGATTCCAGCTACGTGTCCTGGCATCAGGACAGCGTCTACTCGGGCTGGCACCTGACGCCTTCGACTTCGGCATGGATCGCCCTCACAGCGAGCCACCCAGCTAACGGTTGCATGCGTGTGATCCCCGGGTCGCACAAGCAGGGCGTGTTGGATCATTCCAATGTTCGAGACGATTCCAATCTACTGATTCGTGGTGAGCAAGTGACAATAGTCGATGAATCCCGGGCGGCGGACGTAGTATTGCAGCCAGGTGAGATGTCCTTGCATCAAAGCACCATCGTTCACGGATCGAATCCCAATACATCCACCGAACCGCGCATTGGATTCATAGTGCGGTTCGTCACTAGTCGGATTACGAATCGAGACAGGCCATTGCTGTGGGCTCGCGGCAAGGCTGATTGCAGCCATCTAAGTCTCGCGGCGCCGCCGGATGAGACCGATCAACAAACCGCATTTTCGGCCTGGCGCTCTTACAGCAGCTCGTAGTGCATCACCATCGCCCGGCTATGACTCGGATAGAAAGCGACAAGCAAGTTTGGGCTACGACAAAGCTGCGGCGAGATAGCTAAAAGCGCTCTAACTCTTTATCGACAGAACAGATCGCAGCGAGTTGACAGCTCAAAAAGAGTGCCATAGACTGTGGGCGATTAGTGACAAGTTGGAGGCGTTTCGAACCGCCACATACCCTGAAAGCGATTGGAGCAGAAGCAAATGCTCGCGCCGTTTCCGGATACTGGTAGAATCGAAGTTCCATCCGCGCTGGCATCCGAATTACTAAAGGCCGCCCAACGCCTCCCTGTGTACGAGAACAAAGAATTCTACTCGCCTGCTTTGCAGTCGCTGGTACTTAATAGTGTTCGCGAAGCCAGCCCGGATGGGTTCGAATTGCTGGTGGGTCTGGTAAAAGAACGAATTGCGCAGTGGCCCTACTGCGCGTTATTGCAGGGCCTTCGCTTCGACGAAGGAAACAGGGTGTTCGTCGCTATCAACCGGGCTTTTGGAGAGTTGGTGGCTCCTCCATACCAAAAGCCCCGTGCGCAACTCGTCCATTATGTCCAGCCCGCGACCGATATAGGTTCTTCGCGAGGAGGCCAGGAGAGCGAAAGATTGCACACGGATACCGCGGACTGGGAAACGCCGGTCGAGCTAATCTCGATGGTGTGCGTCCGCGCAGATAGGGGAGGAGGAGGCCGCTCACGCTTGCTTGATATTGACACGGTACGAGACGAAGTGCGAAACCGCCTGGGAACCGAGACGCTTGAACTTCTGGAGACTGAGCCGGTGCCCTGGCAGTTGGCCGCTTATTGCGGCGGCGGCTTGAAGTGGCGGACTGTGCTGACCAAATCCAGTATGTGTTGGCGGCGTTATACAATTGATCTGGCATTGGATTCCAGACACGCCATTCTCTCGGAAGAAATGCTGGCGTCATTGGACGCCTTTGAGGATGTCATTTCGGCTACGCCCCGCACCCTCGAGTTCTTGATGCGCGAGGGCGAGTTGCTCTTCTCTGCCAACACACGGATGATTCACGCTCGCACGCCAATCGCAGACGGCAACGCATCCGATCGTTTGATGATTCGCAGTTGGATCAGAGCCACTGTTTAGGATTCGCAATGACCGACCTCAGCATCGCGATTCAACACACACCCAGCCGAGCCGACCGCCGGATGTGGGTACAGGCGATGATCGAGCAGCTGCGCAGCGAGGATCCGAAGACGCCGATTGCGCTTGTTGAGGACACACAGCTCGAAGGTTGCTGGCCTACATATCGACGGGCCCTCGAAGCTGCCGGTGACGCTTCGCATCATCTTGTCCTGCAAGATGATCTCGCGCTTTGTAAAGACTTCATACCATCGGTAGCGGAAGTGATTCGTGCGAGGCCCAGCAATCTCATCGCGCTATACACCAACGCTAAGTCGGTGTTTACGGCCCGAGACCGAGGCGAGTCCTGGGTCGAGAAATTGGGGGCGTCCGGTCCGGCGGTGATTTGGCCAAGAGATCTGATCGCCGAGTTCCTCCGGTGGCAAGACACTCATATCGATCAGAAGTTTCCGTGGGACGACGTCCGCGTCTCAATGTGGCTTATCAAAACCTCAAAGAGAGCCTTCGCGACCGTCCCGTCGCTGACTCAGCACTTAGCTTGTGAGTCCTCAACCCTTGGGCTGAATAGCCCCTCCAAGGTTGCTGCATGGTACATCGGAGAAGATAGATCAGCGCTGGACATCGACTGGTCGCAGGGTCTGGCGTCGCCACCAAAGGATACCACCCACATTCGCCCGGAATGGTGGGAGCACTTCCGAGAGTAAAGCTCTAACGCACGGCGCGAGCCGGCACGCTTTGCCCATCGGAAACACGAGAACAAGTTGAGATCCTCGCCTCAAATGTCCTCCAACCGTTCGTAGCGGCGCGTTGGTAGCACCCGTTAGACGGCTCGGTTTGTTTTGAATTGAGAGAAAGGAGGTTGCATTGGACTTCGTTCGCCTCAAACCAGAACAGCGAAAATCATTTGAGGAAGACGGCTTCTTAGTGGTGCCCAATGCCCTTCAGGCAGAAACAGTGGATCGCGTCATCGATGCATGCGATCGGTTGGCGGGATCGTTCCTCGAGAAACCGAAGCTCTTCGGCCGGCCCGAGTACAATCATCTGGACTTGCGTCCGGGGTTACTCAGAGAAAACGCGTTGTTCGCGCTGGTCTCGAATTCATCGACTGTTCCGCTGGTCGTGCAGTTGCTCAGTCCCAATATTCATCTCCACTCTACGGCACTCATCTACAAGAGACCCGAAAGTCCGGATGCCCCGCGCTTTAGGCGCGGTTGGCATCGCGATATCCGGATCCCCAGGGACTTGGGACACCAGTCGTTGCCGCTGGTGGGTATCAAAGTCTGTTACTGCTTGACGGATTTTCACCAGTCCGATTGCGGCCTGACTGTGATGGCTCGAGGAACTCACCTGAGAACTGAACCCCTCGCTATTTTTAAGGGGCAGGTCGACCCAGTCGGCGTGGAGGTGCACGACCTTAGACTGAATAAGGGCGATGCCCTGCTCTTCGAGAACCGCATCTTCCACACGGCAGCCCCCAATCGCAGCGAACGCGTATCAAAGGTGCTGATGTATGGCTATGCGTACCGCTGGATGAAACCCGAAGTCTATCTCGATGTTCCGGACGAACGGCAACTGGCGCAAGCAGGGCCGATAACCCGGCAGCTTTTGGGTGGCTACCGGGACGTTGACACCCCGCCCTGGGCGTTACAACACTGGGCCAAACGTCACAATGTCCATCCGGAGGTCGTGCCCTGGACCGTGGACATTTGATTAAGTGAGAAGTGTATTAAATCGTTTTGAGTAAGGACGCCACGATCGCCTGCGGGACTTGAAGCCATGAGCCTAAGATTCCACTGGATGTTTCCGAAAGGCGGCGAAGTAGCCATGAAAACGCCGCAGGAAACCGCACGAGTGCTCACGACAAAAAGCAACTCGCCGGCCGCGCTCCCGGATATGGAGGGTTGGGTCCAGTTTGCCCGCAGCGCGGAGAAAGCGGGAATCGAGTCGGTCCTTCTTTCTTTCAGCCGGTATGAGCCGGATACGTTTTTTATTGCGTGTGCGGTTGGCCAGGCGACCACAAAGCTCAAGTTCATCACTGCCTACCGCCTGGGGCTGATGCAGCCGACGACATTCGTACAACAGATCAATACCCTCTCTGCTCTCATCGGCGGACGGGTCGCCCTGAACGTGGTCGCCGGCAGCTCTCCGCTGGAGCAACGGGGTTACGGGGACTTTCTGAACCACGATGAACGGTACGCCCGTGCCGACGAGTTTCTGGCGATCTGTCATTCCTTTTGGCGAAATGGTGATGAAGTCGATTTCGAGGGCAAATACTATCGAGTGGAGCGAGGCAAGCTCCACACTCCGTTCCTCGCCCCGGATCGGACCTCTCCCGAAATCTATGTCTCGGGACAGTCCGAGCCGGCTCAACGACTGGCTCTCGCTAAGGCCTCGTGCTGGTTACGTTTGATTGATACTCCCGAAAAGCTGCGCCCCGTGGTGGCGCGTATTCGAGAAAGCGGGATCGAAGTCTGCCTCAGGCTTTGCGTGGTCTGCCGGGCAACTCGGAAGGAGGCGATCAAAGCCGCTGAGTCGCTGATGCCTGGCGAAGATATCGGCAAGCAGGAGCGCGGCATTCTCACCGGAAGCGATTCTCAGACGCTGAAACAGGCTTTGGCAGCCGCGGACAATGTCGGCTGGTTGAACCGGAATCTGTGGGCGGGACTCGTACCCTTTTACGGATCGTCGGCGATGACCTTATTGGGATCTCCGGAAGAACTTGCGGAGATCTTTCTCGAGTATAAGCGCATTGGCGTGACGCAGTTCATTATCGCGGGCTGGCCGAAGCTCGACGAGATGCTTATCTTCGGCCGCGAGGTGATGCCGCTGATCAGAGAAGCGGAAGGACAATGAAGTAATGTCCTCATTGGAAGGTTTTTCTGCGCAACCTCTGCGGCTCTGTGTCTCCGCGGTTAGTTAGCCTCGAAAACCCTGTTAACGCGGAGTCGCCGAGCCGCAGAGATCGCGCAGAAAAACGAAGTTAGGACACCACCCACAATGAACAAACCTGTCTTGACGGATGACTTGGCTTCACCAACCAATCCGCTGACCTATGTCTCGGAGCGTCTACGCACGTCCAGGGTCTTGCTGGACCCTTACCCGCATTACTATTTGGAAGATGTTTTTCCAAGCGAGTACTACCAGTCTCTGCTGCGCCATTTGCCCGACAGTGCGGTCTACGACAACTTGTTTGCCGTGACCGATCTCAAGCTCGATCACTTCCGGCACAGAGACCAAAGAGATTTGGACGAGGGCTGGACCGAGATGTTGCCCGATGCCATCAGGAGTTTCTGGGTCGATTTCAACCGATGGTTCATGGGTCCCGAGTTGGCTCGCACGGTGCTTCGCACGTTTGCCGAACCGCTGCGCGAGCGATTCGGCGACGACGAGTCCTGGCCCGACGTTTCAGTAGAAGCTCAGTTCATTCGCCACCGAGCGGGTTATTTTCTTGGGCCGCACTCGGACTTGTACACAAAATTGGTAGTCTTGCTCTTTTACTTCGCGCCCGACGACAGCCTCGCGCATCTCGGAACTTCGCTTTACCGCCCGAAGGACCCCGCCTTCACCTGCCCTGATAGCAAGCACTATTCATTTGACGACTTCGTTAAGGTAAAAACCGCGCCCTACAAACGCAATTCTCTGTTGGCGTTCATGCGCTCGGACCGCTCGTTTCATGGCCTCGAGCCGCTTTCCGAGCAAGATGTCGCGGGCGGGCCGCGTGATTTGATTCAATATGTACTCCACGACAAGCAGGTTCGGCAGGAACAACTTCGCGCGCGGCGGCTCGCGGCCGCGAGGGAGGCTGCAGAGTGAGTCTCGCACCTCCGAACATCGCGGGCCGGCGCATTGTATTTGTCTCGCGAAATATGACCGGGGAGAGTTTGCGCCACGCGCGCGCGATTAAGAGTCTCGCTGGTGTCTGCCTGTTTGGTGTCGCGGAACACTTGCCTGAGGATCATGTCGACCAAGTCTTCGAAGAGATGGTTTGCGTTCGCGATGCTCACGATTCGAATCAATTGATCGGCGCAGCCCGCAAACTCGCAAAGAAACGCGGCGAACTGGATCGGATTGTCACTACGCAGGAGCCGCTGCTTGAAGCGGTCGCTCGAGCCGGCGAGATGCTCGGGCTTGAAGGTCTAAGCGTATCTACCGTTCGCCGGGTCCTCGACAAGTCACGCTTGAAGCCGATCCTCAAACGAGCGGGAGTCAACACGGCTCGTGATCGGGTGTTGATCAACAATGACGATGCCACACGTTTCGCCGGCGAAGTAGGCTATCCGATCGTGCTGAAGCCTCTCGGGGGAAGCGGCGGTCTCGCGACCTGGTGTATTCGGAATGCCGAACAGCTCGAGATGGCGCTCCAGTTGATGCGGCCTTCAGAGGAGAATGCCGTGCTCGCCGAAGAATATCTGCGTGGCGAGGAGCTGTGCATCGATACGATCACCATCGCTAATGAACCACGGTTCTACTCGATTTGTTACTATCGCCCGTCCATTCTCGAAGCGTTGGAAGACCCGCGCATCCAGTGGACGTGGGTGATGCCGCGAGACATCAGCGGCGATCGATATCGAGAGTTCATCGAACGGGGACTGGGGGCGGTTCGAGCACTGTCAGTTGGAAATGCCGTGACTCACATGGAAGGCTTCCTGGTTGACGGAGGAGTCCGCTTCACCGACGCGACGCTCCGTCCGGCGGGTGCGCGGATCGGTCCGATGCTCGCGTTTGCCTGCGACATCGACCCGTATGTCGCGTGGGCGAGGGTCGCGGTGGACGGTTGTTTTGACGGCCCCTGGGAGCGCAAGTACGCGGTGGGAACGATCTTCTTACGCGGACCGGGGAGCGGACTGGTGAAAGAAGTTCACGGTATGGAATCTGTTGAATTGCAGATTGGAGAATCACTGGCAGACGTCCGGTTGCCCCGAGCCGGCGCTGCGAAGTCGGTGACGTACACGGGGGATGGATACATCACTGTCCGTCAGCGCGAGACGCGGGCGGTCGAAGAGGCGCTGGACTTCATCGCACGAACGGTTCGAATCAAGTACAGCGAACCGGAATCAGTTATGTCTTCGGGTGGAGCAGCCACTGAGCAATGGAAAGAGCGCCTGCAGTATTTCGAAAAGCAGCTCTACAAGCCGGCGTGGGAAAATGATTCTCTTCCGGCAGTCAGAGAAGGATAGGTCTCCAAGTCGCACTGCCATGGCGAGCCAAGGTAATCGGACGATGATGTCAAATTATTCATAGCTATCTATTTCTATGTTTGACGAGAGCGGTACGGCTTGTGGCGTTCTGTTGGCGTCGGACAGGGGAAGAAATAGGAGAATCTTCGAGATTAGTATCGATGAGATCATAAGAACTCTGAGAGCGGTTGGGAAAGACTACCAAACAGCGGTCGAATGATATTCAATCAACGAACTCGTGACTATGATGTTGAATTGTTTACTGGCGAACTTGAGAAGTAGGGCAAAGAAAGGAGTGGCCTAACAAGCGAAGCGAGATTTGAAATCACCAAGATGTCCCGATCACCAAGAAAGAGAAAGGAAACTATGACATCAGAAGCCCCGCGAGCCTTTAACCGCGAGATGTACCACGATCATCCGGAAAACGTTTTCTACGGCACCGATGACGGCTATCAGGACGGATCCTTTAGTGAGTTTGCCGAGTTCAAGGCTCACTACGCAGCAGTGCCGCCGGAGAGGCGCGAAAACATCCATATGATCAGCGTCGTCGGCGGTCTGTACGGCCTCAACTTCATTCCCCTCTGGAGGCCCAGGCGGATTACGATCTTCGACATCAATCCCGCGGCCATCACCTATTTTCAAATCATCCGTCGCGTGTTTACGACAAGCCGGGACGTCGGGCACTTTCTCGCGCGGCTCACCGCCGGCGATTACGACGTAGAGACCGACCAGGAACGGTTTGTGCGGGAGAACATTTGCATGAAGCAGAGAGGTTGTTTGCCTCGCGAACGCGGTTCCACAAAACGGCAATACGAGCAGAGCTGGCAATACGCGTTCGAGAACTTCGAATTAACTAAACGGATGTTGATCGAAGTCCCCCTCGACATCCGCAACCAACCAATGGAGAGCGACGGATTTCGCGAGTGGATCCGCGAGCAGAACAACCTCTGGATTTACTGTTCGAACATCACGCAGTTCCACTATTTCGATTTGGAGTTCTCCAGTCCCACCAACGTAGTCCTGGTGCAAATTATCTATCCGCAACAGGCGCAGCTCCTGGATCTGGCGCCGCTCGGTGGAGGGCCTGTTAAGGTCAAATTCGAAATCCCGCTGACAGCGGAGCGGATGGATTGACGGCGATCAAAGACACGTCATACTTTGCCCGAATGAAGGGAATTGCTATGTGGTTGCGACTCCGTGAAATGATTAAGAACGTTCGTAGTTCGGCCTTAGGAGGTTTGCAGCATCTCTGCGCAACCTCTGCGTCTTGGCGTCCGCGGTTAGTTGCTTTTCGCGACCTAGCTCACCGCAGAGACGCCAAGACGCAGAGATTGCGCAGAGAAGAAGTTTACTAAAATATTGCAGACTCGAAGGCCGGACTACGAACATCTCTCGCAGGAGCATGCTAAATGGTCAACAAGATTCGCATCGCTACTAACGCGGCAGCGCCCGCGACCGGCACTTACTCGCAGGCGATTCGCACGGGCGATCTCGTTTTCGTGACTGCCCAGACTGGCCGTGACCCCGCCACCGGAAAGCTTGAGGAAGGTCTCGAAGCCCAAACCCGCCGGATGCTGTCGAACATCGACGCGATTCTGAACGCCGCTGGATGTTCGCCGGCCGATATCGTCAAAGTCACTCTACTGCTGGCAGACATCAAGGATTTTAAAGCCGTGGATCGAATGTACGCCGCGTGGCTTCCGGGGCTCGGGGTAACCGCGTTGCCTGCCCGCACGGCCTTCGCCGCGGCCTCTCTTCCAGCAGGGGCCCTGGTCATGCTCGAGGTCGTCGCCGCATATCCGGTGGAATGACACTAGGTGATATGTTCTTCATTGCGATCTTCCTTTCTGTTGTGTTGTTCATATATGTTCGACTAGAGCGAATCATAGGGCCGGTGAGCGCGACCGTCGCGCACATTTAGACGGGAAAGAGCATGTTCGGACGGGAAGCGGAAGGGTCTCGCTGCCGAAAGCTAACGGGTCAACGCAGGGTCTCTCGAAGTGCTTTTGGGGACACGCCCAGCACGCGGCGCATGTGACGAGCGAGATGACTCTGGTGAGCAAACCCGCTTTCAAAAGCGATCTGGCTGATTGGCAGTTCGCCCTCCCCGAGCAAGCTCTTTGCTCGTTCCAGCCGCCGCCGAATCAAATACTGATGCGTGGGTACGCCGACCGATTGACGGAACAGGCTCTTGAAGTGCGAGACGCTCAAACCGGCAACCGAGGCAATGTCGGCAAGTGAGATGTTACGGTTGAGGTTATCTTCAATATAGTCGAGCACCCGCCTCAATCTGCGGTCCGAGAGTCGTCCGTTCCGCGGTCCTGGATCGATGGGGCTCGAGCTATGAACCCGCAACAGCCGGGCTGCTACAGACACCGCCAGGCTTTCAACGTAAACACGTCCGCACGGATAGCCGCACTCCATCTCTGCCTTTAGCGCCCATGCGATATTCTCCAACTGCGCGTCCCGCACCTGGAAGCGGTTTCGAATCTCTATTTGCTGGGGATCAAGGTCGAGTTCTTCCGCCACCGTGCTCAAGAGTTCGGGTGACACGCTCAACACTAAGACGGTATCTCTCTGTTTCATCTCCCAGACACTCGGCGTGCAGGCGGGGATGATATCTATATCGCCATGCACTGCCGTGCCGCGGTGGCGGAATCCGCCTCTGCGGCATGAGACCTGCACGGACGGCCCAACGTGTATCGAGACAATCGTGTTTCGCAGGCCGGGAACCTCCACCTGGCCGGGCGGATCAGTTAGAAGGCTCACCCGGAATCCGTTCTCTCGCGTCTGTCGATAAGGGATCGATGGCGGTGGGTTTGGATTTTGAATCGGTTGCGATTCTGGTTGAGAGCTCATCTTAATGACCACCTTAGAGAAGCGATCTGATGGAACGTCAGGCTCGATTTTAACACATGACGAACCCTTGCTGAGGCCCACTCTTGCGAGGAGACCGCTGAGCCTGCCCATTCTCAGGTCCGAACGTGCTCATCACCGTCCGAACGTGCGCTGGCCGCTGGTTGCCGGTTCCGCAACACGTCGCTTGGCGTCGGAACGTGAGCGACGATTCAGCCCCATGCTCCGCAGCCAGCGATCGCGGACAAGTCGGTTACGAGTGGGCAGAAAGAGTTCGACGTGGATGGCTGGGGAAACTTTAGAACTTTCTGCCTTAGGTCGAATCGCGCTTTCAAAGGTCTGAGCGACATTTGCCTCATGTCAGGTCGGTACTCAATGAGCATCTGACCTCGCGGAGGCCTAAGCGACTTGGTGGGGGTTGTCTTTTTCCTTGTCTCTCGCAAAAGACGGGTCGGTCAACTCCGCTTACCAGGTCGTTCGAGAGATCCTCAGCTTCTACACCGGAACCGCGGTCTTGCGTTGCGGATTGAAGAACGGGAGCTTCGTTACTGTAGCGCTCACTTTCTGTCGCACTGCCTCGATAGTGATCTCCATTTGCAACCTGGTAGCTGGTTGCGAGTGAGACGTATCAACGCTTGCCATCGCGATCATCTTCTTCAGCAAAGGAGACCACGTGATCGAGGTTGCCTTCCCCACCTGCTTACCGTCCATATATACCGGCACGTGCACCCGCGAGGCCTGCGCAGGCACGGTAGGCGTCAAGCCAACCTTCTCGTAACGCTCTTCGACTTCCGTCCAGTCAATTTCCAACCCGACCAGTTGCCTGGGAACGCCATTCGTGTGTTGTTGCACCAATGCCGAATGCCCTATGAAGTTCTCTTTATCGAGATGAACCATGCGCCCGAAACCTAATTCATACGGCGAAAACTTCTGCGAAGGGATCAGCGCTTTCTTGCTGCTCGTGTAATCGACTTCGATGAGCAGAAGGCCGGCCTCGATGCGCGCTACATCCAGGGCCAGCATTCCGGCGGCGTGAATGTGGAACTGTTTGCCGACGTCCATCAGCGTGTCCCAGACTTTTACCGCGTCATCCCACGGGATCCAAATCTCGTAGCCCAGGTCGCCCGTGTAACCGGTCCGCGAGATGTCCACCGGGACGCCGGCAATCGAGCCGCTGGTGACGCGGAAGTACTTCAAATTTGCGATGTCAGCTGCCGCAACGGCCTTGAGCAACGCTCCCGAAGTAGGCCCTTGCAACGCCAGCGCTGCAACTCGTTCCGAGATATCTTCAATCTCCACCTCCATGTTCAAGCCGCTCTGACTGAACCACCTTAAGCTGGGATCGGCTGCGGTCCAGCGATACTTGTTGTCCTCCAGGCGCGTTATTGTGCCATCGTCGATCACCTCTCCCTGTTCGTCGCACCAACAGCAATAAATGACCTGGCCCGGCTTGACCTTGCCGATGTCCCGCGTAATGACACGGTTCACAAGCCTGGTCGCGTCCTTCCCGGTGATCATGTATTTGTACAGAGGCGTGATATCGAGGAGTGCTGCGGCGTTGCGGATTGCGTTGTACTCGTGCTCATGATGGACCTCGTAAGAACTGACCGTGTAATAGCCCGACCACTCGCGATAGTTAAGGCTATGACATAGTGCAAGAGTTCTTTGATGAAACGCGGTTCCGACAGGCACCTGGATTCTCCACGCGGTAATCAGTTTGGGAACGGCCGATTATATTCACCCCCTCGCCCCAGGGGCAAACGGATTTTACAAGCGGTTCACCTTATGGTTAGAATTTCGCGTTTCTGCTGTGGACAGGGATACTTAACTGTGGGCTGGCTTCGCCTGCGTGGGTCCTGGCATTCTTAAAAAGCTCTCGATTTCGACCCGGCATCTGAAAGATGAGGGAAGTGGCTTCAAATAACTCGAAAACTAGTTACGACGTTATAGTGATCGGCGGAGGCCACAATGGTCTCACGACTGCCGCCTATCTCTCCCGCGCCGGAAAGAAGGTTCTGGTGCTTGAGCGCCGTCACGTACTTGGCGGGGCGGCGGTAACGGAGGAAGTTTTCCCGGGGTTCAAGTTCTCAGTTTGTTCTTACGTAGTTTCGCTACTGAGGCCGGAGATCATTCGCGATCTCGATCTGCCTCGACACGGCCTGGAGATTCTTCCGCTTGACGGGACATTCACACCTATGCCGAATGGCGACTACCTGTGGCGTGTAAATGATCACGGGAAGACCCGGCGGGAGATTGCGCGTCATTCCAGACTCGACGCCGAAGCGTATGAGGAGTTCGGCAAAGCAATGCTGGCGATGTGCCGGTTCGTCAAGCCGATACTCAACATGGTTC
>JBASRN010000337.1:0-17825 GCA_049273855.1 Blastocatellia bacterium
GCGTTGTGGACCCCGCTGCCAGCGCACTGCCATCGGATACGGTTATAGTGACCGTGCAAGGGCCGAGACAAGTATCCGGCGACGTGACGTAAGCCGCGGAGATCAACTTAGTCTCGCCCCCGTTAAATGCCAGTCGGCCCGAGGAGATGATGGTTTCTTCTCCGCAGGCTGAGACTGACGAGAAGACGACCGTGTACCGCTTTTTCCCGGACGAACAGTTGGTGATCCTACCATAAACGCCGACCCAGCCCCCGGGTGAGCACGTATAGGTGCTCAATGTAGGCGTGGGCAGGATAGCGCAACCCGATGGTCCAGATGTCGGTTTATCCAAGGCCGCAGATATCGGCATGGACATTAGCGCTAGGCATCCTAGCACCATCACACCCTTAAACAGATAATTTGACATAAACTTTCTTCTCCTTCAGCCAGCGCAACAGCAACTGGCATATTCCTTTTGCTGCGGGAGAGTCTGGCATTTCGATAAATGCGGACCCGCCCGCCCGTTGGCAGACCACTTTTTATTGCATGGTGAGGATGCATAGGCTTGGCAGACCTGCCCCAAGCCTTCCGATCTACGAGAGGGGCCTTTCGTCTATGCTTCTAAGAGGAGGCTTTTCTCGCTATGCTCTTGTTACCCACTCCTGAGCCCCGATTAAAGGCTCAGGCGTCCCCGTGGTTCAAGAATGAGTCTCGAGAAGTATACACAACTCAGCAACACACACAATAGTTTAGTGACTTCTCTATACCACCTTGGACATGGTAACAGGGGTAAACCCACCCTGTCCAGATGAAGCAGGCCTCGCAATAGAATCGCAAGAAAGATCCGCCCCTCGCGCAGCGTAACATTGCACAAATCATCTCTAGAAAAGAGCTGGTTTCCTTGTGATCGTTTGCCGTGAGGGCAGGTCCTGCCTGACTACCTGTAAGCGCGTACCCTGAGAGGCTTCTATGTGTGAGGCGGGCTTTAGGGGGTTCCCTGCCACAAGACACTCGCCTTATTGTTTGAAATACAACAGTCGCCACTTACTGTGTTGAAAGAGATGGCGCGAGGTTCACCGATGCAGAGTCAGGACTTAAGTCTCGCGGAGCAATCGCACTATTTACCTACCAAGGGTCTGGCTGGTGGCAGGCTCAACTGCGGATGGGCCCTTGTCTTTGTGCCGCCCACGCGGCTTAGGGTGCTCGATAGTTAGCCTCCTACGGTCCGCGCGACCAGTGGCGCGAATGTTGACTCAGCCTCATCACGAAACCGCTTTGGTTATTAGCCACGCGGTTATGGCTGTCAGTATGACAAGCGCCAAAAGCAGTATCGCCCGCACGGAATTCTTAAGTATACCGAGCCAGGGACTTTCACCGGTAGGCAACCAGCCTCGCCATTTGCAGTCGGGGCAGCGGTAGGTTCTGTAGCAGCTAAGAGCTCTGAATAGTCTTTCAAGACCGCGAGCGTGCGATCGGCGTATTGTTTCGACTCCACACCGCGGACATGCGAGCATGGTGGTCCTTGTATCGATCGACTTGCGAGCCGTGGTCAGGTCGTAGTTAGCCTGCACAACGCAGACACAAATGACCCTCATCCTGGAACAGGATATCGAAGGCCCTTGACTCACAGTCTAGCTTTCAAGGTCAACAAACTGCGGCATTCACACAGTAGGGAGCCAGAACGCAATCTTTTTTACAGTCTTTATCGGGCGCGCCGGTTCGTCACGGTGATTCGTGTCGTCGCGATCTGTTGTCTCCCGGCGCGCCCGATTCTTATTTGCAAAACGCCGAAACTCGAGATGGGTCTACGCTATGGAGCGGTTTGGAAGCAGTCTCGTGTTGGCGGATTGTTTATCGAGCGAGCGAGTTCGCTTCGAATCTGCCCGAAGCCTTTGCGAACCTCGCCCATATTAACACCAGCTTCTTTGGTGATTTGTCCGAGTGACATCCCCGTTTCGAGCTTTGCAATAACCTCATTGAGCCCGAAGCCTTCCTTATCAAGCCGGTCTGCGAGCAGCACTGCCGCGACGAATTGGCCAAAAGGAAAATCGGTGAGACTCTCGAACTTAGTCTTTAGATCCTGGGCCGTCTCGAATCCATCGAGGGTCGTATGAGCAGCAAGAACGCAAAACACGGAGTCGCGACCGAGACCCTTCCCCGCTTTTTCAGCCGTCTTAGCCAGCTTCCTGGCTTCCTTCTCAAGCTTCTTTTCTTCCTTCTTGCTGTTGCCCTTCCCCTCGCTTTTCCCTTGAGCGAGCGCCTGATCTGCCGCCATAGAAAACATCAATGTGGCGACTATCAACGCCAGAACCATCTTCACGTTCTTCATAACCAACCTCCAAAGACTGAAATAAAGGCAAGCCCATCGCATGGAATCGCAGCCGGGCTAAACTATCAAGACTCAATCGGTTTCGCCCCAATCGTCCCACAGAGATTTGAGTCGGGTCTTTGTGCCCTCTCTGTCGTCGAGGCTTATTCGGCGGTGAGGAGCGAACTGTTCTAGGGAGGCTTCAGTCTAAGGCACGGGGAAGCCAGGGTCAATAATAAACAAACGGACGGACGATGTAACCAACCTCTTTGAGAAGAAATAAAAGGCCTTCTAGCGAGTGCTTCGATGCTCCACCAAGGCTTGTAATGGCCAGCAAGACCAGGGGTGCTACAATGAGGTTGAGTCCTTCGACGACTAGCCATGAACCAGAGCGGAAAGATATCTGGGTTCCTGAAACCTGCTTTGCTTGTGATCATGCTCGCTGCGACGGCTCTTCAGACGACCGACGCGAGTGAGAACAACTCGAGCCATGTGCGGCTTCTTAGACTCGAGGGGAGTTCCAGCAAAGAGCTGTCCGCCTCGTTTGATTCGCCGGATCATTCTGAGACTCCCGGTTTCACTTTGCGTGACGCCAGACTCGACGCCGACAGTATGGCCTTTCTTACTCGGCTCCGATCCGTTCTTACGATACACAATGCCGAGACAGGGCAAAGGATCACTGAGGTCGAATGGCAGCTTGATATCCATGACGAAGCGTTGCGTTCGCTAAGCCACCGCGTACTTCAAACGCAGAAATTAAACATCTACCCCGGCGAAACGGGGGCGGCTTCGGCGAAGCTCGGAGCCATACTCCCGGACCGAATGATTGTTTTGCTTCAGCTGGTTAGGGTCTCGTTCGCTGACGGATCAGCATGGCTGGCGCCGGTCCAGTGCGGACTCGGCGAAGACCTGCGAACTGTCTCATGCGGGTCGAGGTGAACTAATCGTTTCTCTCCGCGAACTTGAAGACAATGCCGATTCCAACGCGCGCATTGTGTTGTATCGAGTTGCCGGATGCGGCGTTGTTGAACTTGGTCAGAAGGTATTCAGCTTGGACGACGCGCACGCCGAAGCGCGGAGTGACGTTGAGGTCAACTCCGCCGCCGATCGCTATGACGAAGGCGTTGGCGCTGAACGTGAACTGATCGGTCAGCGTGTTGACGCTTTCATGTTGGTGCGTTCCACCGAGGAGGATATGAGCGAAGGTGGTTGCATTCTCGTTGCGCGCCGTGAATCGCGGTCCGGCCAGAAGCGTGAAGAATCTTGACCTCGCGACGATGTTGTCCTGGTAGTGCCCGCTCGCATCAACGGTGAAACCAAACTTCCGGTTGGCGTTCACGCTCAACGACCCGTTCCAACCATACAGGTTGCGGTTAAAGTCGCGGTCGTCGGCATCGGCTCTCGCATAGGAGAATCCGGCAAAAGTTTCAACGAGTGGATGACCGCTTTGGGCAAGGCACGGGTTAGCAAGCAATAGGCATAGCAATAGCAGGGCTGCTGGTTTCATTGTTCAGTCGTCTCCTTGGGGCAGGCTATCCTGACTTGTGTGCTTTTCATTGTACGAGCTTCAACCGTGAATTAGGCACCGGTAACGACGATGTCGTGACATGCCGATTTGGACCTACTTGACTCTAGGGATTCTTGATCTCCGGGGGCTGGACTTCAAGCGGATCTCGGTCTCTTCTGGTCAGCGCATAGGCGATGCCCGCAGCGGCGCCCGTCCCTAGCAGCACACCGATGACCCAGCCAAGCTTGTGAGAGCCTCCCCCTCGTGACGTCACCGCGATCTCCCCCGTCCACGAGGTACGAGTTCCCTCGATGGTTGCCGAAACAGGCACAATGCCAGACGAAGGACCGGCGACGAATTGAACCGCAGCGATTCCGTTCGCGTTTGTGACCACATTCAAGGTCGTATTTGAGAGAGTTCCAACCCCGAGCTGGCCGCTGATTGCGCCTGAGAGATCCAGCACAAACAGAACACCAACGCCCGGAACGGGAAGGCTATCCTCCATGACCTGCACCTGGATCTGCACCGTTCCGGAAGCCGGCACGCGTATGTTTGAGTCGTGCCCGACCGGCTTAATCGTGTACTGGTGCTGCTGGCCAGCCTGCGCTTTTTCCTTATGTACCTCGCCTGATTTAACAGCAAACGAGCTAAGCCCTTCGCGGAATCTCGCGACAAAGACGGCCCCCGGCGAAGACACAAAAGCCGAACCGCCCGCGTGCACGCGAGCACGCGTCTTAGGCTGGAGTTTGATTGAGACTTCACCCTGCGCGAGCGATGCTATCATCTCATCGCGTTTCTCCTCGCCTTCTCCGCGCCTGGTCGTGAGTCTAACCACCGCTCCTCTCCGAAGAAGGATCGTGCCCATCGAGTCCAGCACAACCGGAATGGTGGTGTTGCCGCGCGCATGAAGCAGATCCCGGTCCCAGACCAGTTGGTCTGCGCAGGCTGACCGACCATTGATCGTCAAGGCTCCCTTGGCGAGAAACTCGCTGGATACCTTGCCGATGGGATCGGCCCAATCGGTCGCGACAAGCCGCACGGGTCGCTGGTCGCTGAGCTCGTCTGCTCTTGCCGCCCTTGGGGTAAGGCTGACGGATAACGACATGATGGCGCACAGGCCTATCGCGATCCACTTCTGCCTGTTCATCCTCATTTCTCCCTCCTTGCATGAGTCGTCGCCGAACTCGGCGCCGCCTCCTCACTCGTATTGCGTGTTTGCGTATCCAGCGAGCGAATCAGATTCGGAATCTGCAAGCCGCCGAGTCGGCCTTAGTCACTGACCAGCGCTCGCGACTCTGGCCGTGACACCTAGTCATTTGAGTCCGAGGCGCTCGATTCGTGATCAGAGACTGTCACCACGACGCCAACAATCTCTCCGTGATCGTTCGCGCCGCTGATCTTTTGCACTACAGTGAAAGTCTGCCCAGTCACGACTCCACGCTGTTGAACCAACTCGGTCAGGCTTACCGTGAGCGCGCCGCCGACAGGACGATCCCGTCTGTCAAAGAATTGATAGCTCGCCCGACTGACGTCGAGGTTTGAGTCATAGATCGAGTATTCGATCACAAACTCGTTGCCTGCTCGTTGAAATACAATCAACGGCGGTTTCTTCGGATTCTGTGGGTCTATCAACTTCACGGCCGTGTCGACGCGAGCCACGAGGTTTATGGTGATCGCCGAGCCATCATCCAGACGGAAGGTTACCCTGGATGTGATTAGGTTCGGCAAGACCTGATGGGCAGCCAGCCCTCGCGTTTCTCTGGTGACAGGAGGGATCACCGGATTGAACAGCACACGGAACTTCAGTTTCTCACCGGGACCAATTATCACGTGCTTGAGGATTTCAAGCTTGGTGAGCACGCCCTCGGGGCTTACGAGATTGACCGAGAAGAGTCTCTGGTCGTCGCTGTCGGTTATTCTACCGCGGTCGACATCGTTGCCGAGGCGCCGGATGGATTCAAGGCTCAGCGTGAACGGCACGCACCCGACGTTCTCTATAGTAAAGTTACGGCCCGGCTGCTTCTTTATCTTTCTGGACTTTCCTTTGGCTACTACAGGGCCGAATTCGAGCGCTGGGCCATTGCCTTCGATCACCAGCTCCGCCTGCGGAAGACCGATGACGGTTATCATAAAAGAACAAGTCGCGCTGCCGCTGCCCGCGTTTGAGCCGGTGGCGGTGCAGGTGACCGTCGTTGTGCCGACTGGGAAAGCCGAGCCCGACGGCGGCGCACAGACGACCGTTGCTCCAGGGCAGTTGTCGACCACCGTTGGGGCCGGATAGTTCACGACAGGCGAACACTGGCCCGGCAAAGCACTTATCGAAAAACTGGCGGGACAGACAATGATTAGCGGTTGCAAGTCGTTTATTGTCACCGTGAACGAGCACGTTGCCGTAGCTCCGCCCGCATCAGTAGCGATACAGTTAACGGTCGTAGTTCCGATGGAGAAGTTCGAACCCGCTGGGGGCGAGCAACTCACGCCGGAGCCAGGACAATTGTCGACCACTAACGGCGCAAAATTCGCTGTGCCGGTGCATTGGCCCGAATCGGTTGCCTGCACAATATTTCCCGGACAAGTAATTCGCGGCGCCGGATTGCTCGCGAGAGTCGTCGCGCTTGCCACGTTGTTACTCGTGTTTAGATCTGGTGTCGCTGGGCTGAAAACCATCGCGGTGTTGCCGATGATCGCGCCGTTGGCTACGGAACAGTTTACCCCCGCGACGATCGTGATGAGCGCGCTTGCACCGGGCGCCAACGAGGCAAATGTGACAGTGCGGTTGTTGCCGCTTCCTCCACAGACTCCTCCACCGGTCGAAGCGCACGATACGAAAGACGTGTTCGCCGAGAGCACGTCCGTGACCGTAACCGACGTAGCCGTACCGGGCCCTGCATTGGTCACGAATATCGTCTTGGTAACATTGGAACCGGTTTCCACCGGATTGGGCGCTATGTTGACCAGCACCGACAGGTCAGCGGGCTGTCCCCCCACAACTCCTCCCACCTGGACTGCTCTCGAGAACTCGGAGGTGTTGCCCGTCGGATCGGTCGCGGTAGCGGTGATAACTTGTCCGGGAGGGACGGTGACCGGGAAAGTGAGGTTGAAGCCTGCATCGCCGGCTCCGTCCGTCGTGACCGTAGCCGAGCCGATAAAAGTCTGACCTTCTCCGAAGCCCGAGGCATTCGGGACTTGATTTGAAAAGAACTCGATCCCGAACACGGTATTTGCATTGCTGTTTAGCGTTCCTACGATTGCCGTGCTCGTTCCGGCGGCGCTCGCCGAGGTTATGACCGGGAAGTTTTGACGGTTGTTAGCGCCGAGATCCCCGTCCCCCAAATCGTTGGGAGTCACGCCGGTCACGGCTAGATCAATCCCCAACCCTCCGTTTAAGACAATGGAGTTGGACAGGATTGCATTGTTAGTTCCGGATGCGACGGCTACTCCCGCTCCGCCGTTAAAGGAGATGGTGTTGCTGGAGGCGGACCCGACCGCGCCGATTGCGGTGCCCGATGCCCCGAGGATCAGCACTCCGTTTATTGAGTTGCCGAGCGACAAATTGCCCGCGATGTTGGTACCGATCGAGTTGCCGCGCACCTGATTTCCAGTCCCGACGCCTAAGATTTGGACGCCGTTGCGATTTCCCGACAGGAGGTTCCGCGCGGCGGCGGTCGTGCCGCCAATCAAATTGGTGGAGCCCGCAGAGATGACAACGCCGTCCTCGGCATTGCCGAGCGCAAAGCTTGCTGTTGCGTTGGTCCCGATGAAGTTTCCTTCGATTATGTTTCCGTTTCCTGTCACCGCAATTCCACTGCCGCTGAAGCGATTGATGACCAGCCCTCGCACCGAGCAGCTTGGCGCATTAATAACCAGACCGTTCGAGACGCCGGCGCTGATGCCGTTCAGCTCGACAACCGGCGTGCCGGAGAAATCAGGCTGGCTTGTGCCGTTGATGGTGACCGCCTCAGTGATCGCAGGAAGTGGCGACGGAGGGATGATGATATGCGGCGGCGGAGTCGGTATGTTGAAGATGATCGTATCGGCGCCCGCGTTCGCATTGGCATCGAGGATGGCTTCCCTCAACGAGCCGGGAGTCGGGGCCATGTCGTCGCCGTTGTCCGTCGTTGTGGTCACCACAAAAGTAGTCGCCACCGCCGGCTGAACCGACGTTGCGGCAATTTGTCCCTTACGCAGCATCACCAAATTGTTCAGCGCGTGCTCGCTCAGACGCATCGGCAGCACTGCCGAAGGCTCGCCCTCGACGGCTACCGACACAAAGACGCGCGATTGCGCGGGTGTGCCAGATGAGGAATCAGCCCCCACAGTCTCTTGCGCCATCAGATGGAGACTACGTCTGCCCGGATCAACTATGACCAGATCGTCGGCCTGGCTGCCGGAAGCGCGCGCGCGGATTATGAAAGTTGCGCCGGGCCAGGAACCGACCGTCACACCTGCCACTTCCCAGCCCGCAGCGTCTCCTTGTCTTAATGCCGACTCGGCGAGCAATACGAGACTGCCGTCAGCCGTCAGAAGCGCCACATCCGCGTTGTGATGGCCGGTGAAGTTCCCAGTTGCGATCGACGTAATCGTAGACGCGAACGAGCGGCGATGAATCACCGAAGCTGGAATTCCTGCCTGGCCGCTTCCGAAGAAGGTCGATTGATCTTCTCCCAGCACAAATAGCAGTTCGCTTCCGGCTGCGACCAACAAGTCCGCGTTCCGACTGCCAGCTAATCGAGTAAACGCGATAACTTTAGCTTCGGCCGGCAAGCTCATGATCTTCGGCTGAGCGTTGAGTGAGCCCTTGGGCGAATCGAAAAGAATCACCTCGGGGCCTGATCTCCCGACGATTCCAACAGCAAGCTCGTTTGATCCGTCGGGCTCGCACGTATTACCCGCCGCCATTGCAGTCACTCGTCCCGCCAGTTCGATCCTCTGCGCCGGAGCTATGCGGCCGGCGTCGTCGCCTGCCAGCAGATAAAGCGCATTGCCGTCGCGCGCCGCTGCGGCTACATCCAGACGCCCGTCTCCGTTGAAATCACCGGCCGCAAGAAAATCGGGGGGCTCAGCCACGGCGATTGACGCGGAAGGCGACAAAGGAGGCGATACCTTATTGGCGGCTTTGCGCTGCCTCGCGTCGGGATTATCCGGGTAAAGCGCATCCGGATTGCCGCGATACAAGCTCAGGGCGAAGTGCCCCGATCCCGCCTGCCCGACTACAAGATCCCGAACGCCGTCGCGATCGAAATCCCCCGATGTCATAGACAATGAGTTGGTGAACTCGCCGTCGTTGGCAGGGAGTTGACGAAACGAGAGTCGGTCGCTCAATCCGGCGACTCTTCGCGCCAGCGATCCATCCTGTCGCAATGAGGCGCTTCGCGTTTCGCCGGCAGTCCTGCCAGGTCCGCTCGAGTCTATCGAGGTTTGCGCGTTCGGCTGCGGAAAGGCAGCGAGACCCAAGCCGATGAGCACGGCACAAAGCGCCAATCGAGGCGAGATGCGTCCGCAGATGCTGTTTGTCATTCGAGAAGGTGACATGGCGGCAAGGACCTCCCTCTGTCAGTGCCGATACAACGGATGGTTGTCAGAACACCCGCTTCAAGGAGAGACCGAATCGAGACGGCCTTCCGAACGTAGTCGGGCAGGTCGGGTCATCGCCGCCCCCGAAACAACCTCTCTGCGGTTTCTGTGAAATCATCTCGATGGCTTTTGGCCAGTTGGGGAAGCGCCCAGGACCTGGCTAGAGATCGAGCAAATGATTGATTCCTTTTTCTCTTAAGGCTTCGAGCTCGAGGCTAAGACCTCAGGAGCCACTTGGTTAAAGTAACAGGAAGCCCTGTCCTGCGGTTAGCTACTATACTGATATTCTGCTGAAAGGCAAAGGACTTTTTGTGGCGCTACCGAATCGTCGGCTGGGCTTGAAGTGTGCCGACCGGATCCCGATCGGCGGTAGTCGGATATCCGCCCGGTCGTTCCGCCAGCAGACCTAATGTGTTTTCCGCGGGATCATAAGGAACAGCCACGCTGTACCCCACGGACTCCGTTGTAATTGACAACGGATAGAGCATGAAGTATCGTGCGTGCGTTTGATTGGCGTTCTCACCCCTCTCTTCACGGCCCGTTCGCGGGGCGGAAGCTGTCTCATCCTGCTGGACTACGCTTGATCCCGCCGTGGAGTTGTTTCTACAAAGAGAGACGTTTCGCCGGAGCGCTAATAGCGCTGGAGGGGGTCATGGAGCGTGCACTTTGGATGGCGTAAGCCAATCAGTAAAAGGGCATCATTACGAGGTTGCTGCCGATGATAAACGCATTGAGTCCAGCGTCATCATCGTCAACTATAATGCCGGGGACAAGCTCTTGCGTTGCCTGTCAGGCGTTGTTCGGTCCGCTGGGACAAATTGTGAGGTCTTCGTTGTCGACAATGCTTCCGCCGATGGGGCGGCCGACATAGTTGAATCGGATTTTCCGGAAGTAATCGTCATACGGTCCGAGACCAATCTTGGGTTCGGCGCAGGTTGTAATCTTGGGGCAAGGCGAGCGCGCGGACAGTACCTGGTGTTTCTCAACCCCGACACGATTGTTGAAGCTGGATGGCTGGAAGCTTTGATCAGACCGATCCGGACGGAGGTCAGCGCGGGACTCGTAACTGCGAAGATCCTTCTGGCTGGCAACTCGAACCTGATCAATACGTGCGGGAACACGGTTCACATCACAGGCATTGCATTGTGTCGCGGGCTGGGCTGCTCGCGAGATGCTTTGAATGAGCCTGGAGAGGTGGCTGCTGTTTCCGGAGCGGCGTTTTCGATCCGTCGTAGCTTGTTTGAATTGCTGGGAGGATTTGATGAGGACATGTTCCTCTATATGGAAGACACGGATCTCTCGTTGCGGGCAAGATTAGCGGGATGGCGATGCCTGTATGCGCCCGATAGCATCGTGCTGCATGACTACGCTCTGAAGATGACCTCGCTCAAGGTGTTCTATCAGGAGCGCAACCGATATTTGATGCTGCTCAAGAATCTGAGATGGGGAACGCTCGTTGTTTCGCTCCCGATCTACTTGCTGGCTGAGTTGATCACGTGGTCATTCGTCTTATTCAAGGACCGTCACAACATTGGCAATAAGGTCCTAGCCTTCCGCTGGATCGCCGCCAACTGGCGCGCGGTGATGAGGAAGAGAAACGCGACCCAGTCGCTCAGGAATAGCCGCGATCGAGACATCTTGCGAACTACCGATTTCAGGCTCGATTTTAAACAGGTGAGCCCGGGCCTGATGGGCTCGCTCGCAGGATTGGTGTTTAACCCTCTCTTCCTTGTATTGAGGCTGGTGACCATGTCGTTAGTGTGGTGGTAATGGATGACTCTTAGATCACCGACCAGCTTGAACACCAAAGATCCGGCCTACTCTTCCCTCCTGCTGGCCGAAGAGACCGCCTGGTGGAAGAGGCTACTTGACGTACAGCGCCCGTATCGATGGAACCTGCGGCGCCTCAACCCCTGCTTTACGCTCGACATCGGATGTGGAATTGGCAGAAACCTTATCAACCTGGATGGAAACGGGATCGGAATCGACCACAACGAGCATTCGGTCGCGATAGCGCGCTACAGGGGACTTCACGCCTACACCCCGGCCGAGTTTCGCGGCTCATCGTTTGATCTTCCTGAACGGTTCGATTCCATTCTCCTGTCGCACGTCGCCGAACACATGAGTGAGGAAGAAGCTGCGAGCCTTCTGAAGGGCTACGTCTACCTCTTAAGGCCCCAGGGGCAGGTCATATTGATAACCCCGCAAGAGTGTGGACAGCGCGCGGACCCGACTCACGTTCAATTCATGGATTTCGAGAGGCTGAGGCACATCTCTCGCGAGAGCGGCCTGGTCTTTGTTAGAGAGTTCTCGTTTCCGTTCCCGCGCGCGTTTGGCCGCCTCTTTCGATATAACGAATTCGTTTCGATCAGCAGAAAAGCCTGAGGAATCATGTACAGGTCTCATCGCATCACAGCCGTGGTACCGGCCTACAACGAAGCGCCGCACATCGCCGAGGTCATCACGACGATGCCCGGTTTCGTGGATCACATAATCGTGGTTGACGACTGCAGCACCGACGGGACCGCGGAAGCTGCCCTTGCTTCAAACGACTCCCGGCTGAGCGTCTTGCGGACCAAGGGGAATCAGGGGGTAGGCGGAGCGATGATCCTCGGCTATCGGAGAGCGATCGAGCTCGACAGCGCGGTCGTCGTGAAGATGGACGGGGATGGGCAGATGGCTCCGGAGCATTTGCCGGCTTTGCTCGATCCGCTTATCGAACAGGGCTACGACTATGCGAAAGGCAATCGCTTCCTCGCCAGCGAATCTCTGGGGTCAATGCCCAGGCACCGGCTGTTGGGCAACGTAGCGCTTACATTCATGACCAAGCTCGCCTCGGGCTACTGGCACGTTTTCGATCCGCAGAATGGTTACACCGCGATCAAGGCAGACGCCCTGCGCACTATCAATCTGGGTTCCGTACACAAGGGGTTTTTTTTCGAGAACGACGTGCTGCTGCATTTGAACTTCTTCAGGAAGCGAGTAAAGGATGTGGCAATTCCGGCTCGCTACGGGCAGGAGCAATCGAGTCTGAATCCGTTCAAGATTGGGGTGACGTTTCCGTTTCTGTTGCTGGCCCGTTTTTTCTATCGGGTCTATCAGAAGTACATTCTTAGGGACTTCTCACCGATAGCGTTGTTCTTGTTATCGGGCATGGTTCTCTTCGGCTGGGGCGCCGGGTTCGGAGTGTATTTATGGATTAAGAGCCTCGGGTCCGAGCATCTGACGCCGACGGGAACTATTATGCTGTCGCTGTTGCCGTTGATTGTAGGGTTTCAGCTCCTATTGCAGGGGATCGTTCTTGATATCCAGGAGACTCCCAAGTAATTCTGGACGCGATTCGGCGGCGGCGGGATGCGACGAACTGCCGCTGTCGGGTAAATCTCCGAGCCTAATTGGTCGATACTCCTTATGATGGCTCCTTTTTGGCGCGATCTTCTGAGAAAGACTGTTCTGATAGGGTCCCTAGGTTCGATAGGGCTGGCGCTCCTGGTGGCGATTCTCTCACTGACCGCTCAGATAGCAACCTATGGGTTGCCTGTGAAACTCCTTGTTTCGTTGGGTCTTGTCGTAGCGGTAGCTCTGGGTTCTCGTTACGCAATTCGGAGGCGAGGCGGGCAGGTAATCAGGTGGGAGTATTCGTGGTGGATCGCCGGCCTCGTGGTCGCAGCGGTCTTTCTCCTGGCGAACCAAATCATCCTGCGCGGCATAGCGGTTGGGATCTGGGACGCAGAAGGGTCGTTTTACCCATTCCAGGTTTTGCTGGCAGACTACGCCCAACAAGGGCGCCTCCTGCACTGGGATCCCTGGTCGAATGGTGGGCTGCCGCTAGCAATGAGCCCGGAGGTCGGCGCCTTCTCGCCGGTGAATCTCGGCGTTGGGCTGTTAACTGGGGGAACATCTGTTGGGTTTAGAGTCTACTGGCTGGTGGTGTGGTCGCTCGGCGGTCTCGGGATCCTCATGCTTGCTCGGGAACTCAAGGCTCCGGCATGGGGTGGCGCAGCGGTGGCAATCGGGTTTCTCTTCTGCGGGATCTACACCGGCAATGCCGAGCACACCTCCTGGATCGTCGCCTTTTCCTTCTTGCCTCTAATCATCTGGCGGCTGGATCACGCTCTGGTTTCGAGACGCCTGCGCCCCGCCGCGGAGGCGGGGGCTCTCTGGGGTCTGTCAGCGCTGTCTGGATATCCCGGTCAGACGATCATCACTGCATTCTTCTGTGTGCTGTGGGCGGCGGGCCGCGTCGCGTTTCCCGAATGCCGCACACCCAATCCCCAGTCGAGTATCGAGATTTTAAGGAAGGCGTCTGCGATTCGCGCTCACTACGGACTGTTGATCGCAGCACTTGCGATCTTGGGCGTACTCGGCCTGGCCGTGCTATCCCCGACCTACTATGCGTTCTTCGCCGAAGGAGCGGGGACCAGCGCCCGCTCGGGCCCACTGAGCCGCGAAGTCGCGGTATTGAGCAACGCGCTCGACCCCGGAGCTCTCTCGACCCTCGCCAGTGCGTACGTGGCGACTCTGAGCGATGAGCAGCTTTGGCCGGGAACGGAACTAGCAATGTGCAGCATCTACTCTGGCGCGGCTATTCCGGTCTTTGCGCTACTGTCAATGCTGGCGCGCCCGCGAGATAGGTGGCGTTGGTGGCTGGTCATCCTCGCTGGCTTGAGCCTGGCCTGCGCGCTGGGAGGGTCCCTTCCACTGCGAGGATGGCTTTACGACTGGATATACCCGATGCGCTTCTTCCGGCATCCCTCGGTCTTCCGCTCCTACTTCGTGTTTACGATTTCCGTGTTGGCCCTCGTTGGCATTCGAGACCTCCAGGCGGCGATGGGGGAACGAACGGATCCGGTCTGGCGTCGATTCAGAATCGCGTCACTTGTCTGCGCGACCACAGCCTTCGCGACTTTCCTCGCGGTAGTTGGTGCAATGGGCGCCGAACGCTCAATTAGCCTTAGGCAAGCTCCGGGAATCTGGTTGGTTTTTTCAGGCGGCTGGTTGGCCATTCTCGGACTGGGGATGCTTAATGGGGTGTGGACCGATTCAATCAGGCTGCGTTACTTCTCTTCAATCCTCCTCGCCATCGTCGCCGGTGACGCATTGCTCACGTTCGCGGTGTCGCAAGCGAACATGCTTTCCACCAGCCCTGAGAATGTGGCACGTTGGCAGCGCCTCGATGCAAGACACTCGGCGATCCTGGATCTCACCGCTAATGGGTTGATGAGAGAGCAGAGCCCTTGCGTATCGAATGACGTTGCTAAGACTCGATCGAACCGCAATCCACATTCCGCCATCCCATGCCCTTTTAGCGATCAGTTGATAACCAAGATCCCGGTCCTTGAAGCTTACTCCCCAATGACCAACTCGTTTCACCTCCGAATTGCGAAGCACCCAATACTGAAAGAAATGGCAATCGGAAGTGAGAGAACATGGTTCTCTGCCGAAGTTCTACAGGTGCCGGTCACGGACGATTGCTTCGCGGCCTTCGAGCGGAGGTCCGAAGCGCTTCACGCACCGCCTCTGCTGATTCACTCGTTTGAGGATCTTGTCGAGGGAACCGGGGAGACAAGCGAGAGCGAGAACCTGAGCAGTGATCTGGCGCGGATTGATGAGCTTCCTACCTGTAACCGTATACCGGTCCGCGTGCGGAAGTACGATCCTGAAGAGCTCTACTTCGACGCTAGTTGTCCCGCCGATGGATGGCTACTTGTGACCGATCGCTGGGGGCCAGCCTGGCGGGCAGAGGTTAATGGTGAGTCCACGGAAGTCTTCGGAGGAAATTTCATTTTTCGGGCAGTTCGGGTGAGGGCCGGAGAAAACAGTATACGGTTTACTTATCATCCGCCGCTGTCCCCGTGGCTTCTCATTCTGAGCTGGACTACTTTGGGTGGGACGGCGGTGTGGTCTGCATCCAGCGCCGTCAGACGAATGAAGAACAGTCGGACCGCTCGAGCTGCGAAATCGGCGAACGATCGGAACAGAGGAGCGTAAGAATTGGCTGAAGAAGCGGCCAGTCTCGAACCGTCTACCCTGTCTCAATTCGAAGCGTTCGTGATGAGAGGGATGGTAGTAGCTAACCGGGAATGGTTCTGAGCTTAGACTCTCGGGCGACACACTAGAATAAACTGATAAGCAAAGAGTGATTTTCTGAGTTTGGTTAGGACGCGGCTAAAGAAGTGAAGGAAGCTCAGGGGGCGCCCCTCCCCGGTTGCAGGAATCATCAGCGGCAATGGGACCGGAGTGGCGTCAATGCTGAGAATATCCAGCCCCGAATTCTGAACGAGCTGTTTTGCTGTCTTCAAGGTGAAGAAACGGAGGTGAGACTCATCGAGAATTCCGGTGCGGCCATAGTTAAAGCGCCCGAACAGCAGGCTTATTCGAAGCCATACATTCGCAACGTTTGGCAAAGAGATTAGAATCTTGCCGCCGGGCTTAAGCAACCCGGCCAGACTTTGCAAAACTCTCTGCGGGTCGCGAAGATGCTCTAGTATGTCGCCAAAAACGATGGCATCGTAACGAGCGAAACCCTTCAGGTTCATGGCCTCAACATCAGCGACAACCATTTCGCGACAGTACGGTCGAGCTAGCTCGGCCATATCGGGATCCTGCTCAACGCCAGTGACCGCGCAGCCCCGGTTAGCCATCTCCGCGGTAAGATAGCCGGTCGCCGTGCCAATCTCCAGCACCTCAGAAGGCCGCTCCTGCTCAATCCACGCAAGAATCTGCGAATGGCTGCTGTAGGGGTCTGCCTTCTTGTAAACGTAGCGGTTTTTCACGATATCGTATTTCGGCTCGTAGATTATCCCTGCTTTATGCAGCCTGTATCGAATAGCGGTCTTCAAACAGTTGAACGCATATGCCAGTCCGTTGACATAGCAAATCTCATCGCCGTAATACGTTGGTATAGGGCGCTCGGCAATGCGTAATCCAGCCTCATGGAACTGTATCAGGATCTCGGTATCGAAGTGCCATTCATTCGAGTTGAGCATAAACGGAATCTTCTTGAGAGCTTCGCAGTTGTAGATTCTGTAACCCGAATGGAATTCAGATAGACTCATGCCTGTTATGCGGTTCTCAAGCCAGGTCAAGACCCTATTGCCGACATACTTGTATAGCGGCATGCCTCCTCCAAGAGGATCGCCGGCGTCTGCCAACCTCGATCCGAACAGCATGTCGGCACTATCGTCTTCCAGGGGTTCCAGGAGTGTAGCCAGGACTTCGGGCGCGTACTGGCCATCGGCGTGCAACATTACTACGATATCCAGCCCTCGCGCGATCGCATACTGATAGCCGGCTTTCTGATTTCCTCCATATCTGAGGTTCCTGGAATTCCGGTGGATGGTCAGTTTATCTAGCTGCTTAGTATGCTTGTACCCGATGGCCGCATAGAACGTATTGTCAGTCGAGAAATCGTCGAACAAAAACACCTCTTCGACTTTGTCCCACACTTCCAGCGGAATGCGATCAAGCGTCCAATCGAGCTTGTTAACCGCGTTATATGCAACTACAAATATTCCGATTCTTTTCTGATGCGAGGCCACTATTCCGCCTCCAACTGATAGAGGTCGTGGATCGTCAGCGTATCAAAATCGACCCGGCTTGGAAAGCGAGACTCTTACGTTGATCGCGACGCCATGTCGATTGTCATCAAACGAGACAATAGTATAAATCTTTACCTGATTCCGCGTCGCAGTTCCGGAATGTGTCAATGGTTTGAGGAAGGGGGGAAGAGGGGAACGGGGAAGTGGGAAGGGGAAGGCTTTGACAGTGAGGCCGCAGTGAGTGAGAATCACGTGGCATTGATCATTTCATACTTACGAAATAACCAGAGTTGGAGGGTAGATATGCTCACCAGGATATTTCTGATATGTGTTGGGATGCTGATCGCGGCTCAGACTTCCGTCTATGCGTATGCCGATCCGGGATCCGGAACGTTGATCTGGCAGATTCTGCTTGCGGCCTCCTTTGGAGTGATGTTCTATCTGCGGAGAATCATCGGATGGCTTCGCGGCCTGAAGTCGGGTAAACAGAATTCTACATCAGCTAATGCTTTGGCCGCAGTGATAGAAGAAGAATCGGAGTCAATTAAGAGACCGGTTAACTGAACTGTTGCTATTCGTCTCTCCTTGCTTTGGCCCCATAGGATTCCAATCGTTCTAACTTTGCATTCACGTAAGGAGATGTGCGGATTTTTGATTCTTGGCAGCCAAGAGTGATGAGAAGCGGTCAATCCAGCTTTAATGATGCGGCGCCAGGTTCGTTTCGTGATCCTGCTGGACGACTATTTGTAATTGCTGGGCGCATGATACGCGTAGTTAACAGCTCGGGCGTGGAGGACCTCGAGGCTTTCTTTGACTCGGCTACATCACGGCGGTTTATAGAGCTGGGCCGGTTGGTGGGTACGGACATCCTGGACGCCAGAACGGCTTCGAATCTGTTTGAGAAGAGCACGGTCAA
>JBASRN010000012.1:0-77801 GCA_049273855.1 Blastocatellia bacterium
GTACGTCTGAACGCCGGTAGTGGTGCAATAGCGTGTTGAGAAGAGTCTCGCCACTAAGTCACCAACGACACGAAGGCCCACAAAGCTTTCTTTGTGCGGCTTTGTGCCCTAGTGACTTCGTGGCAGGAGGGGCCGCCACACTCATCAACACATTTATAACCCCACTACCTGAACGCCGCGCTGTCCGAAAGCTGGCGCAGCCCTTGTGTAGCTAAACGATGATCGTGCGCGTCCCCTTTTTTTTCTCACCGGCAATCCACGCCCCTTAGGTCAAATAGTTAAACTGACATCTCTAAGAGAGGTCGTGAGGAAAAAAGATCAAAAATTCCGGAGAGCGGCAGGTAGCTTTTTCCAAAGCTGCTTGGGGAAGGGTAGGGTGGCTCGTCTGGGCCGTTCAAGCGACGGTCTTGAGATACTGGGTCTGGTTCAGCTTCTCGAGAATTCTCAGCGAGCGAATGTAGATCTGCGCAGCGCGGCCGTAGTTGGCTTGCTGGATATACAGCCTTGCCAAGCTGGAATAGATTTCCAGCCAGCGCGCGTCCTGGGGCGGGCAGCCGCGAAGTTCATTCAGAGCCAGCAGCCAGCTCCGCTCTGCCTCCCCAAGTGCCCCGAGCCTCATCAGGTCCTCCGCCGTTTTGAAGTGCTCTCTATATGCGGCCGTCATGCAGCGACCTCCTTTGGGTTTGTTGGCTCGCAAGCTCAGGCGGCAAGTTGCATGTGGGGAACAAGGCGGCACGCCTGAACCCGTTCACAACTCAGTTCGCGGACTTTCGCATGAAAGCCGGCACTGCCAGGTCGCTGTCGGTCGTGCCCGGCGGTCGGTTGCCGGGCCCCGGGCCTTGTGGGCCGCGGAGCGGCGGGGCAGGCTGAGACGAAGCCGCGGTAGCGGCGAAATCAGTGGCGATCACCGTGATCCGAACTTCGTCGGTGAGGCTCGGGTCTATCACAGCCCCGAAAATAATTTCCGCCTCGATGTCCGCGGCGTTGAGGATCAAAGTCATCGCTTCGTTGACCTCTGACAATTGCACGTTCGGCCCGCCGGACAGATTCACAAGGAGCGACTTCGCGCCTTCGATTGAGGCTTCCTCCAGCAAAGGACTCGATATCGCGCGTTGCACTGCTTCAAGCGCGCGGTTCTCACCGGTAGCGATTCCGGTGCCCATCAGCGCCACGCCGCGGCCCCTCATCGTGGTTCTGACGTCTGCGAAGTCGACGTTGATCAAGCCTGGAAGCAGGATTATGTCCGAGATGCCGCGAACGGCTTGCCTGAGAACCTCGTCTGCCATGGTGAAAGCTTCGACGAACGAGACGCCTTTGCTGACCGATCTCAACAGCCGTTCGTTTGGCACGGTAACCACGCTGTCCGCGCAGCCTCGAAGCTCTTCGAGACCCTGCTCGGCGTTCCGCGCCCTGCGAAGACCTTCGAAGGCGAAGGGTCTGGTCACAACACCGACGGTGAGCGCTCCAAGCTCCGTCGCCAGGCTCGCGATGATGGGCGCTGCGCCAGTTCCGGTACCACCTCCGAGCCCGGCCGTCACAAAGACCATGTTCGCACCCTCCAGCGCGTCGAGAAGCCGGTCTACATCGTCCAGCGCGGCCTGTCGGCCAACCCCCGGGTCACCCCCTGCGCCAAGCCCTTGCGTCAGGCTCTCGCCGAGTTGGATCTTGATCGATGCGCGGGAGCTTCGGAGGGCTTGAAGATCGGTGTTGCAGACGATGAACTCGACTCCGGTCATTCCTTCCTGGATCATTCGGTTGACTGCGTTGCCGCCGGCGCCACCGACGCCAACGACTTTGATCCTGGCTACCTGGTGGGTTGGGGTCTCGGACTCGGCGAACTCGATCAAGCGTTGTCCAGGATTCTGTCGCTCACTCAGCATACTCGTATCCTCCATCCTCAAAGTGGCGGCGCCGCCCGGTCGAAGCTGACCGACGATCGCGAGCACCGGGCCTAGCCTTGTTCGTTTAACGCGGTGACTGGTGTACAGTCGCGGAGGTCTGACATTCTACGCCAGTCGCCATACTTGTCAAGCTTTTCTAAGGCGCGGAAATTTTTTTCTAAGGCACGATTCTATATGCGTTTGCACATTCGCAGTGCAACTTGTGTAGGGTCCGAATGCCGCCCCTATATCGTGTGGAAGGGCGTACTCAGGCGAGCCCAACCACAACATATTGATAGGGGCCCGCCGGTAGCTGCGAAGAGTAAACGGAAGTAAACCAAGGAGGGGTATCGATAGACCGGTCTACATTCTGTCGAGATTCGCAGGTCGACCGGTTGCGCGCTATTGCTTGGTCCTGAGTGGGGTAGGTGATATCTTTGTTTGCCGCGCGCGCTTCCGCGATCAGAGCACGGGTAGAGGAAGATCGCGGTTACCGGACCAGGTTGTTAATCGCGGCTGTATCTCCTACGTTTTAGGTTCTGGAGTGTCGCGCAGTCAGAACTTGCCCCGCAGTGATGCAGGGCTGTGACTTTCCTTTAAGAGCCCTGGGAGAAAGCTGGTTTAACCCGAGGTGCTTTGAATCCATGCGAACCGTCTTCTCATTCTATTCGGACGCGGCAAAGATCGCCCTTCAGTCGATCTTCGCGCACAAGCTCCGCGCCTTTCTCACCCTGATCGGGATAATCATCGGTGTAGCGTCAGTGGTCGTCGTCGGCGCGTCGATCGATGGTCTGAATGTTTATGTCACCGAGCGCTTCGCCAAGGTCCTTGGTGTGAACCACTTCATGATCGCGCGCATCGCCCACGTTGGAGGCATGACCCAGGAGGAGTGGGAGAAGATGATGAAACGCAACAAGCGCCTGGACTGGGACGACCTGGATTGGCTCATCAACAAATGCGTGTCTTGCAAGGCGGTTGGAGCGCAGGCCGACGCGCGCGTTGACCTTAAAGAAGACGGGCAGGAGTTGTTCGCAACGCAAATAGCGGGCGTGACTGCCAACATGTATGAGATCGAAAACAAGACCGTCGCTGAGGGTCGATTCCTCGCGCCGCACGAGGTCGAACACGCGGCGATGGTCTGCGTCATCGGTGCCGACGTCAAAGACAAGTTCTTTCCCGGCGCTGATCCGCTTGGAAGGACCATAAAGATAAGAAGCCTCCCGATGACCATTGTCGGCGTTGAAGAGAAGCGAGGCTCGATGTTTGGCCAGTCGCTGGACAACCACGCCTACATCCCGCTAACAACTTACGGAAGGATCTTCGGCCGGCGCCAGAGTCTTCAGTTGCACGGCAAGTCTCACAGCCGCGAAACGCTAGAGCCCACCATAGAAGAAGCGCGCGTTGCGATGCGTAACCGGCACAAGCTGAAAGGCGACACGGAGGATGATTTCGGGCTGGTTGACGTCGAGCAGGCGAACAATCAGGTCGACCAGATCACCGGCACAATCGCTATCGCGGTCGTCCCGATAACGCTGATATCCCTTGTCGTAGGCGGGATCGTGGTGATGAACATAATGCTGGTAAGCGTGACCGAACGGACCTTTGAGATCGGATTGCGCAAGGCCGTCGGCGCCCGCCGCAACCACATCCTGGTTCAGTTTTTGATCGAGTCGTCGGTGCTGTGCGCCCTTGGCGGCGTGTTTGGTCTCCTGCTAGCGGCCGGAGTGTCCTGGCTGATCACCACCGCGACGCCGATTCCGATGGCGATCACATTGCCTTATATTCTGCTTTCGATAATAGTGTCCGGCGGCATCGGAATGGTGTTTGGAATATATCCGGCGCTGAAGGCGGCCCGGCTTGATCCGATTACCGCATTAACCAAAATCTAGAAGGTAGATTGTGAAGCTGAAATCATCGGTTCCAACCGAGACAATACTGATGGCGCTCGATAATGTGCGGGCCCACAAGTTTCGGAGCTTCCTCACCGTGCTTGGGATCGTCATCGGCGTTACGACCGTCATCGCGATCGCGTCCATTCTGACCGGCATTCGCACCAATCTGATCACTTTTATCGAGGAATACGGAACAAACAACATATACGCGTTTCATCTGTCCACTGGGATTTCGTTCGGGGGGCACGATAGAGAGGAGCGCAAGAGGAAACCCCTCCGACCCGAAGACGGAGAAGCTATCAAGGAGCTTGCCGCTTCCGTTGCGGACGTGGCGAATGAGGCCTTTATCGAGTGGACCTTTGACAAGACGCTCACCTACGGAGGTCACACCTACAAGCAAGCGAGCCTGGAAGGCGTATCGGCCAACTACGGGGCGATCACCAACCTCTCGCTTCGAGCGGGCCGGTTTATCGGAGACGCTGACGACCAGCATCGTCGTGAAGTCATGGTAATCGGGGACGCGGTTGCCCAGGCGTTGTTCCCGCTTGGGGCCGATCCAATAGGCAAGCAGGTAATGATGGGCGGCAAGCCCTACGACATCATCGGCGTTCTTGAAAAGAGAAAAGGAAGCCTGCTTGGTGAGGACGCAAGCGACAATCAAGTGTTGGTTCCGTTTCGAACCATTCGCAGGGTTTCGCCTCGAAGCGAATGGATGATGTTGATAATTCAAGCAAAGAGCGGCGAGTTGCGACAAGCGTTGGACCAGGTCGAAGACATCCTTCGCCGCCAGCGTGGGGTGAAGTACGACGAGAAGAACAACTTTGACCTTACAACCGCAGACCGCTTCATCGCGGAGTTCGACAGCGTTACGGCGCAGGTGGGGCTGGTTGCTATCGCGCTTTCAAGCGTGGGTCTGCTTGTAGGCGGAATCGGTGTGATGAACATAATGCTGGTCAGCGTGACGGAACGGACTCACGAAATCGGGGTCCGAAAAGCGATCGGCGCGCGCCGCCGCGACATCACCACTCAGTTCTTGTTTGAAGCGATGACCCTCACTTTTCTCGGCGGGGTGCTTGGGGTCTTGCTGGCGATTGCGGTCAGTCAGATCATCGGGCTGATCTTCCCGTCGCTTCCTGCCTCGGTTCCGCTGTGGGCGGTGATAGCCGGTCTAGTTGTTTCAGCGGCAGTCGGATTGATCTTCGGAGTATGGCCGGCGAGGAAGGCTTCGAGGCTGGACCCGATCGAAGCGCTTAGATACGAGTAGGCGAAACACTCAAATCCGCGTTAGACCCCCGTGAGTGAGTAGGACCGTCAGGTAGTAAGGCGGCTGTAGATTCCCGGAAGCCGCTCGGGCAGACTTAACACATCATCGATGATCGTATAACCCACCTCGCCGTACATATCTCGAAGCTGGTCTTCTGACTCTCGATCGATCGTTATGCAGAACGGAGTGATCCCCTCCCTGCGCGCCTGTCTCAGCGCCATCCTGGTGTCCTCGCGCGCATATCGACTGTCCCCGTAGTCGTGATCGTAAGGCCGCCCATCCGACAGCACGATCAGCAGCTTGGTGCGAGCATCCTGCCGCCCAAGTCTGGTTGTCGCGTGACGTATTGCCGCCCCGAGCCGAGTATTGTTCTGATAGCTGATTCCGCCGATCCGACGCTCTACCTCTGATGAATAACTTTCAGAAAAATCCTTGATAACGTAAAACTTCACATTACGCCGGCCCTCGCTGGTGAAGCCTTGCATTGAGTATGAATCTCCGACCGCCTCGAGCGCTTCGCTCATCAAAACCAGGCCTTCCTTCTCGATGTCAATTATCCGCTGCCCGGGTTGGGTGTAGGGATTGTTCGGATACCGGCTGATGGCTCGCGCAGTGGAGCTGGACATATCGAGCAGGAATGAAACGGCAACATCCCTGTCACGCCTGAGCTTTCTGGTGTAGAGCCTATCGTCGATTAACCCGGTGCTGCGTTTGTCCAACGCGTAGTCGATCACGGCCTGGAGATCGTAGTCCTCGCCATCGATCTCTCCCCGGATCCGGCGAAGGTTCTCGGGCCGCAGCAGTTGAAACTGATAGCGAATCGACGATATCACTCCGGCGTAGCGGGTTCGAACCATCTCGACGAAAGCACGGGACCCTCTCGGGCCCCCGCGTTCGATTATCCGGCACCATCGAGTTCGGTAGTCGCCAAGCTCCCGATCCCATTCATCGTAATAGAAGGCGCGATCACCTTTCTCGAGGTCCAGCTCAGGCGTTTCGGCGCCGCTCAGGCGATTGAAGACATCTTGATCGTCACTCATCTCGCTCGTCTGGCCGCTACTCCAAAAGCTAAACGGGTCCTCGCTAACCTGGGTCTGCTGGCTCTGTCCCGACTCGGCAGCGTCCGGGTTGTATAGCGATGCGTCGTCACCCTGGTCACTCCCTTCGCCTCGATTTGCGGAGTCGTCCGTTGACGCGTCGGACCGGCTTTGGCTCTCAACAAAGAAGTCGTAAACGCGCCTCGTAGCCATGAGGGAATCGGCAACAGACGCATCGTCGCGAAATATGTAGTTAGCAAGTATCTGCTCCAGTTCACGCACGATGGCCGGATAAGCTCGCTCAGTTTGAACAGTCGGGCCGCCGCAGATCGCGAGCTGGAATAAGAGCTCAAAGGGCACCAGCTCCGTCGGGAGGTTCTCAACATCCGGCCTCCGCTCGTTCAACCTCGCTCTGACAAAGTCGAGATCGCGCCTAATCCCGCGATAGACTGATCGAAGCAGATAATCTATCCTCCCGTTCTCGATCGTGGTGAAGAGCCGCAACGCCAGCTCGGTATTCGGATACTCGGCGAGCACCGCAAGGAAATCGACTCCAATCGGCGAAGCCGAATCAATGCCAGGCTCGACATTCGCTACACTTTCACTTTCACTGTCTTTCTTCCGACGCTTAAGCCGATCACTAAAGGCGGTGCGAGTCTCAGCCAAAGCCGCAAGTATCTCCGGTGCGTCCTTGAAGTAAGTTCTGAATTCAATCTGGCCTGCGGCATGAGCCGCCAGTACTTTGAATAGCCGAAAGTTTTCCTTCTCATCCTCGAACTCCGCAACGACCGATGGCAGGTAGATCGTCTTTCCGTCGCCAATCTTTGCCTCATCGGGAATAGAAGCCAGCGAAGCGATATTCAACGAGCGCCCGGTCAAGCCTTCTACGTAGAGGCGGAGTGTATGCGCAACCGACTCTAGCGTCAGACCGCCTTCAATCTTGAACAGTGCTTCCTGGCTTGCTTTCGACTCGAGTGAGTAGTAGGCCTGGGTTCGTCGCGAACTACCAACGGTGTGTTGCAAGCCCCGCCGAGCCCAGTCGCGGAACTGTCCGAGCGATGCCGCCCGCAGTGCGAGCGGGCTAGCCTTGAAGCATTCGACTGCCGCCAGCGTGTTTTGGTCGGCGATCTCTTCAACGACTTCAAGCACCGCGGCAATAACCTGCGCGCGGCGATGTGCGCCGGCGCGGGCCGCAAGCTCAGCCACAATCTGCGGACTCTGTTTCATGAAGTGGTAGCTTGCGGCGTTGCCCTGAAGAGCTACGCGCCTGGCGAGCGCGGTCCATCGCTCGAACGCGTCGCTTCCAGCGACCATCAGTACACGGCTTGCGGCTTTGAAGTATTGAAGTGCGACTCCTCCCGAGCGATCGAGATAAGTTTCCGTGGCCGCGAACAGGCGCTCGACTGCGGCTGGCTCGGCTGTCGCGACGACAGGCGTAAGCTCGCTAAAAAACTCGGCGGCGGTGCCTCCGGACCTGAAGGCGAATGCTGAAGTAAGAGTTAAGGCTCGTTTCACCAGTTCAGGTTGGCCGGTAGCTTCGAGCCGCAAAAGTACCTGGGGGGCGGCAAACAGGAGGTCGTTACTGTGTTTGACCGAGTGCCGTGCAAGCTCGAGGCAAATCGTAAGAACCTGTGCGGCGCTGTCGTGATCGGGGATGGCGTTGATGATAGCCGGCGACGAGTTAAAGCACTCCGTTGCCGTACCGGCGGAAAGGGCAGCCTGTTTGTTGACAAGCCGGAGGACGGGCGAGCGCATATCATCGGTAAGCGCGCTGAGAGTTGCGCAGCTGGAAAGAAAGAAGCTCATTGCGGTCTCAGCGCTCGTGGCTGACAAGCGCTTGCCCACCTCTCCCCAGACCCGCATATCACCGGCATCGATAAGCCGTGAGACTTCGGGGGCGGCCTTTAGCATCTCGACGGCGGCTCGCAGATTGGTGGACGCGAGCGAAACGCTTATGTCGGTGGTAAGCAGGAGGCGATCATACGGCAGCGAGCCGAGTCGTTTAACCAGACTTTCAAGGGTCGAGCTCGTGACACCTCTCAGATGGCGTTTAAGATGCTTCTTTACCTCCTGTTCTCTTTCGTCCATGGGTGAGCCTCATGATAGCAAAAGTGACGCAGCATTTGGAACGGGCGGACTTGGCCGAGCCGTTTAAGCTGGGTCCCGTTTTGCTTTTCCACTAGCCCAGGCGTCCACGCCTGGGCTGTGTGATGTGTGATGGATGGGATAGCCGCGTTCACGGGCTTCGCACGCGCGCTAATGGGAAAAAAAGTCGGCAGGTTTGGCGCGCGGGGCCGCCATTTGGCCCTGCGGTTGGAAACCCGACGCGCTACAAAGCGGAGGGGCGTCCGAGCGCGCTTGATTTTTGCGCTTGCAATGGGCCGCTCCCTTGGCGTAAAAGATGAATGAACGATCATTCATTTTAGGTAAGGAGCAGGATGGCTTTCGTTCGCCGGGCCGCACCGCCAAGGGAGAAGCTCAACGGCAAGTACGAGGCAATTCTTCGTGCTGCCATAAAAGTGTTCGCCCGCAGCGGGTTCTTTAATTCCAAGGTCGCCGATGTCGCTCGCGAGGCCGGAGTCGCCGACGGCACGGTCTATCTCTACTTTAAGAATAAAGACGACATCCTGGTTTCGATCTTCAACGATCACATGAACGAAGCGCTCGCCCAGGGGCGCAAGAGCCTTGCCGAACTCGACGATCCGGTCGAGAAGATAAAGAAGATCGTGCTCGCGCATCTTGATGGGTTGGGGCGCGACCGCGACCTTGCGATCGTGTTTCAAGTCGAGCTCCGCTCCTCAACTAAATTCATGGAGCAGTTTTCAGCAACCAAGGTGACCGACTACCTTGAGCTGATTCGCGGCGTTATCGAAGACGGGCAAAACCGCGGTGTGTTTCGCCGGAAGTTGAACTCACAGCTTGTTGCAAAAGTCCTGTTTGGCGCGCTCGATGAGATGGCCACCAACTGGGTGCTGAGCCGCAAGCGCTATAGCCTGGCTTCCACTGCGGACACGGTTGTTGATGTTTTCCTGAACGGAATTGGTAAGACTTAGCAGGCCGCTGAAAAGGGGGAGTGCGCCACCAGGACCCACGGCCACAAGGCTGCACCAAGTCAGTGAACGCACCGTGTTATGAATTTTGTGTTTCTTGGTGCCCTCGTGGCCTGGTGGCGATGGATTGGGTATTCAGCAGCCTGCTGAGCGAAGCACATCGAAGATGAGCATCGAGCCTCAGACGCTTAATGAACTTTTTAACGGTGCGGCCGATCGCTACCGCGACTCGGAGTTCCTGCGTTTCAAGCGGGACTCCCAGTGGCAGTCACTCGCTTTTGGCGAAGTCGCGCGGCGAGTTCGGGAACTCGCATTGGGGCTTTACTCCGCCGGGGTGCGCAGCGGCGAGCGGGTTGCCATCTGGTCTGAGGACCGGCCGGAGTGGAACATCGCAGATCTCGGCTCTCTGGCGGTCGGCGCAGTAGACGTTCCGATCTACGCGACGCAATCGCCCGCTCAAGTTGAATACATCCTGGCCGACTCGCGGGCGCGCGGCGTGTTTGTCTCTTCGACGTTTCTTGATACGGCACTCGCGATCAAGGCTCGTGTTCCTTCTCTTGAGTTTGTCTTTGCGTTCGATGCCGTTCCATCCGAAGTTCAGGATGTTGCAATCATAGCCAGCGGGGAACTCGCGAGCAGAGGCCGCGCGCTCTCTGGCGAACAACCTGGTATTTATGAAAGCCTCTGGCGAGCCGCGAGACCGGAGGATTTAGCGACGCTGCTGTACACGTCGGGAACGACCGGTGATCCAAAAGGCGTGATGCTGACGCACCGGAACCTGACGGCTAACGCGTTGAATACTGTTCGATGGCTGGGTCTTGAAGGCCGGCGCGATTTGGCGCTGACCTACCTGCCGTTGTCCCACATTTTCGAGCGCGGAGCTTTCTATGTCTACACACACTGCGGCGCGGTGGTCGCCTACGCGGAAAGCATCGAGACCGTAGCAAAGAACTTACTCGAAGTCCGGCCCACGGTGATGACCAGCGTGCCGCGGATGTTCGAGAAGATTTACGGGAAGATAATGGAGCGCGGCCTCAACGCCGGCTTCCTAAAGAAACAGATTTTCCTCTGGTCGCTCGACGTTGGCAGGGAATGGGCGGCGAGGACAAACCGAGGAGAGCAAGTCGGAGCATGGCTTAACCTGAAGCATAGGCTCGCGGACGCGCTTATCTTTAAGAAGTGGCGCGCGGCGATGGGGGGCAACATTCGGGTCTTTATTTCTGGAGGCGCGGCGCTCGCGCCGGAAATCGGTTATTTGTTTTCCGCCGCGGGACTTCAGATCTTGCAAGGCTATGGGCTGACGGAAACTTCGCCGTCGGTTTCGTGCAACACCGAACTCCGAAATCGAATCGGCTCGGTCGGACCGGTGATGGACGGAGTGAGCGTGCGAATTGCCGAGGACGGCGAGATTCTTGTCAAAGGCGACACGGTGATGAAGGGCTACTACAATCGGCCGGCCGAGAATGAGGAAGCATTCACAAGTGACGGATGGTTTCGAACCGGGGACATCGGAGAGATCGACACGGATGGCTTTCTGACGATCACCGACCGAAAGAAGGACTTGATCAAGACAAGCGGTGGAAAGTACATCGCGCCGCAGCAAGTTGAGAATCTGATCAAGTCGAGCCGGTTCGTGGCGCAGGTCTTTGTCGTGGGCAACTCGCGCAAGTTTGCTTCGGCGCTGGTGGTGCCGAACCTACAGATGCTGCGCGACTACGCCAAGCTCAAAGGCATCGCTTACGCCGGGGACGGCGATCTGATCGCGGACCCTCGCATCGTTGATTTGATCCAGCGTCAAGTAGACAAGTACACGACCGGGCTGGCGCGTTACGAGAAGGTCAAGAAGGTTGCGCTGCTCGAGCAGGAGCTGAGCGCGGAATCGGGCGATCTTACGCTGACGCTCAAACCGCGGCGAAGCCTTATTGAGAAGAAATACGCAGCCGTCATTGACCGCCTCTACCAAGAAGAGCGGGGCCTTGTGGTGGTCTGAAATGTACGGGCGCCCCTCCTCGCAACGCCCAACGTTGGGCGGAAGAGAGGCGGCCACGGAGGGCCGCCCGTACAGGATGCGCAATGAGACAAGGGAGATGCGAGTGACTTACAAGATCAACAAAGTTGCAGTGTTGGGTTCCGGAACGATGGGCGCGCAGATCGCGGCTCACCTGGCAAACGCCGGGGTGGAGGTGCTGCTGCTGGACATCGCGCCTACAGAGTTGAACAACCAGGAACACGCGCGGGGGCTGACGCTTCAGAGTCCGCAGGTTCGAAACCGAATCGTGAACGCGGGACTTGAAGCCGCGAAGAAGATAAAGCCCGCCGCGTTCTTTGCGCCGTCGGCCGCAAGCTTGATCAAGACCGGCAACTTCGACGACGATCTGGCGAAGATCGCCGGGGCCGACTGGATCATCGAAGCCGTCGTCGAGAATCTCGAGATCAAGCGCAGCCTGTTGTCGCGAGTCGATGCTCTTCGCAGAGCAGGGTCTTTTGTCAGCTCGAACACCTCGGGCATTTCGATCAACGCAATGGCTGAAGGACGATCGAACGACTTTCGACGCCATTTTCTTGGCACGCACTTCTTCAACCCGCCCCGGTACCTGAAGTTGCTGGAAGCGATTCAGACGGCCGACACCGATCGCGAAGTAGTCAGGTCCGTCGCCGACTTCTGCGACCGGAGGCTCGGGAAGGGAATCGTCTACGCCAAGGACACGCCCAACTTCATAGCGAATCGGATCGCGACATTCAGCGCGCTGAACGCGATGAAGGTCATGATGGAAGGCGGTTACACGATTGAAGAAGTCGATGCGATGACCGGACCCGTGGTAGGCCGGCCCAAGTCTGCGACGTTTCGCACCTCGGATATTGTCGGGCTGGATGTCTCGCTTTATGTGGCTGACAACCTTTACGAAGCTGTTCCAAATGACGAGCAGCGCGACCTGCTAAAGCCGCCCGATCTGCTGCGAGAGATGGTCAAGCGTGGATGGACCGGCAACAAAGCGGGCCAGGGCTTCTACAAGAGAACCCGTGGTGAAGGCGGCAAAACCGAATACCTGGTGCTGGACTACAACACGATGGAGTACAGGACGGCGCAGAAGGCTCGATTCCCATCGTTGGACTCAGCAAAGACGATCGACGACACAGCCGAGCGAATTCGAACGCTTGTTTACGGAAAGGATCGCGTTGGTGAATTCCTCTGGAAGACGATCAGCTCGAACCTGATCTACACCGCGAATCGAATCCCTGAAATTGCTGACGATATAGTCAACATCGATAACGCAGTGCGCTGGGGATTTAACCATCAGTTCGGCACCTTCGAGCTGTGGGATGTGATCGGCGTCGAGAAGTCGGTTGGGAAGATGCGCGAAGGCGGACGCGAGATTCCGGCGCTCGTCACGAAGCTGCTCGAGTCGGGGAAGAAGAGCTTCTACGAGCGGCGCGAGGGCCGGACGCTTTACTTTGACGTTGCGTCGGGCGACTACAAGGAAGTCGAGCCGCGCCCGGGCGTGCTTGTGCTGAAGTCGTTGAAGGAGCGCCAATCCGTCATCAAGAAGAATTCGGCGGCCTCGTTGATCGACATCGCCGACGGCGTGGCTTGTCTCGAGTTTCATTCGAAGATGAACGCGATCGGCGGCGACACCGTCTCGATGATGAACTACGCGGTCAAAGAGGTTGGCGAGAACTTCGAAGCGCTGGTGATCGGGAACGAAGCGGAGAACTTCTCGGTCGGCGCAAACATCATGATGCTGCTGTTGGGGATTCAAGAAGGCGAGTGGGACGAGATCGGGATGTCGATTCGCCAGTTTCAAAACGCGAACATGAACCTGCGCTACTCAGCGAAGCCGGTCGTGGTAGCGACGCACGGGATGGCGCTTGGCGGCGGGTGTGAGATTACGATGCACGGTGACAAGGCTCGCGCTTCGGCCGAGAGTTATCTGGGCCTGGTGGAAGTCGGAGTCGGCTTGATCCCGGCGGGCGGCGGCGTCAAAGAGATGGTCTTGCGGGCGGTCGAAAACGCGCTGCCCGACGAAGACCTGTTCCCGCGCATCAGGAAAGTCTCCGAGACGATAGCGATGGCACGCGTCGCGACCTCGGCCGTCGAAGCTCGCGAGATTGGCTTTCTGCGCGAGACGGATCCGATCACGATGAACCGCGACCGTTTGATCGAAGACGCTAAGCAGACTGCGCTTGCGATGGTGCACGAAGGCTACGCAGCGCCGCATCCAAAGACTGACATTCCGGTGCTCGGCGAACCGGCGCTTGCGGCGATCAAGCTTGCGGTTCATATGATGACCCGCGGCGGGTTTATAAGCGAGTACGATGCTCACGTAGCCAGGAAGCTGGCGCACATCATCACGGGCGGCGACCTGTCGCACAAGACGCTGGTGTCGGAGCAGTACTTGTTGGACCTGGAGCGCGAGGCTTTTGTGTCGCTGTGCGGAGAGAAGAAGACTCAGGAGCGGATTCAGCATATGCTGAAGACTGGCAAGCCGCTGCGGAATTAGTTCGCCGGACCTAGCGGACTGGCACAACGTGGGAAGTTCGCGTATGACGAGGAATCCCGATCATGCCAATTCTGTCTATGTTCTACGGTATCGTGGTGCGAATGTATTTCTTTGACGACCAGCAGCACCACCTTCCGCATGTGCATGCCGAGTACTCTGGTGATGAAGCAGTCTTTGCGATTACGACTGGAGAGGTGTTGGCGGGTGGGTTGCCTTCTGGCAAGGCGCGGTTAATGCAAGCTTGGATAGAGATCCACAAGGACGAATTGCTGGCCGATTGGCAGTTGGCTGTTAACGGCGAAGAAGTGTTTAAGATCGAACCGTTGAAGTAGGAGGGCCGATGAATCCGCACGTAGAATCAGTCCGTGCGCTGGACGACTATCAGTTGGAGGTTGCGTTCGAGAACGGTGAACGCCGCATATTCGATGTGAAACCATTTCTGTCGCGTGGGATTTTCGTGCGCCTGCGAGACCGCTCGCTCTTTCAAGCAGCGCGGGAGGTCGCAGGTTCCGTCGAGTGGCCAGGTGGTCTCGATCTGAGCTATGACACGCTTTATCTCGGCGGAAGGCCTATCGGAACGTCACCCCTAGGCGCCGAAGAAGGGCTCGCCTCTGACACCCAAAAAGACGTGCGCGGATGAGGGGTTGGCAGCTCGTGAACTGAGGTGAATATGGATGAGATCCACTCGCGGCGACTGGAATTCGGACGACTTACAACGGAGGATCCGCGACAGTTCTTTCCGCACGAAGGGAAAGATTTTACTCCCTGGCTCGCGGCGAACATAAGCCAGCTGTCCGAAGTGATAGGGATTCCGCTAAAGGTGCAGCAGGTAGAACAGAGAGTCGGGAACTACCTATTGGATATCTATGCGCGAGACGAGAACAATGAGTCAGTCGTCATCATAGAGAACCAATTAGAGGAAACCAACCACAGGCACCTTGGCCAGCTCATGGCCTATGCGGCCGGTCTCGATGCTAAGGTTATCGTTTGGATAGCTACGCAGATCCGGGATGAGCATCGGGTCGCGGTCGAATGGCTTAACAAGAATATGAGCGACGAAGTCTCATTCTTTTTGATTAGGCTGGATGTAGTTCGTATAGGAGACTCTCAACCTGCGGTGCAGTTCATCTCGGAAGCCGAGCCAAGTCAGTTCGAGCGCACCCTTGATACGATCATCGCCAAGGCACCTTTTATAACCCCGACGAGAGTAGTTTGGAGCGACGCTCCGGATAATCAAGTGCCCGTCTCTAGCTGGAAAGCTGTCCTCCGGTGCACGTTAGACCGAGCCATACGAGAGAATGTTAAGCTCGAAAGTCTTCCATTGAGAACAACCCGGAATGCAGAGGAGGGCGAGGAGTATCACTCATCAGCCTACTTTGAGGCGCAGCAACTGTATGTGGACACTCACGGTAACGCCAAGGGGACGAGGGGAAAGGTGAATAGCGTGCTAAGGAGTATGGGTAAACCGGAGGGCTTTTTGAGAATAGAGTGCAGTGATGGAACAGTTTTTTCTCTACCCGGGCAACCATAGGCGGAGGCAGCGCCTTTTTGATTCAGCAACGCCAGCCCTAGTACGCGATCATTTTACGCAGGAGAATCGAATATGAAAGACGCAGTGATAGTTTCAGCAGCAAGAACAGCGGTCGGCAAGGCACCGCGCGGAACACTCAAAGATACGCGGCCCGACGACATGGCTGCAGCAGCGATGAAAGCCGCGATGGAGCGCGCGCCGATTGATCCGGCGATGGTCGAAGACGTGATCGTCGGTTGCGCCAACCCCGAGGCCGAATCAGGAATGAATGTCGCGCGCCAGGCCGCGTGGCTTGCGGGAATTCCGAAGGAAGCTTCAGCCGTGACGATAAATCGGTTCTGCTCATCAGGGCTCCAGGCAATCGCGTTCGCGGCCGAGCGAGTGATGTGCGGCTGGTCGGACTGCATCGTGGCAGGCGGAACCGAAACGATGAGCTTGATTCCGATGGGCGGTCACAACATTCGGCCGAATCCTACGCTTGTCGATTCGTGGCCCGACTTCTATCTGAACATGGGGCTTACCGCGGAAAACCTGGCGAAGAAGTACTCGATCTCCCGCGAAGAAGCCGACGCTTTCTCGCTTCGGAGTCATCAGAAAGCGGCAGACGCGATTTCTGCCGGCAGGTTCAAAGACGAAGTCGTGCCGCTGCAGGTCAAGACCATCGAGTTGGACGCGAAAGGGAAGCGCTCGGTGAAAGAAACCGTGTTCGACACCGACGAAGGCCCACGAGCCGACACGTCGATGGAAGCGCTCGGGAAGCTGCGCCCGGCGTTTCACGCGCGAGGCTCGGTGACTGCAGGCAACTCGTCTCAGATGTCTGATGGCGGAGCGGCGGCGGTTGTGATGTCCTCGGATCGCGCGAAAGACCTTGGCGTAAAGCCGATCGCTCGATTTGTTGCTTATGCGACTGCCGGTGTATCGCCGGACTTGATGGGGATCGGTCCGGTCGCCGCGATTCCGAAGGCGCTCAAGATTGCGGGCTTGAAGCTCGAGGACATCGACTTGATCGAGCTGAACGAAGCGTTCGCCGCTCAAGCGCTGTCGGTGATTAGAGAGCTTGGCATCAATCAGGACAAGGTAAACGTGAACGGTGGCGCGATCGCGCTGGGGCATCCGCTTGGCTGCACCGGCGCAAAGCTCACCGCGACGATCCTAAACGAAATGCGAAGGCGCAGTGCGCGCTACGGCATGGTGACGATGTGCGTCGGCGGAGGGATGGGTGCTGCCGGCATTTTTGAATTGCTCTAAAGGTAGGAGTGCCTCTTTCGAGGGTTTGTCGGATAAATGGGTTTCTCCGCGCAACCTCAGCGTACTTCGCATCTCCGCGGTGAATTCTTTCGCGAATCGGCTCACCGCAGAGACGCCGAGCACGCTGAGGTTGCGCAGAGAGAAGTAGACTGCGAACTAGCCCTTCTTTTTGACACGCACCTTCGAGCGGAATGCTCCAATAGATCGGGGGCCGCCTGAAGGCGGTACTCCAAACTCAAGGAGACGACTATGGCTAGCGTTGTAGACACCAGGAAGATTGTCAAAGGCGGAAGCTTCATACTCGAAGACCACCGTCCCGAAGACGTGTTCACGCCGGAAGACACCAACGACGAGCAGCGAATGATCGCGCAGACGGCGGCAGAGTTCTCTCAAAAGGAAGTGATCCCGCTCGATGCCGAGATCGAAAAGAAGTCTTATGAAGTACACCGTAGCCTGATGCTCAAAGCGGGCGAGCTGGGGCTTTTGTCCATCGACATTCCAGAGCAGTACGGCGGCGCCGGGCTTGATTTGCTCAGCTCGCTGATGGGCTCCGAGAATCTGTCGGGGCAGGCGTCGTTCTCAGGAACGGTCGGAGCCCACACGACTATCGGCACACTGCCCATCGTCTACTTTGGCAATGATCAGCAGAAGAAGAAATACCTGCCGAAGCTTGCGACGGGCGAATGGATCGGCGCCTATGCGTTGACCGAATCGGGATCGGGCTCGGACGCGCTTGCCGCCAAGACGACTGCGAAGCTGACCGAGGACGGCACGCATTACATCCTCAACGGCCAGAAGATGTGGATCACGAACGCGGGTTTCGCGGACGTGTTCATCGTCTTTGCGAAGGTTGACGGCGATAAGTTTACCGGCTTCATCGTCGAGCGCAACTTCCCAGGCGTTTCGATAGCACCCGAAGAACATAAGATGGGGCTGAACGGTTCTTCGACTTGCGCGGTGAATCTCGAAGATGCGCGCGTGCCGGCCGAGAACCTGCTGGGTGAAATCGGCAAGGGTCACCACATCGCTTTCAACATTCTGAACATTGGCCGCTTGAAGCTAGGGGTCAGCTCGATCGCGGGCGCGAAGCGGTTGACCGGCATCGCGACCGAGTACGCGAAACAGCGCCATCAGTTCGGCGTCCCCATCTCATCGTTTGGATTGATCAAGCACAAGATTGCCGAGATGGCTATTCGCGCTTATGTCGGGGAGTGCATGATCTACAGGACGGTTGGGATGATCGAAGAAGCGCTGTCGGCTGTCGATCGCAACGTGCCCAAGGAAGCCTTGAAGGCGATCGAGGACTACGCCGTCGAGTGTTCGATTATCAAAGTCACCGGAAGCGAGTATCTGTCGTACGCTTGCGACGAAGCAGTGCAGGTGTTCGGGGGGAACGGTTACTCGAGCGACTACCCGGTTGAGCGCGCTTATCGCGATTCGAGGATCTCGCGCATCTACGAGGGGACGAACGAGATCAATCGTTTGATCATCGCGGGCCAGTTCTTGCGGCGCGCAGCCAAGGGTGAGAACACTCTATTTGCGGCGGCTAAGAAACTGCAAGACGAGTTGCTTTCGCCTTCGATGCCCGACGACGCGCCGGAGGGAGTGTTTGCCTCAGAGCGCGCAGCGTTGACAAGCTGCAAGAAAGCCATAGTGGCGGTTCTCGGTTCGGCAGCGCTTAAGTACAGAGACAAGGCGACGCAGGAACAAGAGGTTCTTGCAGCGGCAAGCGACATGATCATGGATGTGTTCGCGATGGAGAGCGCGATACTCCGGACTGAGAAACTTGCGGCTTCGAAAGGCGAAGCTAATTGCGCTTTGCAGATTGATGCGGCGCGGGTCTTTGCAAGCGATGCGATCGAGCGGATCGAGCGCAACGCCAAGCACGCGCTTGCGGCGATGGCCGAGGGCGACGAACTGCGCACGATGCTAGCGATGCTTCGTCGATTCATGAAGTTCACGCCGGTGAACACGGTGGCTGCGCGCCGCAAAATCGCCGAGTCGATCACCGAAGCCGGAAGGTATAACCTGTAGAGAATTGCGGATTGCGGATTGGGGATTGCGGATTCAATCGAAGCCGTGCCCCAAAAACTTCGCAATCCGCAATCCGCAATCCGCAATATGAAAGTTCACCGAATAACCGTACCGACTCCTTTCTATGTCGGGCCGGTTAACGTTTACCTGATCGAAGAGGACCCGCTGACGTTGATTGACGTCGGGCCGCGCCATGACGGCTCGCTTGAGGCGTTGAGGTCGGGCCTCGCTGGTCTTGGTTACAAGCTTTCAGACATAAAGCGAATCATCATCTCGCACGCTCACGCGGACCACTATGGGCTCGCAAGGGTCGTGGTCGAGGAATCGGGTGCGACTGTGCTAATCCACGAGTGGGACGCGCCTGCGGTTTCAGCCAACACGGACTATCGCGCTTATCGTGAGTTGCTGTCGCAGGCGGGCGTGCCGCCGGAGGCCATCGAGCGAATGGAGGCGGGCTACGAGAAGTTCAAGGGTTTCGCGCATCCGCTCGAGCATGTGGAGACGGTGAAAGACGAGGACGAGATCCTGTTCGAGCATGAGAGTCTCACTGTAGTGCACACACCAGGTCACACGCCGGGCTCGATCTGTTTGGTGAGGACCAGCAACCGGCTGGTGTTCGCTTCAGACACCGTGCTCAAAAACATCACGCCCAATCCGGTGCTGAGTCCGGATCCAATAGACGAGAAGCGGCGCTTCCAATCGTTGGGAGAATACCTTGTTTCGCTCGCCCGAATCCGATCGCTCGCGCCGACTGTGTTAAAGGGCGGCCACGGCGACGACGTCACCGATTACGACGAGCACTTCCATCGGCTGTATCGGTTCACTCAGATGAGACAATCCAAGTTGATGGGCTTGCTGCCCCGAGAAGGGATAACTGCGTGGGAGGCTTCGAGTTTGTTGTTCCCGGAAGCGAAGGGCTACCATCGCTTCCTCGCGCTCTCGGAGACGGTGGCCCATCTCGACTACGCGGTTGCTGAAAGCAAGCTAGCGAGTGAACGAAGATGTGGTCGTGACCTCTATCGCCTGCCTTGAGCATAGGTATCGCTGGGCGATGGTCGCAAGTGGGAATCCATGGACATACTACCAAATATCGGCTTTTCGTAAAGAAGGGCCTTGGCCGATCCTTGTGCCGTATAACGAAGAAAGGCCTGAGGACCCAATGCATGGTAATGACGGTAAACCGTTAGATAGATGGAGTAAATTTGACAAGTACGTCCGACCTGTTGTGGAAGACATAAATCCAATCTCATTTCTCGGGCACTCTTTCGTCTTGATACAGCAAAGAAACAAGGAATCGAACAGCTCACAAAGTTGTCGCAGCTTTGCGATCAATTGGAATCAACTATTTCTTTACTCGATGCGGCCTTGGAGGATACGCCCTTAGTGAGGTTTGAAAGGACAAACATCGCTATTGTCATATGGCCAAAACAGGAATATGCGAGCGAAATCAAACAACTCACGCGCGAATTTCGCAAGCTGCATGCCGCTTGGATAGCATGGGTAGAGATTGTGCAATAGAGCGTGCACATTTCTTGACCGTCTCTGAATATGACTACACAGGCCGTCAGCCTCGGCAGATGGAGCGGCAAAAAGAGAAGATCAAAGACCAACAAGATCGAAGAACCCAATAGCCGTAGAAAGGTCAAACGAAAGAGGAAAGCAAAAGGATCAAAAAGCAGCAAACGTGATAAGGTCAGAAGAGATTCATCACGAGCAAAGCGCACGGGAATATCAGAGAATCAGGCTAAAGGGTCCGTTCCGGCTCCGATGCGTTTGGTTCGAGCTGAGCGCCAACTTCCCCGATCTGAGGGTTTAAACAAACCGAGGGCCTCTGTTCAAAACGTTGAAAGACAAGTGGGAGAAAGGTCGATTGCGATAACTGGAACACTACATAGTGTTCAGTTGAACGCTGTAGATTCTTGAGTCTCAAAGAGTTTCGAGATAGCCGGATCGCCGATGGCGAACTTAACGCCGTGGGGGGTGAGCCGTCGCCGACCTGCTTGGTGGTCTCCTAGTTCGGTTAGGACACCACCACCTGCTTGCTTGTCTTTCTATGGCATGTAATCATCTGGCATTCGGAGGTTGCTATGAGATTTAACATAACGCTCGACAGAGATGAAGATGGTGTCTGGATTAGCGAGTGTCCTTCTATACCCGGCTGTGTGAGTCAGGGAAAAACCAAGGAAGAAGCCGTTGAGAATATCAAAGATGCTATCGCGTTGTGTCTTGAAGTGAGGGCCGAAAAGGGGTTGCCTTTGACCATCGAAACGCAGCAGGTAGAGGTTGCGGCTTAATGCCTTCGCTTCCGGTTCTAAGCGGGCAGGAAGTTGTGCGCGTCTTTGAGTCCTTCGGTTGGAGCCTCGCGCGTCAGAAAAGCAGCCACATCATCATGACCAAAGAAGGCGACGCTGCGACGCTCTCAATTCCTAATCACAATGAGGTAGCGCGAGGAACGTTGCGAAGTCTAATCCGTTCTGCAAATCTCACGGTGGATGAGTTCGTCAAAGCGATCTGAGACTCACGCCAACCACCGCTGGATTTGATCCACTCCGGTAGCTGACATATAATCGCCGCCGCATGTCAGTCGATCCCTCGCAGTTCAATCTCGTGCAGCACTTTCTCGGGAATGAGCGGCTGCACCAAATCGGCGATCTCATAGCCGTCGAGTTTCGAGATAGCCGGGTCACTTACAGTGAGCTTCGCAGCAAGGTCGATCAATGGGCGCGGTTGATCGTGAACCGGGGGGTGAACGAGGGCGACCGCGTGGCGCTGTTGCTCTACGACTCGCCTGAGTTCATCGCATGTTTTCTTGCGACCCTCTCAGTCGGAGCCGTCTGCGTTCCGATCAACACGTTTTTACCTGCTAGCGACGTCGCATTCATACTCGCCGATTCCGGTGCTCGACTGCTGATCGTCGAAAGCGAACTCGACGACAAGGTGAACTTGAGCCGAGGCTCGCAGCCCGGCTGCAACATCCTGAAGGTGGATACACCCACGCGATCTTGTTCGGAGCGAGGGGATGATGACGTTAAGCAACAGGCGCGGGCGGCGACGACGCGCGAGAGCCCCGCCTTTATCTTGTACACTTCGGGCAGCACCGGAGCACCTAAGGGCGTGCTGCATCTGCACGGCTCGATTCCGCATACCGTCGGAAGCTATTGCAAGTCCATTCTGCGCCTGACGAATCAGGACCGAGTTTACTCCTCATCGCGGCTCTTCTTTGCCTACGGACTTGGAAATAGTCTTTCGTTTCCGGTCGCCGCAGGCGCTACGGTGATTCTCGATTCCGCGCGCGCGACTCCCGAGCGCATTGCCACTCTGTTCGAGGAGCAGGCGCCAACCGTCTTCTTCGGGGTGCCCGCAGCGTACCTATCTTTGTTGGAGCATTGCGCGAAGGGAGGGGCGTTGAACACTTCGAAACTTCGTCTGTGTGTGTCGGCAGGCGAGGCGCTTCCCGCGCGTATCTTCGAGGACTGGCAGCGTGAGGTCGGCCTGACAATTCTTGATGGCATCGGTTCGACGGAGATGCTTCACATCTTCATTTCCAACAGGGAGGGAAAAGCGCGTCCCGGTTCGAGCGGAACGATTGTGCCCGGATATGCCGCGCGGCTCGTTGATGATCAGGCTTCGGACGTCGAGGAACTCGGGGACCTCTGGGTCCGAGGCTCGAGCGCAACCGCCGGCTATTGGAACCGGCCCGAGTTGACTCGGGAAACGATTCAAAACGGATGGGTGCGCACGGGCGACATCTATCGGTGTGAGCGGGATGGTTTCTTCTATCACGTCGGGCGGTCGGACGACTGCTTTAAAGTGCGCGGCTTATGGGTCTCACCGATCGAGGTCGAAGGGGCGCTGCTGGCACACGATTCAGTAGTGGAAGCGGCGGTGGTTTCGGCTGTAGACAAAGACGGGCTGGCAACTGCAAAGGCTTATGTGGTCATCCGAGCAGAGAAGCAAGACGGGCTAAAGAACGAGTTGATCGGTTTCGTGGGTTCGCGGCTCGCTTCGTACAAGGCGCCGTCGCAGATCGAGTTCATCGACGAGATGCCTCGCACTGCTACGGGAAAAATTCAGAGATTCAAGCTCAGGGGGCCTGCAAACTCGAGCGGGGAAATAGGATGATCAAGCAACACAAATTGATGTTGATCGCCAGCATGGGGGTACTGGTTTCGGCCGCGGCGGTTTCTGCTCAGCAAGGCTGGACGCAAGGGCAAACTATCCAACAGGGCGGCGGGGCCGCATCGGTCAATGCAGTCTACTACGATGGCGATAACATCTGGGTGGTAGGAGCTAAGGGCTTCGTAGCGCGGTCGCCCGACGACGGAGGGAGCTTCCAGGAGATCCGCGTTGATATCGACGAGGGGTTGAATGACGTCTACAAGCGAGGAGATAAGATCTGGATAGTCGGAGACCGAGGCACGATACTAAGGAGCACGGACGACGGTGTGAGCTTTATCAGAACGACTCCTTCTCCGGCCGGCGGCTCGCAGAATCGCTCGGCACCTATCGACCTTTATTCGGTGTTGTTCACCGACACGAAGCGCGGATTCATTGTAGGTGATCAGGGGTTGATCCTGGCGTCGAGCGACGGAGGCACATCATGGCGCGAGCAGCGGAGCGGTGCTGACTCTCAGTTGTTTCACTTGAGCTTTCAGGGCGATCGCGGCTGGGTAGTCGGAACGGGCGGAACAGTAATTCACACCGACGACGCAGGCAAGAATTGGTATCCTCAGAGGTCCGGAGTCTCTGAAGACCTGAACCGGGTTTACATGGTGAGCGATCGCAGAGGTTTGATTACGGGCGACAAAGGCACTCTGCTGGAGACTGAGAACGGGGGAGCGACCTGGGTGAGAGTGTCGTTGAGAGTGAACGAGCCGCTGTTCGGAGTGAGCTTCACTGACAAGAAGACTGGATGGGTGGTGGGCTACGGTGGGCGGATCATTCGCACTTACGACGGCGGGCACAATTGGGTCGAGCAAAGCAGCGGGACTCAGGCGGACTTGTTCGCCGTGTCGTTCCATAAGAATCGAGGTTACGCGATCGGCCGCGATGGAGTGGTGATGAGATACTACGAGCAAAGATAGGCCTGCGTTTTTGGTCGTCGTGTTAATGAAAAGGGCCGGTCACTGTGCGACCGGCCCTTTCCTGCCAAGGCAGTGACTAGCCTACTGCCAGATTGGCGTGCCCACTTGTAACCCTGCGACAACTATCAACTGCAGGCCCTCGCGACGGACACGCAGAAGAGTGGTGCCACATGTCGGGTTTGTAAAGCGAATGACTCTCTGAGCGCCATCCGGGAAGAAGATGCCAGCCTCCTGACCGTTGACCGAACCGGCACCGATAAGCTTTGTTCCGCCGGCCTTGACCTTCGCCTTGGCCGTCTCGAAGAACTGGGAGCCTGCCGCGTCATTTGAGATCGCGAACTTGATCCCCGGGAGGAAGAGCGGTTGAGTGCCTGCGACCGTGCGGAATACCATCCTGACTGCTCCAGTTTGGAAAGCCATGTTTGTGGAATTGATTTGCGGTCCTTGTTCGTTGATAAAGAAGTCGGAGTTGCTCGAATCAGACGAGACCGCGTTGGTCGTGCTCGTGGCTGTTACGACAACCCTGGCAGTCGATGTGCAAAACTGTGGTACGACCCAGTCCAGCTCTCTTGCTGTCGCAGGCAGCGCGGGTTGAGTTGGATTCACCTGGGTTATTGGAGTGAACGTTGCTCCATTGTTGGTCGTGAAGAACACGTCGAAGCCTTTCACTCGATCCTCGAATCCGGTCCCGACTACCCACGTAATCTTGAACGTCTGATTGAACCTCAGGGTCTCGTTTCCGTTTGGAGTCAACACGGCAAGGGCGACGCCGGTGTCGTTGATTGAAAAGTCTTCGTTGCTGTCATCTTGTGCGGTGCCTGCTGTGTTATCGACCACGGTGATGCGCACGCGGGCCATCGTAGTGTTTACTCCGATCGGAATGTTCCAGGTAAAGGCGCGTAGGGTTCCGTCTACATTTGAAGCGATGATCGTGTTGAACGTGGAGCCGCCGTCGGTTGATAGCCTTAGTTCAAAACTATCAATCGTGTCCGCGCCATCCGGGTCATCCGCGGTCCATGTAATTTGAAACGTCCCTCCGCCGCCAACCAGTTCTCCTCCATTTGGATCTGTGAGAGTAACGGTCGGCGGGTTGTTTTGCGGCGGCACCGTATTGGCCGCGGCGAGCAGAACGTAGGCTCTGCCGGCATCAGTGCGGTTCGCCCCCGCGACTATTTGAACGTCGTTGAAGGGCGCTCCCGCCGCAATGTCACCACCGCCATTATTATCAAAGTCGCCCGTACCAATTGCCCATCCGAACTCGTCGGCTGGAGCTTGACCAGTTATGCGAACGTCGTCCTGATTCAAAGCCAGATCGCGGCCGGGAAAGATCAACAAATTCGACCCGCCAAAAAGGATGTGAGCTGAGCCGCGGTTGGAAAGCGCCCCGGGCGCTCCGAGCAACAGGTCCGGAAAGAGGTCGGTGTTGCCTTGAGTATTCACCACACCGGCCGCTACGGCTGATCCCAGGCGGTCGCCCGGCGCCGCGCCGATCACGGTCAGAGAGGCAGTTGCGAAGGAAACATTGATTCGCCTTTCCGTAGCGGCACCCGGGGGATTCAAGGCGGGGCCTCCCGCTATTACGTAAGCCTGCCCGCACGAAGGACGAAAACCGCCGGGTCCCGCCGATTGAGGCGCTCCGATACAAATGTCGTTCGCACCCTCGTTGGTTACGTTACCTACGGCAAGCCCCGCGCCGAGGTGATCGCCGCTCACCTCGCCATAAATCGAGAGATTCTGTTGAGTCGCGCCGATGTCAAAGGTCTTCGTCGTAGCTGGAGGCGTCGGGTTCAGGTTCACGCCACCGAGTACTCCAAACGTTGCTCCGGTCTCAATGACGTCGACCGCGTCAGGCCGGTTCGCCCTTGGCGCTCCGACAAGCAGATCGCCCGCACCTCCCCCATTGACATCGGCAATTGCAAGCGCGCTGCCAAAGTGGCTCTCAGCTTTCCCGAAGATCCTCACAGGAGCCGGCGAGGCGTTAAGGTCAATAACCTTCGTCGTCGGAAGCGGGTTGTCGAGAGCCGTGCCGCCTAAGAGCAGGAACGCGGCACCACCATTGTTCCGCGGCGCGCCAGCGGGATCAGGACCCTTGCTTCCGGTAGCGCCAACCAAGAGATCAGGCGGACTCGTTCCGCCGTTAGCTTCCCCAATGGCTAGCGCGCACCCGAATCCATCACCGGCTTGCTCGCCTATGATTTGGTCATTCGCGGCGTTGGGCGTGGCGAGATCAACCGTTGTCGGCGTAAATCCGGCAACCCCGAATATTATGAAGACTGCGCCGGTGTCGCTGCGCGGTGTTGGGACACCGGCCCCGGTCAGGTCAAAGCCTGGAGCGCCGATCGCCAGGTCGTCAATTCCATCTCCGTTGACATCGCCCGCAGCGACACCAAACCCCAGATGGTCCTCTGCAGAAGCGCCGAAGATCTTAACGTCAGGCTGGCTGATGGCAGTCAGGTTGGTGTCGATAATTGTTGGAGTTGAGAAAGAGGCTCTGCCAAAAAGTATGTAGACCGAACCGGCGTCCGCGCGGAGGCTGCCGCCCTGAGGCGTGAAGTCGGCGTCGGGAGCGCCGGTTATCAAGTCGTCGATTCCGTCATCATTGATATCGCCAACCGCTACTGCGTGAGATCGCGGGAGGGTCGCGAAGCTATTTGCCGCGCCGTTGCCCGATAGGTGGTCGGCGTCCCCGGCACCCAGAATTTGAATGTTTGCCGCCGCGGCCGACAAGTCAATGAACTGGACGGTCTGGGTTGAGACATCGCCGGTTGCCGCTTTGAAGGGAACGATCGCTATCGCGATTGAGACGAGGGAGACTGCGAGCAAGCTAATCAACTGATGTGCGTTTCTGGACGGTGCGATTCTCGGGTTGGACATTCTCTGTGACCCCCAATGCGGATATGGTGGTTCGTGTGAACTCACCGAGTCTATCGGTGGTCAGCGAAATTGGCAACCTTGATGTTTCAGCGACGTCACCAGCGTATACAGGCAAGTTGAAATATATGGGAAGATAGTTGTTGACTGGCCCTGGTTTTTTTGGTATTTTCGGAGCCTCGTTCGGTCAATGGGTGACGGTGTTGAAATTAAACATGGTTTCACTTAGCCAGGATGGGGCCGGGCGTAGTCGTTTTCTCGATTGTCAAAGGAACGGAATCCCAGCAGAAGATCGTTTCAGAAGGCACACGCCGAATGTTTCAACCCGTATTCGTCCGTTCATTGATGCCCAGTGAGAGAGAAGGTCTCGCCCTCTCTGCAAAGTCTCTCAACCGCGAGGAATCGGCGCGGGCTCAGGTGATCCTACTTTCGGCTGAGGGCAAGACTGCGGCAGAGATCAGCCAGCAGATCGGCTCACATCCCTCGAACGTAAAGAAGTGGATTCGACGGTTTAACGAGCAAGGGTTGGTCGGCGTTTCTGCAAAGAAGCGAGGTCCCCAGGGCGGACCTCGGCCGAGATTCACCTCCGAGCAAACCGATACCATCTTGCGCTTGTCAAAGACTGAGCCTGCGGCGCTGGGCTACAGTTTCAGGGAATGGACGCCGCAGAAGCTTGCGACTGCCGCGGTTGAGCGGGGCATTGTAGACAGCATTAGCCACGTCACAGTTAGACAGCTACTGAACCGCCAGTCGAAGGCCGAGTCGCCTCCCCAATTGACCGAAACGAAAGCGGAAGCAGCGGGGCTCGCCAAGGGGCGCGAAGCTGACCAGACGGATTTTGAGTTGGGCGAGAAAGCCCTGGCGCAATCGCGGTATGACACTGCGGCCGAGCGATTGTATGCAGCGCTCGCCAAGAACACAGGCTCCCCGGAGGAGGAAGCCATCACCCGATCGCTGCTTAGCAAGGCCCTTGAGGAATTGAGTAAGTATGAGGAAGCTCAGGAGGTCATCGGTAAGTTTGACGATCCGCGGATGCTGGCGTTGCTGTCGCCAAGGACTCGCGCTCGAGTCAGACTGCGAACAGGATGGGTGAACAGCTTCCTGCGAGATCACGCGAAGGCTATTGCCGCGCTCAACGAGGCGAGGCGCTTGTTCCTCGAGCTGGGAGACGATCTCGGGATGAGCGAAGCCCACTATGGGCTGGGGCGGACCTACATAGAGATCAACGAATTTAGAATCGCGCGAGATCATCTCGTGTTTGCGGCGGGCTTTCAGAAGACCGCTCAGGACCCCACGCTGCTCGCGCAGATCTACAATCGGCTTGGAGTTGTGGACTTTCACGAAGGTGCATTCTCGAGTTCGACGCAAAACTATTTGAAAGCGCTTGAGCTTGTCGAGGGCTCCGGCAACACAAATCCCCTTGGATTAATTCTACTAAATCTAGGCACGTCTATATTTCACGGCTATCCGAGCGAACGAGAGGAATCTGCGACATATCTCAAGCGCGCGATTGAGTGTTTTGAGAAGGGCGGGCATAAGGACTATCTGACGCTTGCCTACAATAATCTGGGAGACAACCTGCAATACGCCGGTCAGTGGCGCGAAGCGATTCAGGCGCTGGAGAAGGCCATAGCGGTTTCTCAGCGGTTTGAGCAGCCGAGCTACGAAGCAACGGCGCGGGTGACTCTCGCGGAGATACTATGCGCGAAGGGTGAATTCACCGGCGCAGAAAGCCATCTCAAGAGAAGCCTTGAATTAATCGAAGGGACGGACAAGTGGCTGGAGTGCAACGCTCTTCGCGTATTGGCGGCGGTGCATCGAGCGGTTGGGCGTTCCGATTCTGCGCTCAAAACGTTGCGTCAGGCGCTCCAGCTTTCAACCTCGATCGGCGATCTGTTAGGGGTAACCCTTGCGCAAGTTGGTCTGGCCGACCTTCATTTCTCGCAGGGCGGCTACGATCAGGCGAGAGAGTACCTGGAGCTGGCGCAGGAGAGATTAAAAGAAGAAAAGAGCCTCTCGATCTCGGGCTTAATCCAACGGTTGACCGGTAAGCTCGAGGCCGCCAGCGGCCGCCTACCTGAAGCTAAGCAGCACATCGCCCAGAGCGTATCAATTTTTACAACTACGGAGACCACTTATGAGCTTGGTCTAAGCCACTATGAAATGGGTTTGTTGTTAAGGAGTGCTCGCGATCTGAAAGGCGCCGAGTCCAACCTGCTTCGAGCTCGTGAGATCTTCGAGAGTCTCGAGGCGGAGCCTGACTTCGAGCTGTGCCGCAAGGCGCTTGCGTCGCTTACGGAGGGAGAAGATGGGTCTCAGGTTCTCAGGGTCAGTCCTCTAAACGACGTACTCCTGATGCAGCGATTGATTGAGGCCTCTGCTTCGCGCGAGCTACTAGTCCGCGAACTGGCGGCGGTCATTTCAGAGAACTTTCCGGTGGAGCAGGTTGCGATATTCAGGGTGGCGGAAACCGGGATAGCCGAGCCGCTAGCGAGGCAAGGTATAGGTCGCGAGGACGCAGAGCAGCTTGGCGCTTCGTTGGATCAGTCAACTCCCGACGCGATAAGTCGCTCAGCCAATGGCTATGTCATCCGGATTGGGGATAACTCTCGTGTGCCGATACTTGTGTATATGAAGGCGAACGATACGTTCGACGTCGCACGGCTTCAGCCGCTGTTCAAGCAGGCAGAACTAGGACTCGAAACTTGCTCGCTACGGGCGACCGTACACAGCGGTCCGGTTCGCGATCGGGAGCAGCCCTTTCAAACGATTATGCCGGGCTTCATTGTTGCCAGTGCCCCAATGTTCGACGTGATCGATAAGATTTACAAGATCAGAACCAACGATGTTACGGTGCTCATAACTGGCGAATCGGGTACCGGCAAAGAGTTGGTAGCGAGGCACATTCACGGCCAATCAGCCAGGGCTCGCGCGATTTTTCTGCCGTTCAACTGCACTGCCACACCCAAGGAGATAATTGACAGCCAATTATTCGGCCACCGGAAAGGCGCGTTCACCGGCGCGACGACGAACTACCCTGGAATTATCAAAGCGGCCGATGGCGGAACGTTATTTCTGGATGAAATAGGCGACCTGTCCCTCGAGGTGCAACCTAAACTCATGCGGTTTTTGCAGGAGGGAGAGATTCAACCGCTCGGGGAAACCAAACCTGGTCGCGTCGATGTGCGCATTCTCGCGGCGACCAATACCGATCTCGAGCGCGCCGTCGAGGACGGGCGCTTCAGGGAAGATCTGTTCCACCGCCTCAACATCATTCGCATTCACGTACCGCCCTTGAGGGAACGCAGCGAAGAAGTGCCAGTACTCGCTGCCCATTTCCTGGAGCATTTTTCGTCAAGATCCGGTAAACAAGGCATAATGATGACTCAGGATGCAACTGATGCGCTTTCTAGTCACGATTGGCCTGGAAATGTCAGGCAGTTGAGGAATGAGATTGAGAGGATGGTAGCGTATGCGCTGGACGGTGCTAGGATCTCGGTTGACGATTTGTCCCCCGACGTCACCAACCCGCGTAGGGAGATGCGCCGAGAACGACCCGGACAAGGATACGCCGCCTTCGGCGGCTCCATCGGGAGAAGGTTTTTGGAAAGACCCAACGGAAACCACTCAGGGGTTCGGCCCCACGAACCTCGCATAGTCAAGCTCAAGGCGGCAACGGCGGAGCTTGAGCGACGGCTGATTCAAGAGGCGTTGGATCGAAACAGGAACAACCTCTCTCGAACCGCGGTCGAGCTTGGTCTCTCTCGGAGGGGGTTGAGGCTCAAGCTTGGTCAACTCGGGATTTTGCGGGAACAGCGCGCCTAGCACAAGAACGTGGCGTAGGCGCTGAGCCTTGTGGGTGGTGAACCAGAAGCCAATAGGACGAATGCGCTTGACAGGAAAGGACTTTGCCAATATCCTCGACATCGGCGGCAGCGAAACGCGAGGCCCCTTGCGCACAGAATTAGTGGGCGAGTGTATCCACTCATTCATGCCAAACCTGCGGAGCTGGGTTGGTAAGAAACAAAAAGCGCAGCTCCGTGCCTTCGGCACAAGCAGGGCTTTGAGGGTCAGATAATATGGGCAAGAATCGAATGACTGGTGTTAACTCACTCACTCGACTTGGCATCGCTGCTACGGTGTTGATCAGCTTATTCAGCTTTGCGTCCTATTCACCTCGCGCCGATGCAGTCGAGACGTCATATGTGGAGTTGGCGGGGGCAAACGGTAGACAGAATAACGTAGTGTTTGCCTTTGACCGGTACGTGCTCATCGCACCCTACGCGCCGACGGGAATAATCCAGGAGAACGGTGACTTAAGCCAGCTCGACAATCATTACCTATATATCATTGACACCAAGAAACCCGGCGTAGTTCTAACCAAAGACCTTACTGCGCGCGCGAGTTCGGATTCACCAAGTACGATTTACTACCCTACCAAGCTGGCCTTTGATCCAACAACCCAGACCGCCTTTGTAAGGGGAACGAGGTTCGAGCAAGAGCGCGGCGAGATCGAGGCCATCGAAGTCATCGCTTACGTACATTTGAATCTCGGAGACAATGGAAAACCAGTTATTGATCCGACCGTCGTTTCGTTTGACATCGAGGGCGTAGGTGGGGAGCTGCGCAGCCCGGACGCTCCCACGGACTTGGCTTTGAGTCACAATGGGAACCATCTTGTCTTCACAAACGGCGCATCCGTTTTTACGTACAGCCTGGAACAGGGATACCTCTACAAGGTCGACCTGGTGCATCCGAGCGAGTACGGTGCAGGTAACTTTATCTCATACCTTGCTGTTGATAGAGACAGCAATGTTTTGAGCGTTTACTCCACCAAAAAGGTCGTCGACAAAGACAACGTTGGGCACGACCAGTCCGAGGTTTCCTTTTACAGGTTGATAGACGACGGGTCTCTCACGCTGCTCAAGCGTGCGTACGCAGAAGATCTCCCGCAAGGGGCGGCGCTCACAGCCGGGAGTAACGTTGCGGTCTACTCGGACGCTGACAAACTCGATGTCCAGTACGCGCTATTTGTCACGAGCGATGGATCACTTTGTCAGGTGGACCTTCACACTGACGGATTATCTGCAAACGTCAGACAGTTGGTCGTATTTCCAGAATTGGCTCAACAGGGGTCGGATGACACAGGCCCGCGTTTGGTAAAGTACGATCCAGCAAAGCGGGTCGTAGGGATTGTGAGCCAGGGATACTCGGCCCAGATCTCCCGGCCCGGGAATGGACGAAGAAGGCGGATCTCTCGGCCAGGTAACCTCCACGTATTGACGTCGCAACCCGTGCTCGCAATGGCAAGGTTTGGCAAGAAGGGTAAAGTAACCTCGCGGAACCTGTTCTCCGAGGATTTCAGAGATCAAGGCGGGTTGTCTGAGCTAGTCCCCGTAAAGGACACCGAGGATTGGTTGATGGCCACCTACTCAGGCAAGCTGCTTTCGATCACGGCATCTGGCGATTTCGAAAAATCGCGCCCGCAGCTGATTGCCAGTATTGCTCCACGCACAGAGCGGCTCGACTATCTCACCAGCCGCGACAGGTTCGTTGCAGTCCAGTCGTGCGCATCTGATGAGGAGGCATTGCCGGTAACGCAGCCCGGTTCGGTGGTAGTGGGCAAGGTGATCTCAGCCAACGGAAAGTCTTTGTTGGCAAGCGCAGCACTGATCTCGCCTTCTTCATCGCCGGTGCTTCGGCAAGCGCCGGCAATACGCAGGCCAGGCAATCTCAAGCGACGATGATTTCCCGGGACTAATTGGCGACTCCACCTTGAGTGTCGAGTGTTTGATCGGTTTCCGCGCAATTCGCAAGGTATAGAGCTGACCTGGTAGAAGGACCAATCTTTGGTCCTTCTTGTTTTTGGCGCATACCGGGTTCATCTTTAATGCTTGCGAAGATTCACTACAAACGAAGCGTCATAACCAGCCGGCGGCTTTCAGGGCGAGGACTGATTCTTACCCGATTCATAAGGAAGGAAAAGGCGAAGTGGCAGAGCCGAAGGAAGAATCGTCGAAGGGGCCGCATCCATCAAGGAGTCTCATTTCGCGAGCAGAGGGCTACGGAATCGCGGCCGGCTACGAGAGGCCGTATCGGCGGCGGCGGACTGCTGAACCGCACGTGCGCCAAAAGGACGAATATGGCCCAATCCCGGATTCGGGCTATTACGGCTCAGGAGAATCAGCTCGCCCCTTCAAGCGAGGACAAGCCGGCTACAGAGAAGAACTGCTCTGGTATCAACCTCAATACGGCGAAGAGACAAGCGGATACGAGCCAACCGAGTGAACTGCTAGTCGGTTGTAGTTTTGCACCGATCAGCCACGGCTTCGGATCTTCTCTCCAGAAAGCAGCGTACTAGCTTCCCCCGCTTCCTTAGTGTACCCGGTGCTTTTCTCGACCTGCCAGACCTCTCCGTCTCGGCTTAAGATGTATCCGAGATACTCTTTCTTGAAATTGCCATCGCTTGACGCGAAATTGTGCGTCAGCGTTGCCGATATATACGCCTTATCGGGAAAGCTTGGGTCGGTATGAAAGAAGTCAACCTTAACCTCTCGAATACCTCGACTCTTCAGATGCTGCTCCAGTGTTTTCTCGGCCGAAGACCTCGCGCTTTTGCAAGAGCCCGCGGTGACGGCCAAGCCAATTATGACCAACAGAATGGATAGGCTGGAACGCCGAATTCCTGTTTGTATCTTCCGCATAGAGAGTTTCTACCTGATGTGTTTCAGTTTTTCAAGCACGGTCTCGGAGTCGTATGATAGCGGATGAAGACAACAAGGATGACACTATGGCTTTGTATGTGAAACAGCTTCTGGCGGGTCGCGATTTTGCAGAGTTTGATGCCTTTGCCTCGCAGATGGCAAACTTTGTCTACCTGGTTGGCGACGATGAGCAACGGACGTGCATGATTGTCGATCCAGCTTGGGACATACCGGCCATTCTCGACTTCATCGATCGCGAAGAGATGAGATTGACCGGCGCACTTGTCACTCATTACCACCCCGACCATGTCGGAGGCGAGATATTCGGTCACAACATATCGGGCTTGGCTGACCTGCTCAATATGCGACCGGTCATTGTCCACGTGAACGAAATCGAATGCGAAGGAGTGAAACAGGTGACCGGGCTTTCCGACAGCGACTTTCAGAAACACCCCGGTGGAGACGTTGTCGCAATCGGCGATGTCTGTGTTCGGCTCTTGCACACGCCCGGTCACACACCAGGAAGTCAGTGCTTTCTCGTGGACTCTGTCCTTATTTCGGGCGATACCTTGTTCATAGGAGGTTGCGGCCGAGTTGATCTGCCCGGCGGCGACCCAACACAGATGTACTACTCACTCACTCAGGTTTTAGGTAAGCTGCCTGATGATACTCTGCTGTTTCCCGGTCACGACTACGCACAAAAGCCCACGAGCACGATCGCCGAGGAAAAGAGAGAGAATCAGTATCTCCGTATGAGGACCCTCGACGACTGGAAACGCCTGATGGGCGAGCGTTGAAAGTCACGAGAATCGGTTGACGGCAAAGCCTCCGAATGACTCTTCTTCAGTACCGCCCCTTGTTAGTTGTTACCGGAGCGGGTTATGCCGGGCAGAAATCGTCGTAGATTAGTATTGACTGCTAATCCTTAATAAGGATAATGAGCCCAATTAGTTGGCTGCTCAGTTATCGGTTCTGCTCCCGTCCTGCGCCCCGTCAGGCCCGCTCTCCGAACATCGATAAACCAGCGTAGGCCTGCCCCTTTTCTGATACAAAAAAGTAAAGTCGACTAGCCTGAGGTTGTGAAGGCAGCCCGGAGTGCATTCGCCCCATTTCTCTGCCGGTCCTCAGGGTTCAAGATCAAGAAACGGTGAGTATTTATGGACCTGATGGAAGGAAGCAATCGCGCGGGAGAAGGTGATTCTCATTTAGTGTCGGTTCTCAGCAGAATGGGTTTCAAGTCTCTCAGCGAGAAGCTGACCGTGCTGTCACTGACGTTGCCTTGCTTGTTGAGCCTGATTGTCTTCGCATGTGTCTATTTGGGCTTTCACAACACACCGCAACAACAGGTCCTCACTGTTGCTGTGATCAGTGCCAGTGCAATAGGCCTGCTTTCGCTGTTCGGAATGCTGGGCCTTTCCGTGGTCTTCGGCAAGGGAGTGAGCGTCAGTGAAACCAGGCTCGAAAACCTAGTCGCCGAGCGCAAGCAGTCGGACTTGGTTCACTCCGCCCTTTACCGCATCGCCGAGATGACAAGTTCGGCAGAGGACCTTCCCGCTTTTTATGACGCTGTCCACAAGATCGTTGGCGGGTTGATGTACGCGGAGAATTTCTTCATTGCTGTATACGAGCCTTCGACCGATCTAGTTAGCTTCCCGTGTTTTGTTGATGTCGTCGACACCTCCCCTCAACCACGCAAGTTGAAGCGCGGAATGACCGAGTACGTATTGCGGACGGGGCAGCCGCTTCTCTCCTCCCGCGAGAGTATAGAGCCTCTCGTTAGGCGGGGGGAGATTGAGGTGATAGGAACCATGCCGGCATGCTGGCTGGGCGTTCCTCTCAAACTCGGAGACGAAAGCATCGGCGTGATCGCGGTGCAAAGCTACAGGGAAGATATTGCGTTCGGCGAGAAAGAAAAGGAAGTCCTCACCTTCGTCTCGCAACATCTGGCAACTGCACTAAATCGTAAGCGCGCCGACGAGGCGTTGCGAAGGAGCGAAGAGAAGTACCGCACTATCCTTGAGAGCATCGAGGACGGTTATTACGAAGTCGATCTGGGCGGGAACTTGACCTTCTTCAACGATCCGGTCTGCAAGCTTCACGGATTCTCACCCGACGAGCTGAAAGGTATGAACAACCGTGACTACATGGATCCAGAAGTAGCGCGTAACGTTCATAAGGAGTTTAACAAGGTCTTTCGTACCGGTGAGCCGAGCGGCGAATTTTCGTACGCGATAAACCGAAAAGATGGTGAGAAGAGACATGTCGAAGCCTCAATTTCGCTCGTGCGTACTCCCGAGGGCGAGCCAAACGGATTCCGGGGCATCATACGCGACGTAACCGAGCGCCGAAGGTTAAAGGAATCGTTCGAGCGAAGTATGGACGAATTCCTGTCAATCGTCTCAAAAGTCTCAGAGGGCGACCTGACCCGCCGGGGTGCCCAAGGAGATGACACGCTGGGAAGAGTTGTTCAGTCGGTTAACAAGATGCTGGATCATTTCAGCACCATGCTCACCGAAGTGAAACAGATAGGGTTATCGGTTTCCTCAAGCGCAACGGAAATCCTTGCAGCCGCAGAGCAGATTGCGGTCGGCTCGCAGCGTCAGGCCGACGAGATAACTAACACCTCGAGCGCCGTAGAAGAGATGGCCGCATCTATGAATCAGGTTTCCAGAAATGCAGAAGCGTCTGCCGAAGCCGCTCGGCGCGCGCTCGACATGGCCCAGCACGGAGACAAGTCGGTACGCGACACTTCCGAGGCGATGTCAAGGATTGACTCCGCAGTCTTGCAGACTTCCGACAAGATGCGTCTGCTCGGCGCTCGGAGCTCGGAGATATCCGAGATCATAGACCTGATCAACGACATCTCCGCGCAGACCAACCTGCTGGCGCTTAACGCCGCAATCGAAGCCGCTCACGCGGGCGAGGCCGGCCTCGGATTCAGCGTTGTGGCGGACGAGATCAGAAAACTGGCCGAGCGCTCGGCTCGCGCCACCAAAGATGTGGCGAGCTTGATCAAGTCGATCCAGAACGAAACCTCGGAGGCCCTCCTGGCGATGGAAGCCGGTATGAACGAGGTCAAAGGCGGAAGCTCATTAGCGTCGCAAGCGAGTCGAGCGCTTCAAGATATATCCGCGGCCGTACGCCAGTCATCTGAGCTTATCGAGGAAATCTCGGCAGCCTCCGACGAGCAGGCTCGCGTCACTAGCAATCTAGCCGGCGCAATGCAAACCATCTCGAGCATTACGCTCGAGACCTCGGCCGGTGCTCACGAGACGGCGCAAACGATTCAGGGCATGGTAGGGCTCTCGGATCGGCTTAACCGTGCCATTTCGCAATTCCGAGTCCAGGACGACTTCATACATCCGTTCGCCTACGACCCGCCGACTTCAGCAGGCGGAGTTATCGGGCACAGTTCTCAGTCCTTTCGATTGCGACAAGCTGACCGAGTGCGGGACCAGGGAGGCGCGAGTGACCGTTAGGCGGCAAGTAGTGGTGTTTAAGATCGGGGCAGAAGAATTCGCCGTCGACATACTGCTGACAAAGGAAGTTCTTGTCCCACGAGAGATAACGCCGGTACCTGATACTGAGGAGTTTGTTGAGGGCGTGATGAATCTCAGGGGAAATCTCTTACCGATAATTGATTTAAGAAAGCGGTTGAGGGCCCGGGCAACGCCAACTCAGCGAGAACACCGCATCGTTATAGCGAACATCGATGATCGGACAGCGGGTCTGATTGTCGACGGTGCTTCCGAGGTCATAAGAGTGACTGATGACATGATTGAACCTGTGCCCGACGCCATTTCAGAGATGGGCGCGGGGTATGTTGAAGGCGTCATCAACGTGAGGAACAGGTTTATTACACTGATCGATCTGCGGAAGGCGCTTTCTGGCGAAGTTCTCAGCGAATTGGATTGCGTAATCGAAGCGCTGTCCCGGCTGCGCGAGTTGCCTCCTCCAGCGAAGGCAAGTTGACAACTTGCTTCGCCGGATTGGGTTGTTCGTGAGGTTATTAGCCAATGCATCACATTGGATCAGAGTTACGCCAGCCGGAAATCCTTTCTGACAGTGAATTCAAGCTGTTCAAGGACCTGATCTACTTCGAGTGTGGCGTCAGCATTGGAAACGAGAAGCGAACATTTCTCGAGTCAAGGCTAAGGAGAAGGATGGATGATCTCGGCATCCGAAGCGGCTACGAGTACTACTGCCTCATTAAACACTCGCAGGGAAGATCGCAGGAGCTCCCATCGCTACTCGACACGCTGATGATATGCGAGACCGCTTTCTTCAGGAATCAGCCGCAGTTTGACCTGCTTAGGCAAGTGGTCCTACCGGAAATCATCGAGAGGAAGGAACGAGCAGGGACGCGCCTGATTCGCGTGTGGAGCGCGGGCTGCTCGACCGGTCAGGAGCCATACAGCGCAGTCATCGCGATGCTCGAGTCACTCCCCGAGGCGCAGACATGGACTCTGCGGGTGTTTGCCTCTGATCTTTCGTTTACAGCGCTCGAGCGCGCGCAAGGCGGAGTTTATAGGGAGGATCAACTGAAAGGAATCGAGCCTGGCTGCATATCGAAATACTTTCGACGCGAGAACGGCCACTATGCCGTGAGCGATGCGGTAAAGAGACGCGTTATCTTCGACTATCACAATCTGAAGCACGATAACGGGCTTCGTGGTCTGGACGTGGTTTTTTGCAGAAACGTGATGATCTACTTTGACGGGAATGAGCAACGGCGCCTTATCGCTCGCTTCGGGAATTGCCTTTTGCCAGGCGGGTATCTCTTTCTTGGTCACGCGGAGAGTTTGCAAGGTTTGTCGGGCAGATTCTCAATGGTACATCGCAACAAAGGCATTGCCTACAAACTGGAGTCGTGAGTTCGAATGGATGAGCTGAGCAAAGAAGAGCTAGAGCAGTTGCTTGAGGTGTTTCGCGAGCAGTCTGTCCGCATTCTTGACGAGATGGGGGACGATCTGCTGGCGCTCGAAGCCGGAGCAGCGGACCCCGAGATCATGACTCGACTGCGGAGAGCCGCGCATACGATAAAGGGCGATTCGGCTTGTGTCGGCTTCGAGGGCGTGACCGAGGTAGCGCACCGTATCGAGGATGTCTTCGACGCGGTTCTGAATGGAGAGGTCAAACTGGAGAGGCGAGTCGTTGACCTGGTGCTGCAGAGCCTCGATGCGCTCCGAGCCGTTGTTGGCGCGGAGGACGTCACCGATCTTGGCGAGCATACCGTCTCGAGCTTGCTGGCTGGCCTCGGAAAGGTCAGTTCCGAATCTACCGCTTGTGCGATTCACCACGAGGCGAAGCGGCTGGCAAGGCCGGCGGCGGTAGGATCGGACGCTCAATTGCTGCCCGCGGCGGTCGAGCGAGGCTCAAGGCCCCGTCGAGAGTTTGTCCGCGTCGAAGCCGGGAAGCTGGATGCGCTTATAAACCTCGCCGGCGAGATGGTGATTGCGCGATCTGTTCTCAACCAGCCAGGTCCAGAGCTTGGTTGCGTGCTCGCGGCGCATGAGTTGGCAGGCAGCTTCAGCAGCGCCAACGCGCAGATCGGCAAGCTCATATCCGAGCTTCAGAAGAGCGTTCTCAAGATGAGAATGGTGACGATCGACAACGTCTTCAAGAGGTTCGCAAGGCCGATGCGCGAGCTTGCAAGCGCGACGGGGAAGCAGATCGAATTTGGGTTCGGCGGCGGTGAGACTGAGCTTGACCGAGCGCTGGTTGACGTTCTCTATGAACCGCTCCTTCACCTGCTACGAAACGCTATCGATCACGGCCTTGAAGTGACAAACGAACGAATTGCTTGCAGCAAGCCGGCGGTTGGCCGAATAGCCTTGCGAGCTTATCACGAAGGCAATCAAGTGGTCGTCGAGGTTAGCGATGATGGTCGTGGGCTAGATTCAGCCAAGCTGAAACAGCGCGCGCTGCAACTCGGCTTGATCTCAAAGCAAGAAGCCGAACAGATGGATGACGAAGACGCGCTCGGGCTGGTTTTTCGCCAGGGCTTTTCCACCTCCAAGGAACTTACGCGGCTCTCCGGGCGGGGAATTGGCGCGTCGACAGTCAAAAGCGTCGTCGAGCAGCTACGAGGAACTGTCAGCGTCAAGAGTCAGTCGGGTGTGGGGACGACGTTCGCGCTTCGGATGCCGCTGACGCTCGCAATAATCAGAGCGCTGCTATTTAAGGCCGGGGGGCGGCTGTTTGCTCTTCCGCTTCTAGTCGTAAGCGAGATAGTTCGTTTGGACGTCAACGAGATCGTGCACATAGATGGCCTCGAGGCGTATAGGCTTCGCGATTGCTTCATCTCGGTTTTTAGACCGTGTGACGTGCTCGGATTCGAACGGCGCAAAGGCGGCGTCGGCGCTGCCTTGAGGGCCGAAAGCCAACAGTTATTTGGCATGGTCTTGGCAACCGGATCGAAACGGTATTGTCTGATCGCAGACGAATTGATTGGTGAGCAGGAACTGGTCATCAAGCCGCTTGATAGTCGCTGGTTACAGAACGACGCCCTTGCTGGAGCAGCGGTCCTTGGCGACGGCCGAGTGGCGCTGATTATGGACGCTGAGATGCTTTTTCGCCGAGCAGTAAAGCAGGAACGAAATAAAGGAGCCGCGAGGGAGACTTATGCAGTCTAGCAAGATTCGAGTGTTGGTCGTAGACGACTCAGCAGTCATGCGCAAGCTCATCTCGAAGTACCTTGAGAAGGACCCCGATATCGAAGTGGTCGCAACCGCGATCGACGGTGACTTCGCCTTGAGCAAAGTCGATCAACTCAAGCCTGACGTTGTTACCCTGGACGTCGACATGCCCAGGATGGACGGGATCACCGTGCTTGGTCACATCGTAGCGAAGCACGACATCTCCGTGGTTATGCTGAGTTCATTAACTGCGCGCGGCGCTTCTCTGACCATGCGCGCATTGGAGAAGGGTGCTGTTGATTTCATTTGCAAGCCCGGCGACCCCTCGCAAATCGGCACGATGGCGGCTGAACTCATCTCGAAGATAAAAGGCGCCTCGCGAGGAAAGATCGTCGCGGCAAACAACCGGGCCCTCGATATACGAGTCACTAAGACTAGACCGGCCTACGTCCCGCGCGGATCGAAAGCTCAGAAGATAGTAGCCATTGGGGCGTCTTCGGGTGGCCCGCACGCACTCAGATACCTGTTGCCGAGAATTCCGGCTGATCTGAATGCGTGTTTGTTGATCGTTCAGCATATGCCTGAGAGCTTCACTTCTATGCTGGCCCGCTGGCTCGACGAGATATGCGATCTCGAGGTCAGAGAGGCTACGGAGGGCGATTTGATCGCGCCCGGACGGGCGTTAATCGCGCCGGCGTGCGCGCATATGAAGGTACGTCGAGGTCGTTTTGGTTGCGAGGTCAAGCTTGAGCGCAGCGCTGTGGTAAATGGCCATATGCCTTCAGTTGATGTGCTGTTTCGATCCGTGGCGGCCGAGTACGGCAAACACGCATTGGGAGTAATCATGACCGGGATGGGAAGCGATGGAGCCTTGGGCATTGGCGAGATCAAGAAGGCCGGAGGCACGACATTTGGTCAGAATAAAGAGAGCTGCTCGGTGTTCGGAATGCCGCGAGTTGCCATCGAAAAGGGCTTTGTTGATGAGATCGTGCCGCTCACTGAGATGGCTTCACGTGTAATAGCCGAGGTGGGCAGGGTGTCAGTTGGGGAGGAATGCCATGCGTTCAGTCGCTGAAGAGCCGGCGGTCTTGAAATCGCCGCTGACCTGTTTGATTGTGGATGATTCCGCGTTCATGCGATTTCATCTGAAGCGAATGATGGATTCGTTTGACAACGTGGTTGCAAGCGAGGCAGCTAACGGCACTGAAGCCATCAGAGAGTACGGCCGATTGAGGCCAGACATAGTCCTGATGGACATCGTAATGCCCGGAATCGAAGGTGTCGAAACCGTAAGGCGGATTTGTGACTCGGACCCGGCGGCACGCGTGATAATGATCAGCTCAGTCAGCTATCGGGGAAAGGTCGAAGAAGCTCTTGCGGCCGGGGCGAAGTGCTTCTTACCGAAACCGGTCACAACCGAACAGCTCAGAAAGGCCATCGAGCAAGTATGCTCGGCGGCAAGTTAAGGGATAGACATGAGGTTAGACTTCGTCAAGATCTTCGTTGACTCGACAAGCCTGCTGTTTAAGGAACTCGTGGGTGCATCGGTTGACGTTCCTTCGATAAGCATGAAGGCGAGCCCTGTTGCAGGCAGGGAAGTGATGGCTATCATCGGGCTCACCGGAGAGGCCCAGGGTCGGGTGATTTTTGACATGGATTTGTTCACCGCCGTTCAGCTTGCCGGGCATATGATGGGAGAGCCTTCACCAGGGTTGACGCCGCTGGTTCGCAGCTCGATCGCTGAGCTCGCATCGATGGCCATAGGGCGCGCGATATCCAGGATAAACGACCAGGGCACCCGGCTGAAAATGAGCCCGCCTACCGTGATCACCGGCGCGAATCTCGTAAGCTATGACCAGTGCCTTGAAACGCTGGTGGCGCCGATCAGCACTGCTTATGGCGAAGTGCGAGTCAACGTTACCATTCAGGATTTGGACTAAAGAGGAGCGCCCAATGACACAGAAGCCTGAAGAAATACTGACAATTTTCTCGAAGAGCGAAGAGCTACTCGAGCTATTCAGGAGGGGCAAGGCATTCACCGAGGAACTTATGTGCGAGAACGAACGGCTTCGCTATCGCGTGATCCATCTCGAGACTGAGAAACTTGATCTCTCAGACATGCTGATGAAAGAAATCGAGCGCGTCAGGCTTGAGAATAAACAGCTTGCGCAGAAGATAGACTTCCTGGACGGCCGCTTTCACGAGGTTGAAGAAGAAAACAAGGACTTCGCGCTTCGTTACGTCGAGGTTGAGGAGCAGAACGAAAGCCTCGCAAACTTGTACGTAGCGAGCTACAGGCTTCACTCAACGCTCGATCCGGCGGAAGTAGTTGAGTGCATTAAGGAAATCCTGGTGAATATGGTCGGGTCGGAGGAGTTCGGCCTCTTCGTTGTGGATGAGGAGACCAGCGAACTGGTGCTTGCCGGCTACGAAGGCGAGATTGCTCAACGAGTGGAGAAGGGAAGGGTCCCGCTAGGCGAGGGCCTTGAGGGGATGGTAGCAGAAACCGGCGATCCCTTCTTCACAGAAGACGCAAGCGACGGGGGTGAGGTCTGTGCCTGCATACCACTTAAAATCAAGGAGCGTGTGGTCGGCGTCATAGCAATGTACAAGCTGCTGGCGCATAAGGCAGGTCTGACACCGCTGGATCATAAGCTTCTCGAGCTTCTGGCGGGACATGCGGCGAGCGCAATCGTAAGCTCAAAGCTCTTCGCGCAAGCCGATCGCAAGCTCCGGACGATGGAAGGCTTCATAAGCCTGTTGCGCACACAGTGAAGGAGGAATGATGGACGGCAGATCTTTGTTAGTCGTGGATGATTCGGCGACCTTCAGGCAGTTGCTGTGCATGAGCTTGCAACGGGTCGATGGGATATCGCGAGATGACATAATGGAAGCATCGGACGGCGCGGACGCGCTTGAGAAAGTAAAGAGCAACAGCTTTGATCTGGTCCTTACCGACATACGGATGCCCAGGATGGATGGCTTGGAATTCGTCAGACAAGTAAGGACAGAGCTGCATCGGCAAGACCTACCCATCATAATCATCAGCACAAAAGGAGCGGAAGAGGATATTGAGCTGGGAATGACCCTCGGGGCCAGCGGCTACTTATCGAAGCCGATTTCGATGACCAGGCTGAAGGAGCTTGTTACGCGCTTCTTGCCACAATAGTAAAAGCCATGGAGCTAAACGGCGATCTGAGCGATTTCGCTCTGACTGACATCCTGCAGATATTGGCGTTAAGCAGAAAGACAGGCACGGTTGTGCTCGAGAACGACATTCTGGCGGGCAAGATTGTCATGGAACATGGGCGCATAACACATGCATCGTTATGGCCTGGCGAAAGCTTTGTGGATGGATTGGCAACGAGGGAAGTGCTCGGATTAGATATGCTAGGGAAGTTCAAAGAGATAGGAATGCAGGGCGGAGGTATCTGGACAGTTGAGAGCTTGATCGTCGAAAGCGGGATAATGACTCGAGGGGCGCTTCAAGCCGAAGCAAGACGTCACGTTCAGCGTGTCGTAGGAAAGTTGGTTGGGCTCGAGAAGGGCCGGTTTGGAATTGCAGTCAACCAAGCATCGGTCCCAAACCTGCTCGACGAGGTCAAACTGAGTGATGGACTGGAAGTCGGCGAGGTCTTGCTGGGGTCGGCAAAGGAAAGGGATGAAGCGTTTCGCGACAGGCTCGGGTATGAGGAAAGGACGGATGATTCCAAGACCGATGCGTTGAGCCGTGACGAAGGGATGGCCGCGCTGGGCACGGATAATGCCACCCAATCAGATGAACGGACGATAACACCGATACGAAATAGCCACTTGGATCGATCCCAGCTGCTTTGTTCGCTGCTTGCGGAGTTGCGGTTCCACTCGTATGAAGCAGAAGTAAGCCTAGCAATAATGAGATACGCGAGCGAAGTAGCCACGCGCGGCATTCTCTTCGTGGTGAAAGAGTTTGAGCTTTGTGGACGTGGTCAGTTCGGATTAGGTTCGAACGGGGTCGACGGAACGGCCGATCGGTTTGTCAGGGGATTGCGCATTCCGCTTGACGTAGACAGCTTGTTCTCGCGAGTTGTCCGCAGCGGCTTACCCTTTGTCGGTCCAATCCCACGGGATTACTGGAACCTGGAGATATTGAGCAAGCTCGGAGGTATTGAGCATAATCTGGCGCTGTTCGCGCTGCCGATGTCTTGCAACGATAGAACGGTCTTCGTGATCTATGGTGACAACTATCCCGGAGGAAGCAATCTAAACGGAATCCGCGAGTTAGAAGCGCTTGTCAGCCAGGCAAGCCTGGTTCTTGAGAAAATATCGTTAGAGCGAAGGTTGATGGATGCCGAATTGAGAGTCTCAACCTAAAACCGGTTCACGGTGCGTCCGATAATGCAGATTATGTACCAAGAGGGCATTAGCCTTGAGCTTTTTTGCATCTTGCCGTTTACTCGAACGCGTTCAGTCCGGTCAGGTGTTGGCCGATTATCAGTGTGTGTATTTCGTTTGTGCCCTCATAGGTGTACACCGACTCTAGGTTGCACATATGTCTCATGATCGGGTAGTCGCCGGTGATCCCATTAGCACCCAGAATGCTCCGCGCTGCGCGCGCGCACTCCAACGCCATTGCCACGTTGTTCATCTTCGCCATTGAAACATGCACAGGTTTTGCCGTTCCTAGATCCTTCATCCTTCCAACGTGCAAACATAAAAGCTGAGCCTTGCTGATTTCCGTCGCCATATCCGCTAGCTTCTTCTGCGTCAACTGAAATCCCGCAATCGGCCGTCCAAACTGCACTCTCTCCTTCGAGTACTTTAAAGCTACATCGAAGCAGGACATCGCAGCCCCAACTGCGCCCCAGGCGATTCCGTATCGGGCTTGCGTCAAACACATCAACGGACTCTTCAATCCCTCCGAACCAGGCAAGAGGTTCTCTTCCGGTATCAGACAGTCCTCGAACGACAGCTCGGACGTCACTGACGCTCGAAGGCTCAGCTTGTGCTTTGTCTCGCGAGTCGAGAAACCCATCCTGTCCTTCTCAACAATAAACCCCCTGATCTCGTCGCCGTCTACTTTCGCCCAGACAACGGCTATATCGGCGACCGATCCGTTAGTAATCCACGCCTTCGAACCGTTCAACAACCAGCCGTCACGCACCCTTTCGGCCCTGGTCAGCATGCCGATTGGATTCGACCCAAAGTTAGGTTCAGTCAGACCGAAGCATCCGATGACCTTGCCCGCAGCCATCTCAGGCAAGTACTTGCGCTTTTGTGCTTCGCTGCCGAATGCGTAGATCGGATACATGCAAAGCGCGCCTTGCACCGACGCAAAGCTTCGTACGCCGGAATCCCCGGCCTCGAGCTCCTGCATTACCAGCCCGTACGACACGCTATTCATCCCCGCACAGCCATACTCTTCAGGCAGGTTGGCCCCAAAAACTCCCAGCGCTCCTAGCTTGGGTATGATCTGGCTTGGAAAGTAACCCTCCTCATAGCACTCAGCTATGATCGGATTGACCTCCGCTTCCACAAACTCTCTTACCGAGCTTGTTACTAGTTTCTCGTCCTCGGAAAGTAAAGCCAAGATCCCCAGAACATCCAGTCCCTCAAATGACATTATGTTTCCCTCGAGTCGAATTCAGAATTGTTCAACCGACCAATGATTTCAGCCACGATCGAAATCGCGATTTCCTGTGGCGATCTCGCTCCGATTCGCAATCCGATCGGTGCGTGAACCTTCATAAGTTCGTCGCGTGAGAATCCTTCGCGATTGAGCTTGTCAAAAACCGCCAAGACCCTCCTCCTGCTTCCTATCATTCCGACATATCGAGTTCCCGAGCGTAGCACGCTACGGAGGCAGAGCTCATCATACTGATGCCCTCGCGTCACGATCACTACAGCCGTGTTGAAAGTCAGATCGAGCTTTCCAGATGCTTTTTCGTAATCGGTCACCAAGAGGTTGATGACCGGGTCCGGAATCCGTTTTCGTGAAGCAAACTCCTCTCGATCGTCGATAACGGTAACTCGATATCCAAGTATCGCGCTCATCAACGCAACAGCTTGTCCAACGTGTCCCGCGCCGAAGATGACGACGTGCAACTTGTCTCTTACCAGTTCAACGACAACCCTGGCTTGGTTGCCCTCTGCATCCCGGACTTCAATCAGGTCCGCTTCAACCCCTTTCCGGCTCATTTCTTCGACCGCCCTCGAAATACTCTGGGTGATACGTTCATCTCCTATTCGGGGAAAGAATCCTCCGGGCCGATACACTGTCGTCATCGGGGAACTTCTGGCCGGGTTCAAGACTCTGATAACCGCGATGAGTCGCCCTTCCCTTGTGTCCTCTTCAAGCGCGCTAAGCAGCGAGTTAACCGGCATACTCTGACACAGAGCTCCGATGGATTGCTCAACCGATTCTGGCAATGACAATGTGCGATCCCTTCCGGGGCCTATTCCTTGCCCTTTCGTTTCTTCACTGTGAAGCGCGATAGGCTGGCCGCGCCCGAACCTGCACACCGGGCCGCGAGACATCCACTCTAATCTTGCGATCCCGTGCGTCCTTCTCTCGATTGGTCGGGTAATAGCCCAATAGGTATTGGCGGCGCAGTTCGTCGGCTATCCTGGTAAATGCACCCTGCAAGTCTTGCAAGGTGTCTGCCCGTTCAAGGATGCCGCCCGACATCTCCGCAAGCTGGTTCAGATACTCGTCCGCCTTTCTGTAGGTGCGGTCGATCTCGCGCTGGGTTCGAGCGATCTCGTTGAGAACCACGTCATTTCCTTTGCTGCCGAGAGATGATCTGATGCGAGGTTCCACCTTTGCCTCGACATCCGCGCGCGTGCTATAACGAATGGGGTAGATTACTATATCTTCGGACTCGATCACTGCATCCAGAGTATCCTCTGCCGCAATCTCGCTGCTGGCTGTGTCGATGCCATCGCTGAAAAGAATAACGGCCTTTCTACCCTTGATTTCCTGGAGCCTTTCCCAAACCGCCGTGTAAACAGCTTCATAAACCTGAGTGAACTCTCCGGGCGCAACCGAAACGACCGCGCGCTTTAGAGTCTCACGATCACCGGTCAAATCACATTGAACCTGGACGCTGTCATTGAACGAGATCACCATTGCGCGATCTCGCGTCCTCATACTATCGACGAAGGCCAGCGCCGCCGATTTAATCTGGTCAACTTGAGCCGCCGTAGAGCCGCTGGAGTCCAGCAGCAACGCAACACTGAACGGCTCCTCTACCGATCCAAAGAACTCTATACGCTGCTTCACCCCATCCTCGAAGATCGAGAAGTCGCTTTGCAAGAGATCGGTGACATATCGTCCTCCCGGCGAGCTGACAGTCACCGGCACTTGAACGAGCGTTGTTCTCAGCTTGATCGGTTCTTCATCTCGATTGACGGGGATTTGGTTTCGATCCTTCTGCGCGAAGGAGGCGAGACTCAGTGAGATAACCACAAGGCCCCCTGCCCCTAAGTGCTGCCAGTAGCGAAGCCTGTCCATCGCTAACCTCCTGGAGAGAGAAACATATTAGGTCCGACCCATTCCAACATACCTGAATCCAGCGGACCGGACCATGTCCGGTTCATAGACATTGCGGAGGTCTATAATGTTAGGCTCGCGCATGCCACGCTTTAACCTACCCAGATCAAGGCTGCGGAACTGGTTCCACTCTGTCACCACTACCAGCGCGTCGGTTCCGCGAGAGGTTTCATATTCGTCCTCGCAATACTCCACGCCGCTCAAGAATCTCCGCGCCGCCTCCGTCGCCGCTGGATCATAGGCTCGGATTCTCGCCCCTGCTTCCACCAAGTCCGCGATTATCTTGATCGATGGAGCTTCTCTCATATCATCGGTCTCCGGCTTGAACGCCAGGCCCAGCAATCCGACGGTCTTGTTTGTGAGATCGGGAAGAAGCATCCGTATCCGATCGATGATCGACTGCTTTTGAAGCTCATTGACCTCAAGCGCGGCTCGCACGATTCGCACGTCGTAGTTTACGCCCCGCCCGATCGCCACGAGCGCCTTTGCATCCTTCGGGAAGCAGCTTCCGCCAAAGCCGGGGCCCGGGTGAAGGAACTTGTTGCCGATCCTCCCGTCCATTCCCATGCCCTTTGCGACATCGCGAACGTCTGCCCCCAGCAGGCTGCATAAGTTTGCGATCTCGTTAATGAAGGAGATCTTTGTGGCAAGGAAAGCATTCGATGCGTACTTGATCATCTCGGCCGACTCGGGGGTGGTGATGACAAAAGGGGTCTCGATCAAATAGAGCGGCCGGTATATCTCACGAAGTATCGCAATGGCCTCCTCTTCCCGACAGCCGATGACCACGCGATCGGGCCGCATAAAGTCGTTGATCGCCGCTCCTTCCCGTAGAAACTCAGGGTTCGCCGCCACGGAAAAGCGGCTCGACGTAGCGCGCTTCTCCTCGATGATCTTGCGAATGCGAGACGCGGCTCCAACCGGGACGGTGCTTTTGGTGACGATGACCTTGTACCCGTTCAGCGATTTTGCGATTTCGTTCGCCACCTCGTCGATCTGGCTTAGGTCCGCTGATCCGTCACCCGTTGGCGGAGTTCCGACTGCCAGAAATACAACAAGCGACTGTTCGACTGCCCGGCTGACATCGGTGCTGAACTCCAGTCTGCCGGCGCGAACATTCTTGGCTACTAGAGAATCAAGCCCCGGCTCGTAGATTGGCAGCTTGCCGTCCATAATTTGTCGAATCTTGGCCTCGTCTTTGTCGACACAGATGACGCTCATACCGAACTCTGCGAAGCACGCTCCAGTAACAAGGCCAACATAGCCCGTGCCGATTACAGCAATGTGCATCCCATCCTCCAGAAATCCCGTCGTCGATCGTTGGTCACGCGATTCCTAACTTCGCATCTACTTCAAGAAATCAATGAGAGCGCCCTCATTGCGAGAGTCCAATTACCAAGCTCGGTCAAATGATCGATCCAAAGTACCGAATAGTGCTTGCGAGTCCTTCTTCCAAGCTCACCACCGGCTCCCATCCCAACACGCGTTTTGCGCGCGTAATATCGGGTTGTCTGACTCGCGGGTCGTCGACCGGGAGTTCCCTGTGCTCGATCGTGCTTCGGCTGCCGGTCAGCCGTATTACTTTCTCAGCTAGTTCTGACACGGTGAACTCGCCGGGATTGCCCAGGTTAACAGGTAGATGAATGTCGCGAGCAGCGATGCCTTCCTCATTCGCATCGTTATCCTCAATCATGAGCAGACGCACGATCCCTTCGACCAGATCGCTAACATAACAGAACGAGCGGGTTTGTTGGCCGTCGCCGTAGATCGTTAGCGGTTCTCCATCCAGCGCCTGGACAATAAAGTTCGACACCACTCTGCCGTCGTTGGGCCTCATCCTCCCGCCATACGTGTTGAAGATCCTGACAATTCGAGTGTCGACTCCATGGTAGCGATGGTACGCCATCGTGATTGCCTCCGCGAAGCGCTTCGCCTCGTCATACACGCCACGCGGACCCACGGGGTTAACGTGACCCCAGTACTCTTCAGGCTGCGGGTGCACCTGCGGATCACCATATACTTCGGACGTAGATGCGAGCAAAAAGCGGGCGTTCTTCGCCTTGGCCAACCCCAGGGCCTTGTGCGTTCCGAGGCTTCCAACCTTCAAAGTCTGAATCGGCAGTTGCAGGTAATCTATCGGGCTGGCCGGTGACGCGAGGTGCACCACTGCGTCCAGGTGGCCGGAAACGAAAAGGTATTCAGTGACGTCCTGCTTTATGAACTTAAATCGATCGTTGCCCAGATGGTGATCAATATTGTCAACTCGGCCAGTCAGCAGGTTGTCAAACACGACCACTTCGTGGCCCCTCGCAATCAAGAGATCAACAATGTGCGACCCAAGAAATCCCGCCCCCCCTGTAATGAGCACACGCATCTGAACATCCACCTCCAATTCTTCATCACGATGTCCTGCTTGTGGCAACCTAAGTCAGTGAATGATATCGTGAAGAATCCCAGCGAGTCAAAGATGCCGGTCGAGACGGATCTTTGACTTACCGCCTGGCGCCTGCTCTGGGCGGCCACAAACGACTTTGAAACCGATCACTCCAGCCAAGATAACAAAAACAGTAATCGCTCAATGACAAATTCTGTGAGCAGAGGACTGGGAATTGAGTTGTCGCTATGAGCAAGAGACGGAGGATCAACAGTTAGAGATAGTCTTAGCCCCAAAGAGGCGTGGCATCGCGCTTGCCAAACTAGAGACGAGCTTCGAAAAAGACGGAAGGGCCGAAATGATCAGGGCAACGGGGGCTGCGCTGATTGCTTCGGTCCTTCTATATTTTCGGGCCAGAAGTACCGGTTAAGGAAGCTTAAGGACCAAGCGAGAGACTACTTTGCTGCCGCAGCACTCTTCCTGTCTTTCGCTTTTCTATCATTAAAGAAGTCGTTGATCCAGTGATACTGGCTTACGTACTTGCTGGTCTCGTTCCGAAAAATGGGTCGCGTATACTTCTTCACCACGTACCGCGTGCGAATGCGTCCACGTGTTCGGACTTTCACCGGCACTCGTTTTGTTACGGTCATCGTCGGCCTGCTGGTGCCGTCTGGCGACTCCATCCATTCGTTCTGATCGTGCGCCAAAACTGAGAGGACGCGGCCCACGCCTCCGTTGTAAGCCGCAGCCAGATACGGCCCTATTCGATCCCGCGGGATAAAACTCCGGGAATTAATCGCTTCCCAATCAGCGTCGCACAGGAGGATTTGAGCCACCACTGCATTGACCGGATCACCCATGCAAGCAAAGAAGTTTGATGGCAGCCCTGCGCTGGGATATTTGCGCAGCAGTAACGAGTAGGTAGAGGGGATCATCTGCACCAGTCCACGAGCGCCCGCGGGGCTGATTGAGTAGGCGTATGCATTCTCGCGGTTCGTAGCGATGATCGTCAGCACCCGCGCCACCAGCGTTCGAGCCAGTCCCGCGCTCTTAAACTCACCGGGATCGATGTGCTCGTTCACCAGGAGGACTCGCAGCACGTCTTGCGGGATGACTTCGGTGATCTTATGGCCCGGGAGCGCCCGCGAGAGGATACCCCGGCTCGAAAGGCGGGAGTAAGCCCTGTCGATGAAGTGATCTGCTACTTCAATCCCACGTTCAATGACTGCGTCATTCTTCACCTCAGCCGAATATGGAGTATAGAGAGCTTGGATAACTGAGGGTCCGGGACCGAACCTCTGACCCTCGTTGGACACCGGGTATTTTACCGCCAAGACCTTGCCGCCGGGCGGCTCGATACACTGAATGTCTGAATTAATCCCGTTCTCCCGACGCATTGAAAGGGTCAGGCCAGGAGTTAAGACCTCGAACCCCGGATCGCGCTTGATCGCGCGGGCTATTCGGATCTTGCCGCCGGGTTCCATCACTGCGAGCGCCATCTCGCGCCCAATGATCCCGGTGACGGGCACCTCCACGAACCTGCGCCGGCCAACTCGGATTCGCCGAGTGCCGACAGTTCCCATTAAGATCTTCACAGACTCGTCTTTCAGGTGTTCCCTTCCCTCTTCGATCTTTGCAAGCAAGGGGTCGGCATAATGTTTAGTGTCGGAATCAGCGAAAGCGGTTCCGAGGAGGAAACCAATGAGGAGCGGCGCAGTGCAGGTCATCTGAAACTCCCACGCTTGAATAAAGGGCATGTAGATAGTAGCAGGCGGGCATCAATCAGCTCAACAGTTTTGTCCGACGCAACATATTCGTAATGGTTGCCGATCTGCTTGCGCTTCGAGTTTGGGAGATGTAGCTTGCTCAGGACAAACATCGAAGGAAGGGTCCTTGCTCAGCGATCAGATCGACAAAATCAAAATCAGCTTGATTGAGTACACGCCGGCGTTGTTTTTCGCGGGGTGCATACTCTTGCTCGGCCTGTTGGCTTCAAGGTTCGGCAAACGCTGGCTCGGTGCGATCCTGAATCGTAGCCGGATTCGGGAAGATTTGTTGCTCAAAGATTTCTTCCTTCGAGTTTTCTCGGGATCAATATTGCTGCTTGCGTTGCTGACCGCTCTCAGCAAAGTTGGAGTTGATGTCCGCACTTTCATCGCCGGTCTCGGAGTAACTGGAATAATACTGGGCTTCGCACTGAGAGACACGCTCTCGAATTTCGCTGCCGGAGTGCTGCTGCTCATTTATAGACCGTTCAGCGCCGGCGAGTTGATCGAGGTTGAAGGCACGAAAGGTATGGTAGAAGAACTTACCATAGTGAACATGCGTATGACGACAACCGCCGGCGTCCCGGTAATTATGCCAAACTCGAAGGTATGGGGCGCAAAGATCACAAACTATTCTCCTAGCCGCCGCCGCAGGATCGAGTTCACCTTGAGGGTTCGCGATGCGGACACTGAAACTGCGATAAAAATCATCGAATCCGCGCTCGACGAAGACGCCAGGATTCTGAAGAACCCGGCCCCGGTAGTTCGGGTCGTGTCGGTGGCAAACGGCGCCGTCAGACTTTCAACTTTGATATGGACGGATCCGAGAGACTACGAGCTGGTAAACGGCGATGAGTACGTGCGAATGATGTCCGCGCTTAGTCAACGCGCGATTCAAATCCTGTGAGCCACGCTTAGGATCCGTCCAGTATCGAGGCTAAGAATTCAGTTACACAGTTCCAAGCATCTTGAGCCGCTATGCGATCATAAGCCTCGGGCCGTGTGTCGTTGAAGAACGCGTGTCCGACTCCGTTGTAGATCTTGACCTCGCCTTCCTTGCCGAACTTTTGAATGGCTCCGCGCAACCGCTCCATCTTATCCATGGTGATCCACGGATCATTCTCCGCGCCGATGAACAGGACGGGTGCCGATAGATTCTTGATAACTTCATCCGGCGGCACATCTCCGTAAAACGGAGCCGAAGCCTTGATGCTGCTGTCATGGCAGGCGAGCAGGAGAGAAAAGGTCCCACCCATACAGAAGCCTGTGACACCTATCTTTTCAGAGTTCACGCCAGCTTGACGCCTTAGGAAGTTCACCGCCCCGCTCAGGGTTTCTAGCGCCTTTCCCTGATCGAGTCCCTGCATCAGCTCGGCCGCCTTTGCGGAGTCCTTCGTAACCGTACCGTAGTATAGATCGGGCGCGAGTGCCACATAGCCCTTCTCTGCAAAACGCCCGGTGATGTCTTTGATGTGATCGTCCAATCCCCACCACTCGTGGATCACAATCAAGGCGGGATGCGACCCCTCCTTTTCTGGTTCGACCAGGTACCCGCCGGCGGCGCGACCGCCAGCTTGAAACTCGACCATCCTTCCTACGTTTGCCATTGATACTCTCTCCTTTTGGTTATTGTCCACATTGTCCACAACCCAAAAAGGGCGAGCCGAAGCCCGCCCTATCTCGTTATTTCCGTGTGACGACCATAGCTACAGACCTGCGTAAGAATGCAAACCTGGCAACAAAAAGCTCACGCCCAGCCACGTGAATATCACCAGAGCGAAACCGAGCAATGCAAAGTAGGCGCTTCGCCGGCCGCGCCATCCGTGGGCGATGCGGGTGTGCAAGAAGCCGGCGTACGCAATCGTCGCCACAAGCGCCCCGGTCTCCTTTGAGTCCCATCCCCAGTAACGGCCCCAAGACTCGTTCGCCCACACTGCTCCCGTGATCAACAGCAACACCAACAGCGGGAATGCCACGCCGACCGTTCGATATAGCAGGCTGTCGATCTTCTGAATATCAGGTAGCGCACTCACAACTTCTTCTCGCTTCCAGGCGAACAGCGACACGCAAATCAGCGCGACCATTAGTCCGATCAAGCCTCCAAAGTCGACGGGGTTCGCGCTAGGTTTTAGTGTAAAGCTACCCGCATTGTCTTGAATCCATTGCTTCGCTCGATCGACTGAGACGGGTTGCTGCGTCTGTTCCGACATCCATGCGGCGAAAATCGGATACTCTCGCTCAGGGATGTTACCTAGGATGTTGCCGGCGTTCTTTACCTGAATGAAGAGCATCGCAACCACGATGATTTGCACTACCGCCGCAGCGCGGAAGAGCGACCAACCCCGCTTGGATGTTTTCTCGTCCTCTCCGAAGCGACCCATCAAAAACATCGCCAATGCCCCGGTAAGCAACAACAGCGCGATCACCATTAGCGGTCCCACTATAGGAAGTTCTGTTCGAATCGGGAGAAATCTCTCCATCGAGTTGCTGAATACGCTTACCGTGTACCGCCCTTGAAATGGCACGCCGAAATGTACAATCGAACGCTCGAAAGTGCCAACGGTGAAGAACACCAGCAAGCCGTAGAGTATTACTGCGAATCCAACGGCTTCGGTGCGGACCCCGTCCTTGAGCAGATAAGCGAAAGCAAGTCCAAAGCTCAACAGACACACGCCATAGCCAATCGTTGCAATGGAAACGTGAATCGGCCGCCAGTAGCTGTCCAGAATCGGCGGCAAGGTTTGAATTGCGCTACCCAGCAACATCCCGAGCGCCAGCACAACAACGAGGATCGGCATCGACAGAGCGCCAAGCATTCGATACTTTGGCTTGCGAATGACTACCAATGTCGCAAGCGCCGCTCCTGCGCAAAACCCCATCGTTAATGCGTAGAGGTTGTCGAGCGGGTAGTAGCGCCAGAATCCGTTTATTCCTTGTTTCCAACCTTCTTTGTCACCGGCTTCAATCCAGCGAATCATCCACCCCGAGAGATTGAAGAAATACCCGAGCGAAACCGAGATCAGACCGAGCCTGTCGAGAACACTCTCTTTGACAAACAGGTTGGTCAGCAGTACGACCGCAGCGCTGATATAGCATACCAATGCCAGCAGAATCAGCGCTTCGCCATACAGAAATCCTACCGCGCGCCCAGCGTAGATGCGTGCTCCAAGTAGCAGCATCGTTCCCGCAACGGGGGCGATGATCGGCCACAATCCGACAATCTTCTTCGGCCAGCTCAGTTCCAACTCTGGCAGCATAGCCTCCTCACGACTTATGGCTCTACTCATTGTCTGATCCTCCTCGTGGCACTCCAGTTATGGACTGTACCAGCAAATTGAATCGGCCCTCGAAAGCGGGACGGTTCCGATTCGTGTTTCCGCCAAAGTAGATCTTCGACCCTTGTCCATCAGGTTCTATCACCGCCCACACTCGCTGATGCGATAGGAAAAACACGAAGCATAAAGCCAAACAAAGCAGCGTGAACCCGATGTAGACCGGAGTTCGTCCCGGGTCGTACTGGATCGTCAAGATATGGAAGGTCGAAACTTTCTCAAAATCTCGAAGAATGATCTTGTGGCCGTTTACCAACAGCGGGTTCGTTCCACCGTCCGGGCCCAGCTTGTCGTTTGCTTTCGACATGTATTCTTCGGCAACCCGAGGGTTGAACGCGAACGCCGAGCTTCGTTTGCCATCGGCATTCAGGATTTCAAGCTGAACGGCCGGATTGTTGTAGTTGGGCGAGATCGTCGTAGGGCCCGAGTCCTCGATCTCAAAATCGGGATAGAAATCCAGATACCTAACAGTCCCGATTCCGGAAACTTCAGCGCTGCCGTTGCGGATTATCTTCACCGGCTGAATGGCTGATGTGCCCCCGGTGGCCGGCTCAAAGCTAAGAGTTATCTCGCGAGCATTGCCCACCGGCGAAAATTGAGATTGGAAGAACCTATAACCGCGATAGTCGCCCACGTTGTTCAAATGCACAAGCAGGTCCTTCTGAGCCGCGCCGTCTTTGATCGTTATGTAGCTCAACCAATCGATCGTGTTCTCAGCTCCCAATCCGCCCTCGGGCCTGATTAGCTTCTGTTGCAAGTCGCGGCATTCAACCTGGAAAGGAAGCGCGATTGCCATCTGCCTCGGACCTTGATCGATCGTGATTTCGGTAGTCGTGAACTTATCTGCGGCCTTGCCAGGTCTAAGCTCCATCGCGCCGCCAACGCCGTAACGGCTCGTCAGAAATCCTCCAGTGAAGATGGTCAGCAACGCGACGTGCACTACGTACGCGCCGAGGCGGTTTAGCACATTGCGCTGCGCGAAGACGGTCACGCGACTCTTCTCCTGGCTGATCCGCGCGCGGAACCCGTGTGCCTTCCACGCGGCCCGTACGTTTTCTGCAACGATACTGGGCGCCGCGCGGTCGGACGACTCGGCGTTGAACATCTGCGCAGCTATGAACTTCGGGGAAGCTGTGAGCTTCGGCTTGCGCACATACTGCCAAGCCGCCGGGAAACGATCGATCGACGCCAGAATAATGTTGAGTCCGGTGATAGCCAGAAGCAGCAGGAAATACCGCGAACGATATATGTCGAAGAAGTTGAGGGCTCCGTAGACCGTCTTCTGTGAAGCCGAGAGAGTCGCGTAGTACTTGTCGAATCCGTCGACGTTGACCTGCATGATTAGCATACCGATCATGCAGCAGATCAGAAGGACGCCTAGCATCGTGACGCCAAAGCGAACCGAACTGAGGAGGCGGAGCACCTTGTCAAGCACTGAATCGCTTTTCTGCGAAGTGACTTTAACGGTCGGCCCAGCGCCAGTTGGAGTCTCGGTCTTCGACCCTAATTCAGTTTCAGTTGTTGCCATAATTTGGATACCGGCTTGAGTTAATTAGTCCAGATGATCGCAGCTTTAACAACCGCGCAAATTCTAACAAGCCCTAATTTAGCCTGTCAACGCGGACCAAGGTTTACGTCACGGCGGCGAAAACTCTGGCGACCGCCGCCCGCCCTCTGCTTTGGAAGCTCCCCGAATCGTAAATCTGCGCGCTCGTCGCATACAAAACGCGATGCTACTTTTTTGGCTCAGAAGGCCTAAGCTCGCCGCGACTGGGCAGAGCGCGCGGGTCCATTTCAAGCAGGTTGACAACGACAGTCGCCACGTCTTCGGGTGCCAGCTTCCACGAAGTTCCCGGGTCTTGCTCGCCGCCTCGACCGAAGCCTGTGTTTACGGAGCCTGGCATAACGTAGCTTACGCGAATGTGGTCGTAGCGGGCTTCCTGCATCAACGCCTCCGTAAAATCTATCAGCGCGAACTTCGATGCACAGTACGAAGCCCCTCCAGGAAACGCGTTCTTTCCTGCAAGGCTGCCGATGTTTATGATGTAATCTCTCACATCGCACGCGGTGCCCTGAATACGGTCGCCGTATTCTGAGCTTAGGGTAGCCACGGTCTGCTCGACATCGGCTGAGGTGCGAGCGCAGACAAAGACATTAGCGCGTCGTTGCAGGAGTGTTCGCGAAATCGCGAGTCCTATTCCCTCGTCGCTCCGGTGACGATTGCCGACTTTCCTTCGATATTGCTCAAGAACCAACTTGTGCGAACTATCGCTATTTCAACCCGTAAACGAGTACCCGAGTCGCCGCGCCAGACGATAGACGAGAGGTATTGGAAGACCTACCACGTTCGAATAGTTCCCTGCTATCTCTTCGACAAACATCGCCGCCACACCTTGAATGCCGTACGCGCCCGCTTTGTCCATCGGCTCGCCGCTTTCAACGTACCAATCGATTTCCTGGTCGGTTAATCTGGCGAACCTGACCAGAGTCTTTTCATAGTCGGCTACCTCACGATGGCTGGCTGCATCGAAAAGAGCGACCCCCGTCAGGACCGCGTGCCAGCGGCCAGACAACTCGCGCAACATTCGCCGAGCGTCTTGCTGGCTGCCGGGCTTCTCCATTAACACTCCATCAAGAACCACAACGGTATCCGCGCCGATGATCAGGCCGGCATCGCGGTGCCTCGCCACGGCGACAACTTTAGCGCGTGCCAGGCGTGTGATATAATCGCCGGGCGGTTCATCAGGATGAGCCCGCTCTTGAACGAGGCTGGGAACGATCTGAAAGTCGACACCGATGGCTGCCAGCAGATCGGCACGCCGGGGCGACGAAGAAGCAAGGATGATTTCTGGTTCGCTTTCACGCATCGATCGTTGGCAGTAAAGAGCCCCAAAATTCCTGTTTGCGTCGTTGCCGAAGTCCAAGATATTTTGATCGAACTTGGAGGTCTACCTTGCGCCGCAAGATTTCGCTGTTGATCATAGTCGCATTTGTGGCCGCGCTCGCATCGATCAATCACGGTTGCTCTCGTTCGTCGGATCCGGATGCGGAGATGGACGGCAGCGTAAGTTTTGATCTCAGCGACCCCAAGCTAAAAGAGCGGCTCGGCGAAGATGATGGTTATGCTTTTGCTGTTCTGTATGGCGCCGACATTCACGGCAGCCTCGAGACCTGTGGCTGACCAAGCCACCCTATGGGTGGACTGGCACGGCGTGTCAGCTATATCAAGGCCTTTAAGCAAAGATCGAATTTAGAAGTACCCGCCTTGTTCGTCGACGCGGGCAACCTGTTCAGCGATGATCGCACCGTCGGCGATCAATTGTCCGCTGAGGTTATGACAAAAAACAAATGGGTAGTCAAGGAATACGGAAATGTTCGCCACGATGCGGCGAACATCGGCTACCACGATTTGCCCTACCTCGGCGAGTTGCTCAAGAAGGAGGGCTATGACAAGAGGGTGGAGCAGTATCCGTTCATAGAGCAACTGATATCGGCGAACATTCAACCGGTTGACGACCAGCGTCGAGCGCCGGCTCCTTACGTAATTCGCGAAATCACCCTCAAGCGGGGGGTGCCCGGCAAGAAGCTTCGAGTGGGAATAGTTGGCTTCACCGAGGCCAAGTCAATCAACAATATCGATAAGCAATTGGTTTACGGCGGCTTTCGTGTGGACGACGTGTTTGAGTCGGCGAAAAAGGTATTGCCTGAGTTGAAGCAGAAGACTGATTTCATCGTTGCGCTTGCCTACGTGCCATCCGACGTCGCACAACGGCTGGCTAGCGAGAACCCGGAGATAGACACCATCATCGGCGCACGGCAGCTTAACAGCATGGATGAGCCTCAGCACTTCAACCGGGCCACAATCGCCTACGCCTACAACCAGACCAAGTACCTTGGCGAGATGCGAGTCTACGTGAAGAGCGACGGGACTGTTGAGAACCAGGTGAACCGGTTTGTCGCACTTGATTCCTCGATACCCGACGATTCATCGGCCCTCGAAGCGGTGACAGCCGCGCACGATGAGTTCACCAAGTTGCAGAACGAAGCCGCTCAGTCGCGGTTTGGCGGCAACGGGACTTCGGCCCTGGAGAGCGCAGCGTTGTCTCCCTTCGTGGGAGGCGCCACCTGCGCGGGATGTCACGTGGAGGAGGACAGGATATGGTCCACGACGAGGCATGCCCACGCGATGGCCACGCTCGAGGAAAAGAAACAACAGTTCGACAACGAGTGCGTCGGATGTCACGTGGTCGGTTTTGAGAAGGGGGGCTTTCAGTCGCTGATAACTACGCCGCAGTTCGCAAATGTACAGTGCGAGTCGTGTCACGGCCCGGGCCGAGAGCATGCCGGCAACCCGGGCAAAGGCTACGGGCTGGTGGCAACGCCGGTCGGCTGCACACAGTGCCACGCTCCGCCAAACGACCCCGACTTTGATTTCGCGGTCTACTGGCCGAAGATAAAGCACGGAAGTACGGACCCGATCGCTAGCGCCAAAGTGCCATGAATCGGACCTGACCTGTGGTTACCGTTATGTTGACCGAGTTGCTCGCGCTGCTTCCCCGGATGATTCGCCAGTCGGGCGATTCAGATGAAGCGCGCGAACAGGCGGCGTTCGCCGCGTGGGAAGTAGGGGCAGGCTCTCATGTCCGCAGGGTCACCAGGCCGGTGAAGCTCGAGCGAAAAACGCTGATCGTTGCCGTCCCCGATGCAACCTGGCGAACGCAGCTTGGTCAAATGCGAGGGCAGTTCCTGTTCAAGCTCAACTCGCTGCTGGGCAGCCCCCTGGTGACCTCGCTCGAGTTTGTTGTAAACCCGAGTCTGATCGGCAGCGACGTACAGTCCCCTCAATCTGTTCAGTTCATCGCCCCCGAAAGAGAGGCGCTTCCCCTGCGCGAGCAGGCCGACCGGATCGCTGATCCGGAGATCCGCGCAGCCTACCTGCGCGCGGCTGGAAAATGCCTGGAAAGAAGGGCCAGATGACCGCGACATCAACCGCCAGATCTAAAGTAGTAATCGAGATCGACCAGCTCACCAAAGACTACGAAGTGGGCTTTCTGAAGAAGAAGAAAGTTCGCGCGCTCGACCACCTCACTCTGGGCGTCACGGCCGGAGAGATTTTCGGTTTCCTCGGGCCCAACGGCGCCGGGAAAACCACAACGCTCAAGCTGCTTACCCGGCTGATCTATCCGACCGAAGGAACCGCTCGCATACTCGGTCAGCCGATAGACGACGTTGCGACTCGATCGCGCGTCGGCTACCTTCCTGAGAATCCGTACTTTTATGATTACCTTTCGGGCAGGGAGCTGCTCGAATACACCGCCGCTCTGTTTGGCGTCCCTAAACGGAAAGCTTCATGGCGCGCGGACGAGTTGCTTCATCTGGTGGGCCTCGACCGCGACCAGGCTGACCGCCAACTTCGCAAGTACTCCAAAGGCATGCTTCAGCGAATCGGCATCGCTCAGGCGCTGGTCAACGATCCCGAGATCGTGTTCATGGACGAGCCGATGTCCGGTCTCGATCCAATTGGTCGCCGCGAAATTCGTGACCTGCTGCTGTCCCTCCGCGCAAAGAACAGGACCGTCTTCTTCTCGTCTCACATTCTTTCGGACGTTGAAGCACTATGCGATCGAGCTGCGATTCTGAGCCGAGGCAAGCTTCTTCGGAGCGGAACCGTTCAGGAGTTGTCCGGCGCGCAGGACTCAGCCCTCGAACTCGTCGCCATTGGAATCGACTTCTCCAGTCTCCGCGAGTTTTCTGCATCGATGTCATCGCTTCAATCGGCTACCCCGACGCCAAACGGGGTTCACCTGGTGCTTGGCGATGAAACCGAGGTTGACGAAGCGCTGGCGGTGATTCGCAGATGCGGTGGCAAGCTTGTCTCGATAAATCCGCGGCGGCGCTCGCTCGAGGATATTTTCTCGAACTCCCAACAGCAGCGCTGACTCTTCGTACGATGTCGATAATCAGACTTAGAGCCAGCGGCTGTGCTAGCTCCTTTACTTCTCTGTCATTGCTTGAGCGCTGGCGACGCGCGCGCTGGTTTGCCGCCGTTGCCGCGACTGCTTTACTATACCTCGCGGTATGCGCGGTGGCGCATGCGACGAGCTTACTGGCGACGATCAACATCACAACGCAACAGACCCCCGACCTCGGCGCGTTGATCGACGGTATTCAGAGCAAGTACTCCCGAATACGGGGCATCGCAGCGGAATTCGTTCAAGTGTACCGGGGCAACGACGGAAGGACGATTCGCGAGTCAGGACGTCTGTTGCTAAAGCGCCCAAGCAAGGCTCGTTGGGATTACTCGGAGCCCGGAAGAAAGCTGTTCGTCTCAGACGGAAAGAACGTCTTTTTCTACGTGCTCGGCGAGAGGCACGCGACAAAATCGACAATCAAGGAATCGGTTGATCCTCAGATCCCGTTTCTCTTCCTGCTCGGCAGAGGAAATCTCCGACGGGACTTCAGCCGGATTGAGCTTGTCAGCGGCGAGCGGCCCGCTGCAGCAGGCAACGTAGTGCTGAAGCTTGTGCCAAAACGCGCTCCGGAAGAGTTCAAGCAGTTGCTGGTCGAAGTCTCGCCCGCTTCCTTTGAGGTTCGGCGGCTTGTAATCTTTGAGCAAAGCGGAGCGCGAATGGATTTCTTGCTGTCGAACGTGCAGGAAAACTATGTGGCTTCCGACGCCCAGTTCCAATTCACGCCTCCTACGGGCGTTACCGTCAAACAGGCGCGTTAGGTTTCCGCAGACCGACGTTAAGAGGGCACAACCAGAACTGCCGTTAGGCGGAGCCGTCAAGTACTGCTATTTCACCTTCAGACCATGGACCTCGATGATCATATCTTTAAGAGTTAATGGGTCGGGGATCGGCTCAATATAAAGGTCGATGGGCATCGACTGGTTTGGCCCCAGAGTCTCCTTGATGTTCGGAACCGGAGTTATGATCTTCTCCCTCACCACAACGTCGCCAAGGTCGATGGCCGCAGCGCGAAGCTGAAGTGCCGACAGCACGCTGTCGCCTGTGTTTTCGACCGTGCACGTTATGCGCCCGTACCGGTTGTTCAGCCTTTCCCCGTGACGCTTGTCAACGTTGTTGATCTTGATGAACTGAGCGTATGAGTCAAACTCCGCGGACCCGGCGCGCGCACTCTCCAGGGGGGTATTGTGCTTGCGAAAGGAAGTCACCAGTATGATCAAGACGACGACCAACGTAACCGCTATGCCACTCACGATCATAACCGATCTCGATCGGTCTTTTTCTTCGTTCCCTGCTCTTGGCTCGAACATATGATCAGGCTCCTATCGTCATCCGTCCGATCAACAGCGTCGGCGAGACCACGCTTCCTCGAAAGTCCAGGTCGCTCCCGATCATCTCTACCGCGTTCAGCATCTCCTTGAGGTTCCCCGCGATCGTCACACCTTGAACCGGAAAAGTGAGCTCCCCCTTCTCAATCCAAATACCGGAGGCTGAGCGTGAATAGTCACCGGTTACGATGTTCACGCCAAAGCCGATCAACTCCGTCACGTAAAAGCCTTTCGAGACGGATTTGATAATCTCCTCCGGCGAATGCGGGCCAGGCTCGATGTACAGGTTCCCAGCGTCAACGCTTGGCGCTCCGACCAGACCCCGCGACGCGTTACCAGTCGACTTCAACCCCAGCTTCCGTGCGGTGTAGGTGTTCAAGAGATAGCTCTCAAGCCTTCCGTTGTTGATAACCACCGTCCTTCGGGTCGGCAATCCTTCCGCGTCGAACGGGCGAGAGCCGATTCCTCTCGGCTTCGCGCCGTTGTCCACCACGGTCAGCCTCTCGGACGCGACGCGCTCGCCCAGTTGTCCAACCAGAAAACTTGATTTTCTAAAGATCGATTCGCCCGAGACCGCATTCAAGATATCCCCGACAAGATCTCGTGCGATATTTGGCTCGAACACAACGGGCACGTTCTGAATCGGAACCGGACGCGCCCTGAGCTTTCGCAGCGTACGCCTGGCCGCCATCACTCCGATGTCCTCGGGCGTGTCGAGCTCCGACAGCTTCCGCCGGACGTCGTACCAGTAGTCGCGCTGCATCTTGCCGTCCACCGCGGCTACCGGGACTGCTATCAGCGAACAGGAGGTAGACCAGTACTCACCGGCAAAACCAAGCGAGTTCGCAAGGATTGCAGTACCAGAAGCCGAATCAAACCCGCCCCCGTCAAAGTTTATTATTTGATCGCTGTAGTCCTTTGCTGCGCGCTCCGCTCTTAGCGCAAGCTCGATCTTTTCCTCGGTTGGAAGCTGTTCGATCGCTGGGTCGTAGAGGTCAAGATCCGGGATCGAGGTGGCAAGCTCCTCCTGTTCAGGAAGCCCGGCGGTGTCGTCCGGGGAGGTAGCTCGGGCAAGCTCGATCGCTTCATCCATCAGCGTCAGCACAGTATCGCGACTCAGCTCCGAACCGGAGACCGATGCCTGTTTGCCGTCGATCAAGACGCGCAAACCGAGCCCTTGATCGCTTGACTGCTTGAGCGTCTCTACCTCACCCAGCCTGACACCCACGGAGAACTCGGTGCGATGCCGTATGATGACCTCGGCCGCGCTTGCGCCGCGCCTCACTGCCTCATGGGCCAAATCCAGAGCGGATTCTTTCGTAGGTTCAAGTTTCATTCAGCGTTTTGAGTTGTAAGATCGCGGGCGATTGTTGGATTGCGTACAATAGCCGGAGGCGGCTTCATCTTTGAGTGCCGCCGACGGTCATCTCGCTTATTTTGATCGTAGGAATTCCGACGCCCACGGGGATGTTCTGCCCGTCCTTGCCGCACACTCCCACGCCTGGGTCGAGCTCGAGGTCGTTGCCCACCGCGGTGACGTGTTTGAGTGACTCGGGACCGTTGCCGCGCAGGGTCGCGCCCTTAACGGGCGCCGTAACCTTACCGTCTTCGATCAGATACGCCTCGGAAGCCGAAAACGCAAACTCCCCGCTTGTGATGTCAACCTGGCCGCCCCCGAACTGCACCGCGTAGATGCCTCGCTTCACCGACCGGATTATGTCTTCGCTGGTGTCTTTGCCAGCGAGCATAAACGTGTTGGTCATGCGTGGCAACGGCATGTGCTTGTAACTTTGCCGACGGCCGTTACCGGTGCGCTCGGACCTCATTAGACCTGAGTTCAAGTAGTCACTCATGTAAGCGCGAAGGATTCCGTTCTCGATCAGCACGGTTCGGCTTGTCGGGTGACCTTCATCGTCAATATTGAGTGAGCCGCGCAGGTCCGGTATCGCGCCGTCGTCGACGACTGTGCATAGCTCCGAAGCTACAGGCTGGCCGATAAGACCCGAGAACGCCGAGGTCCGCTTGCGGTTGAAGTCCGACTCCAACCCGTGCCCGACTGCTTCGTGCAACAGAATGCCGGGCCAGCCTGGACCAAGCACGACTTCAAACTTCCCTGCAGGAGTGTCGACCGCCTCAAGCTGAATAATCGCCTGGCGCGCGGCTTCCTCGCCCAGGTGCTCGGGAGTCAACTCGTTCTCGAAGAAGTGGAGACCGATCCTTCCGCCGCCTCCTGCGCGGCCGACTTGAAGATTCCCGTCGTCGTCCGCAATACAGCTCAGTCCAAACCGCGCCATTGGCTGCACGTCACCCACCAATCTTCGGTCGGACGAAGCAATCATCACGTACTTCATCTCATCAGTGATCGAGGACTGTACCTCGCGTATTCGAGAGTCGTATCGGCGCGCGACCACGTCTCCTCTCTTGATCAGCTCGATCTTGGTCGCCAGCTCGACGGAAGACATCGGCGTTTCAACCGGATACAGATCCAACTCATTAGGCGTCGCATTCACAGCCGACGGCTGTCTGCTCCCGCCGGTTCGCGCAATGTGGCTCGCAGTTTCGGCGGCGCGGCGGATTGCGTCAAACTCTATCTCGTCGGTGTATGCGTAGCCCGTCTTATCGCCGATGATGACGCGAACTCCGACGCCCTGCGTGACTGACTTGGTCGCCGCCTTGATGATCTGTTCTTCGAGGTTCACCGTCGAGCCTACCCGGTGTTCGAAATAGAGGTCGGCGTAGTCCCCGCCACGCGCAAGCGCCGTCGCCAGCAACTTATCCACGTCGCCCTCGGTTAATCCAAATCGGTCAAAGAAAAATCGGATTGGGTCTCTAGTCATATTCCCTTTGCCGGCGAGCTCAAAACCTGCAGCTAAGACTCAACCACCCCGTCTCAAAGTAAACAGATAAAGAAAAGCATTCGTGCTTTATTGTCGTTGGGGTTCTTTCTTTCTCTGCAAATTCTTCTCGCCCACGTGTAAGGCGGCGATCCCGCCAGCGAGATTGTAATATCTGACGCTTGAAAAACCAACCGCCCGCATTCTGTCCGCAAGAGCGTTCTGGTCCGGAAACGTCAGCACTGACTCGGGCAAATACCGATAAGCGAAGCTTGAACCCGAGACGGCATTTCCTATGCGAGGAAGCACCCGGGTGAAGTAGAAGTGAAAGAGGCTGCGAAAGATCGGCATTTGCGGGCGGGAAAACTCAAGCACCGCCGCGCATCCGCCTGGCTTCAACAAGCGATAAACTTCGCGCAACCCGTCGCCGATGTTTTCCAGGTTTCTCAGCCCGAACGCCATCGACACCACGTCGAAGCTGTCGTCGGCCATCGGGCACTGGAGCGCATCTCCTTCGACAAGTTCAACCGGAAGCGTTCCGCCGCGAAGTTTCGTCCGCCCGAGCGTGAGCATCGGATGGCAAAAGTCTACGCCAACAGTCGGAGCCAGCGCCGCAAGCTCCACTGTAAGCTCCGCTGTGCCACAACAAAGATCGAGCGCCTTCGAACCCGGCGCTTGCAAACGCTTGGCGACCTTACTTATCACAAACCGGCGCCACCGTTTATCGATGTTAAACGACAGGACGTGATTCAGCAGATCGTAGCGAGGCGCAATCTCCGCAAACATCTCGCGGACACGCGCCGCCTTGCCACTTGCGCCAACGTCATCTACGCTGACTTGCATCGCGTCGGATGTCCGGGGCCTTCGAAAGACACCCCTCATCACTTGGAAACCGTGACCGTTCCGAGCGACTTCAACTTGGTTTCGAGCTTGCTCGCGGGTCCGGCTATGACCAGGGCGGCAGACTGCGGCTTCAAGTAGCTTCGCGCGGCGCGCTGCACATCGGCTGGCGTGAGCGCGGCCACCCTCTCCGCGAGATTTATCAAGTAGTCCCGGCCCAGCCCATAAGTCTCGATATCGAGAATCAGCCCTGCCGCGCCGTCGTTTGCCTTAAGCCTCTCGGCCACCGCAGCGATCAAACGGGACTTCGCCGATTCGACTCGCTCGGTGTCGGGCGTCTCAGATTGCAGGCGAACCATCGCCGTTTGCACAGAATCCAAGAGGCTCGGAAGGTCCGCCACGTTGGATTTGAGCTTCACAACCAGCGGCCCAGCGATCTGTTGGGGAGTGTGTTCGACCTCAATCGTTACGCCGGGCGTTGCGGCTGCGATCGCCGAACAAGCCTGGGTGAGCAAGTCAATCGTGATCGTAGCCGCGAAGTAATCGTCTCCGCGCCTCGAGAATCCGATCTGCGCAATCACCGCGCTTGCAAGCTGCGCGTCCGGCCGGTCCATAATCAGAACGGTCCTGGCCGAGCGGGGCGCCGGCGGACGGAATGTCGGAGCGACCTTCTCACCTTTTTTCCATGCGCCGAGCTTGCCGCGTCCGAGCCGAGTAACTTGTTCCGCTCCGGCATCGCCGGTCACAACAAGCTCGGCATTGTTCGCAAGGTAGAAACGAGAATGATAGTACAGCAGATCTTGCCTCGCGATTTGAGAAATCGATTCGGGAGTACCGCGAGCCGGCCTCCCGCAAGGGTTAGTGCCAAAAACGGATTCGACGGCCTTTTGCCGCAAGACCTCGCCATCCTCGGACAGTTCCTGTTTGACCGCCGCGATACGCATTGACTTTAGAGCATCGAGCTCCCTCTGATCGAACGCCGGTGCGATAACCAGTCGCCCCACCAGATCAAAAATCCCTTCCAGCGCATCGGAAGGCCCGCTGATCACAATATTGGTAGTATCCCAGCCAACCGAGATGTTAACGGTAAACCCCGAATGCTCGACGGTGTCGGTTACGCTCTTGGCATCGAAGCCGGGCCCTCCTTTTAGCAGCATCCCCGCAGTCAGGTCCGCCAGCCCGCCCTTCCCCGCCAGGTCAAACAAAGCTCCGCTGTTGATCCGCAGGCGTGTTGAGACGGTGCCCGTTCCCGGCTGTTCCAGAACGATTAGTTGCAGCCCATTCAAAAGTGAATCGCGCTTTACGATCGGCAACAAGAATGGCGACGCTTGCCGCTGCATTTGCCGGCGATACTCTCCCAGCGAGTGAGCAGCACCGAAAACAAGAGCGACAAGAATGCACGCAATGCCCAACCGCAAATTAACTAGCAAGGAACCCTCCCACTCTGGTTTAACGTCGAGTCTAACCACCGGAAAAAAGCGCGTCAACCTTTGTGTAGAGCCCCAAAAACTTTCGTGTTATACTCTGGACCGTTGCTCCCAGCCAAACAGCCGTACGGCATTCGTGGGACGCGAACGAATCGCCAGGCCTTTGCCCCTGTTCAAACAGCCACCTGCGAAACCCGGAGAGATCTAATGTATTGCCCTGGCTGCTCGACTCAATCAAACGAAGGGGTGAAGTTCTGCAAAGTCTGCGGCATGAATCTGAGCACAATCACCCAGGCGCTCAGCGGAGTAGCAGTCGTTTCCGATCCCATACGTGACCGCGAGTTCAAGCGAGCCCGCAAGCAGATCAGCGACGGTATCCAGGGTTCCGCAGTCGGCGCCGCCATCCTACTCGCCGCCGCCCTTCCGTATTTCATAGTCACACCGCTCGCTTCGTGGCTGCTGGTATGGTCGCTGGGGCTGGCACTTTTCGGAATAGTAAAGCTCTTTCGTAGCATCGGCGAGATCATCGACGCCAAGGTAGGCCCTAAGCTGCTCGACCCGTCGCTACAGCCGCGCGCGACGGGCGGGCTGAATGGCTCACAGCTCGCCTCGAGTGCGCTGGTTAGACCTAGCCAGCGGTTGGTTGAGCCTTCGGGCAAGCCTGTCGGTCAACGCTCTCACACCCAGCCGTTTGGTGTTGCAACCGAGCAGGAAACCGCCACCCCGCCGAGCCCACTCGAGAATCCCTCTCGACCAGGCACTGGCCGCATCAATCGGGAGCTCTCGAGCCCACTCAGCAGACTCGAGGCTGGCGATGACATGGTCTCGAAACTCCGAAATTGAGAATAGTCCGTAGCCCGTAGTCCCTAGCTCGTGACTCGTAGGCACAACGGACACTCCTGACTACGGACTACTGACTACGGACTAATCACTACTTCGACTTAATCTCCGTCCAAAACCGATCATACAAACTAATCACCGGGCCCAGTTCTCTGATGAACTCACAGCGATCCAGAGCCTCGCTCGGCGGGTAAGCTGCTTCGTTCGTCAAGAGGTCGGGACGGATCAATGCGCGTGCCGCGAGGTTGGGCGACGAGTAGCCAGTGCCGTTGGCTATGTCGGCGGCCGTTCTCGCTTCAAGCACAAAGTTGATGAACTGATGCGCAAGCTCCGTACGCCGCGACGAACGAGGGACGCACAAGTTGTCCACAAAAATCGTGCAACCCTCTTTCGGGATCACGTAGCTGATGGCCGGATTCTCAGCCATCGCTTTGGCAATCTGGCCGCTGTAACTGTGAGCTAGCCACACGTCCCCGCTCAGTAGCAACTGATCAAAGCCCCCGCTGTCGTAAGCCTTCACCAGCGGTTTCTGCTCGGACAAGAGTCTCGCCGCTTGCTCGAGCTCCGTCGGGTCGGTGCTGTTCAGTGACTTACCCATCAGTTTGAGCGCTGCTCCCAGCGTCTCGCGGACGTCGTCCAGCATCGACAGGCGATCCTTGTATCTACTGTCCCATAGCGCAGCCCAGCTCTCGATGGGCCCGTCAACCTTGTCGTTGCGGTAGGCGATTCCGGACGTGCCCCACATGTAGGCAACCGAATACTCATTCAAAGGGTCGTAAGGTTGTCCGGTGAAGCGCGGGTCGAGGTTCGAGATGTTGGAGATCAAGTCGCGGTTTAGCTCGGAGAGCAGGCCTTGATCGCGAAGCACGGTCACCATGTAGTCGCTGGGCACGACGACGTCATAACTCGCGCCGCCTGATTGGAGCCTGGCCAGCAGCGCCTCGTTGGAATCATATAGTTCGACGTTCAGCTTTGTGTCGAAGCGGCGCTCAAACTCCGCGATCACAGAGTCGGGTATATAGTTAGACCAGATGAATACGTTCAGCTCGCCACCTTTCGCAACACTCCCCCGGCCGCCAACCGCAAACGCAATCAAGAGCCCGAGCGCACACACTAAACTCCCGATCCCCCAATGCGACCTGTGGCTCGACACCAGCCGCTCCGAAACGAAGACCAGTAGCACCGTTGCGACAAGCAACACAGTCGAGATCGCGTTTATCTCGGGCGTAACCCCGGTCTTGACCATCGAGTAAATCTTGAGCGGAAGCGTCGCGCCTCCGGGGCCGGCTACAAAGCTGGTGATCACGTAGTCATCAAGCGAGATGGTAAAGACCAGCAGAGCCGCAGACGCAATCGCGGGCAAGATTAGTGGGAGTGTGACCGTGCGGAACGTCGTGAGGGGCGTGGCTCCAAGGTCCATCGCAGCTTCTTTGAGAGTTGGGTCGAGGCTTGCGACTTTGGTTCGAACAATGAATACGACGTACGAAATCGAGAGCGCGACGTGCGCGGCGATGATAGTGCTGAGTCCGAATGCTTTTCCAACCAGGCCGAAGAAGCTTGCGGTGGCGAAACCGATGACGATCTCTGGAATGATGACAGGCAGAAAAACCAGCGTCTCAACCGCCCGCTTGAGCTTGATGCGGTGCCGCGCCAGGGCCAGCGCCGCAGCCGTGCCTATGCAGGTCGATATAAAAGTTGTTGTGAAGGCGACAAGCAGACTCGTCCGCAACGAGGCTATCAGCTCCGTATCGCGCCACGCCAGCGCGTACCACCGCCAGCTAAAGCCGCTCCAGATCATGCTGAACCGTGAGCTGTTGAACGACAGGATGATTAGAACAACGATTGGCGCATAGAGAAAGAGATAGACAAGCGCTGTAAACGAAGCAAGCGGTGTGAATGGCCTATTCCGGGTTCTTCCAGACACGGCGAATAATCCTCGATCCCTCTGTTGCGGTCAAGCCGAAGGGGCGAGTTGTCCGGTACACCTGGCTACCGCGCCGCAAACTCAATCCGACTGATTTGTCGTCTTGTCGGACTAAACGCGCCACGGAGGCGAGGCTTTTTCATCGCGGTGTCTTCGCCACTCATGATAAAGTTTGCCCCTCTACACTCGGCAATGTTGGAAACATACTCCGAAATCGAAGCGCCCGGCACCTTGCTCAAACGAGAAGTGCCCACTATCGAGCTCACGTTTGCGGTATGAGCCAAGCACAACAGGCGGACCATACTAGAACCGGTTTTAGGCTCCATGAGGACGCGCTCGCACCCCTGCGAAAACCGCTCAACAAATCCAGGTATCCGACGCAGTTGGCCCTACTGATCGTCGTTGCGGTGATCTATTTTTTGGCAGCGAAGCTGGGCCTCTCGCTCGCGTTCTTACACGCCAGCGTTTCGCCGGTATGGCCGCCAACAGGAGTCGCAATAGCCGCTATCCTGTTGCTCGGTTATCGCACCGCGGCCGCAGTTTTTGTGGGGGCCCTTGTAGCGAACATGGCGACCGGGTTGCCCATTGTGACCGCGAGCGCCATTGCCGCGGGGAATACACTTGAGGCCCTTGCTGCCGGATTCCTGATACACCGCTTCGTGGGATTCCAAAGCCCTTTCTACCGGGCGCGGGACGTTTTGAAGTTCGTACTGCTCGCCGCACTATTCAGCCCCACGGTCAGCGCTACTATTGGCAATGCGAGTTTATGCCTTGGCGGCGCCGCCGCCTGGGTCAACTTTGGGTCGTTGTGGCTGACCTGGTGGATTGGTGACGGAGTTGGCGCGCTGGTGGTAGCGCCTCTTATAATAACCTGGGTTGACAAGTCATCTGAGCACTGGCCGCCACGGCGGCTGGCTGAAGGGCTGCTGCTGCTGACTTCAATCTCTGCAGTTTCCACAATTCTATTCCGTGAAGCGTTGCCCTCCAATCTTGTCAATCTTTCCGTCGGCCGTTTGATCATTCCTTTCCTCCTTTGGGCGGCGTTCAGGTTAGGGCCTCGCGGCGTCGCCACTGCAGTGGCCCTGTTTTCAGGCTTTGCAATATGGGGCACAAGGATGGGATTGGGTCCGATTGCGGGCCAAAGTCCCAACGACTCGCTGTTGCTTTTACAAGTATCGGTCGCGGCGAACGGAATCACATTTCTGGTCTTGGCTGGGGTCGTTGCCGAGCGCAAGCGCGCTGAGCAGGCAGTCTTTTTCCCGGCGTCCATTGTTGAATCAACAGATGATGCAGTCATCGGGAAGACCTTGGATGGAACCATCCTCAGTTGGAATCAAGGCGCAGAGCGACTCTATGGGTACGCCGCGGAGGAGGTGATCGGTCGGTCCATCTCGATACTGATTCCACCAGAGCGTGGTGAGGAGCTACCGCGATTACTCGAACAAATAGCGAGGGGCGAGAGCATTGATCGCTTTGAAACCGAGCGCGTAAAGAAAGACGGCCAGATGGTTCTCGTCTCTCTCACGCTATCGCAGATTAAGGATTCTGCTGGAAAAATTATTGGCGCCTCAGCGATTGCGCGGGATATTACCAGGCGCAGGAGCGCGGAGGAGGACTTGCGGCGGAGGGAGGAGCAACTGCGGCTCGCACTCGAAGCGGCCAACATGGGCGCGTGGGACTATGAAGTTCAGAGCGGAGCGGTCAGATGGTCGAGTGGCCTTGAACTGATCCACGGGATTGCGCCTGGCAGTTTCGGCGGCACTTTTGATGATTATCTGAAAGACACACACCCTGATGACCGTCAGCGCGTCGTGGCATCGCTCGCGCGCACCCTCGAACAAGGCGACGAACACGACATCGAATACCGTATTATAACGCCAGACGGCAACGTCCGCTGGGTTGAGGGCAAGGGAGTAGTCAGTCGGGATCGTAGACGCCGGCCGATTCGCATGACTGGCGTGTGCATGGACGTCACTGAACGCAAGCAGGCCGAACGGGAGCGCGAAGACCTGCTTGCGCGTGAGCAGGCGGCACGCGCTGAGGCTGAAGCAGCGAACCGCGCCAAAGATGAGTTCCTCGCCCTGGTTTCTCACGAACTCCGCACACCGTTGAACGCGATCGTGGGCTGGGTCGAAATACTCCTGGTTAACAGCGGGCGGGATGAGGCGCTCACTGCTCGCGCGCTTGAAGTGATAAAGCGGAACGCAGAGCTGCAGACGCGTATCATCGGAGATATCCTGGATGTTTCGCGTATCATCACCGGCAAATTGCAGCTAGAGATGCGGCCTGTTGAACTCCCGGCCGTCATTCAATCAGCAATATCCGCCGTACAACCTGCCGCGGCTGCAAAAAATGTACACCTCCGATCAGGACTCGAACCCACTGACCCTCTGTCGGGGGACCCTCAGCGCTTGCAGCAAATCGTATGGAACCTCTTATCCAATGCAATAAAGTTTAGCTCTGCCGGTGGAGAGGTAGAGATCAGGCTGAGACAGATTGGAGCCAATGCTCAGATCACGGTCAGCGACGCAGGCGAGGGAATACCACCAGAGTTCTTGCCCCGCCTTTTTGATCGCTTTAGCCAGGCCGATAGCTCGACAACCAGAAAGTACGGAGGCCTGGGTTTGGGACTGTCGATAGTGCAGCAACTGGTGGAATTGCACGGCGGCACGGTCAAGGCCGACAGCGCCGGTAAGGAGCGGGGCGCGGTATTTACGGTGACCCTTCCCTGCGAGCCTGGGCGCACAGAATCGATTATCCAAGAGCGGGCTCCCAACGACGGAAAGAGACGCTCTGAGCGCGCCCAGGCGCTGGCTGGTCTGAGAATACTGATCGTTGACGACGATGCCGATTCGCGAGACGCGCTTGCTGCTCTACTTGTGTTGCATGCAGCAGAAGTCAGATCTGCTGCGACGGTTCGCTCGGCGCTCGACGTACTCACCGAGTGGCAACCGCATGTCCTGGTCTCCGACATAGGGATGCCGGATGAGGATGGCTACGATCTGATCAGAGAGGTGAGGGCTCGGGCACCCGGAGACGGCGGACCCATTCCGGCAATAGCTCTGACAGGATTCGCGGCGATGGAAGAGAGCGAGCGCGCGCTGGCGGCCGGATATCAGATTCATCTTGGGAAGCCGGTCGAGGCCAACCAGTTGGTGAAAGTCATCGCGAGCCTCGCCGTGCAAAACGGGAAAGACGCTGTCACCTAGTCTGAGTCGTCGCCCATAATCTTTCCTGTTCTCTTGAAATAGTCATAGAACTCCCGCAGCTTATCGTGACGACGAGTGATTTGGTACTTCTCACCTGGAGCACTGCTAAGAGCTGTTTGGAATGAATAGAGCTGCTTATTCTTCCTCTCAATACCCGCCCGAACCTCCTCCCTTAAGCGTTGCCATGACTTGAACACGAATGTGACAAAAGTTTTTTGTTGCTTGCCGTCAAGTGCGCCCTGGTTCGTAACCAACTCCTCAAAGAATAAGTAAGTATATCGAGAGGATGTATGAGCGATTCGTGAGCTGCTTTACCCGCTCCCCAAAACACTCCCAGAGTTGATCCAGCACGCTAACAATTGTTTTGTTCCCTTTCCTTAAACATCTCCAAGTCCGTGGCCTGCCGGTGGTCATACTCCTGGAAGAAATCGCGAAGATCTTCCCAACGCGTTCGCGTAAACGTTCCGAGTTTCTTCCTCGCGAAAGAGTTAATCGCTATCTGTGCGCACAACGTCTCTTTGGCGAAGCGCCGTTTTGGAATACCCAGTTTCTTGATAAAAGGGTGCTTCACCAGCCTCTTGAATACCAGGTCTTTCAATTGGCCGGAAGCCGCATTGAGTCTTTCACCGGTATAGTTTTGGGATGTCGATGTCCCTAAAGATTGTATCAATCAACTTAGCCTTCATCTCGCGCGACCAAAGTTGCTTCTCTCGCTGATATTCCGGAAAGACTATGCGCGTTCGTTCTCTGTGTAATTTCGGAACCGACCAGTCTTGTACTTTTCTTTTCATTTCATTTCTCCGCAATTTCCTTCATTCTCGAAACCAAGGTGTCAGCGCCAAAATGATCTTCCCTTTGATGGAAATTGATCTTCTCTCTCAACCAGAAGAAAAACGGATTTGTTAGGTATGAGTCAGGAGGAGGGTCCTGGTCCTCATAGTTCTTAAACTCGGCAAAATGCCCGTCTGACAGGGGAAACTGGAAGAAACCGGTATATTTGACACCCTTGAGAGTCACCCTCTAGAATTCAGCTTGCAGGGAACAACCTCAGGAGAACCAGGATTGAGCATACCTGTTGGGCTCACGCTCTCTTTTATCCAAACTGCAGAAACTCGAAGCGCCACTCTCCTCGATCTGCTATTGCGTTCCAGCCCCCTCGCAAAGGCTGTGCTGATCATATTGATAATTTTCTCGATCTATTCGTGGTCGATCATAATCTCGAAGTGGTTCTGGCTGCGAAAGGCCGAACGAGAAACGAACGGCTTTCTCTCACGCTTTGCGCGCGGGGGAAAGCTATCGGACTTCTACCAGGCGGCGGACGCTGACGGCGGCAGCCCGTTGGTTCGCGTGTTCGTCGCGGGCTACGATGAGATCAGCAATCAAATAGGTGAAGCAGGAGGCCGGGTTCGAAACCTGGAAGCCCTCGGCCGTGTGCTTCAATCGGCGACAATCTCCGAAGTCTCGCAGATGGAGCGGCGATTGAGCTGGCTCGCCACAACTGCTAACGCCTCTCCGTTCATCGGGTTGTTTGGCACGGTTGTCGGCATCATCATTGCCTTTCAAGGACTGAGTTCAGCGGCGGGGTCTTCGATTCAAGCGGTCGCTCCGGGAATCGCCGAAGCCTTGATTGCTACGGCAGCGGGGATCGCGGCGGCGGTGCCGGCAGCGATCTTTTATAACTATTTCCTGAATCGGATCAAGGCGCTGACAGCTACGATCGATCGATTTTGTCTCGAGCTGTTAAACCTTGTTGAGCGGCATTACATCAAAGCGGATGTGTAGGGGTGATGAGTGATGCGTGATTCGTGAGAGTGCGGAGAGACCTGGCACTCCGCCGAATCACGGATCACCCGTCACGGATCACGGATCAACCCGATGGCTTTTACCAATCAGCAGGGCCGTACTCAATCGTCGCTCTCGGAGATCAACGTGACTCCGCTTGTTGACGTGATGCTCGTGCTGCTGGTCATCTTCATGGTCACTGCTCCGATCTTGCAGACCGGAATTGATGTAAATCTCCCCAAGACGCGCGAGAGCCGAGCCGAACAGCCAAAGCCCAGGTCCGTCGTGGTCAGCATCGATAAAGACGGCAACATCTATGTGAGCACTCAGTCCGAAGCCCAGCAGGCAAATGTCAATGACCTGTCTGCGATTCTCGCCGAAAAGCTGGGACAAGCAGGCGAACGCAGGGTCTACGTACGGGGCGACGGCGACACTCCTTATCGCATAATCGCGTACGTGCTGGATGTGGCTAAGCAGGCGGGCGCCGATGTTAGCCTGGTGACTGAACCGACTCTTAAGAAGAAGTGATGGAATTCGTCACGTTCAGGAACGATTTGCCGGGGCGCGAGATTTCACCGCGGGTCGGCGTGGCGTTGTCGGTTGGGCTTCACATTCTCATCTTGGGCGCTCTCATTTTCTCGTTTGGCCGCGCGCTCACTTCTGAGATCGTGGCTGCGGGACCCGGCGAAGGTGGTGAAGGTGGAGGCGGCTCAATCGAGGTAGGCGTTGCCGACAAGTCGGCGCTACTGGGATTCGCGAAGCCTCAGCCGGTGTCTTTTGTAGGCAACACTGACGATGCAATAAACAACGCACGTGTCGAACAAGAGAACAGAGTCAACGAGAGCGATGAAGCGCTGCTTCCTCCTACTGAACGGGACATCCCCGATCCCAAGGCTTTGAAGACGGATCGGCCAGTCGTCAATCAGCAAGAGAAGATTTTCACCGGCAAAGAAGAGCGTGGCCGCTCAACGGCAGAAACAACACAAGTGGGTCGCAGCTTCGGCAGCCCGACACCCGCGGTGCTGGGCGGGGTTGGACTTGGCTCCGGGGGCGGCCTGGGAGGCGGGACCGGACTTCCCGGCGGATCAGCATACGGCAGGCTAATTCAGAACATTCTCAGCCGCAACTACACGGCGCCGCAGATAGACTCAGGCGGAATCGAGTATGTCGTGATTCGAGTCCGCATCGCCCGCGACGGAAAGATTCTGTCGCTCTCCGGGGGTCGCGTAGCGCCGGCTTACATCAGGCGCCGCTCGTCAAACGCACAAGTAAACTACGCGGCCGAGCGCGCGGTGCTTGCGTCGGACCCGCTGCCGGCGTTTCCCTCAGGCTTCTTGAGCGGCGTTCAGGAGGCAACGGCCGAGGTTTGGTTCCGCTATCCGAAGTGATAATGTGACAGTTCCCCGCTCTAGGACCGACTCTTTGCAGCGTATGAAAACCAGGGCATCATTCACTATCGCAAGTCTCCTCGCGTCGGTGTTGTTCGCAGCACAGGGGCAAGCGGCTTTTCAAGAACCCGCCGCGCCGCCACAGGAAGAAGACCTTCGAAAGCAGATCGGTACGATCATCGTCACGCCAGGCAATGGGCCGAACCTGGCGATCGCGGACTTCGTAGCTCGCTCGGCTGGGCTTGAAGCCGCGACTGCGACCTTCAATCAAGTGCTCTGGGCCGATCTGGATTTCGCGGCCGTTTCGGGTCTCGTGGGGAAGAGTCTCTATCCGAAAACGCTTGTGCCGGATCCTGCGTCGCTGAAGTTTGATCAGTGGAGTGCGGACCCGGTGAAAGCCGACTACGTCGCATTCGGCAATCTTCAAGAATCCGGCGGACTCGCTGCAGACACCTACCTTTTTGACGTGAAGACCAAACAGCAGCTTATTGCGTCGCGCCATACCGGAGACGCGCGGCGAATGGCTCACGAGTTCGCGGATGAGATCGTAAAGCTGCTGACCGGCCGTGACGGCATCGCCACCTCAAAGATAGCTTATGTTGCAGGCGACTCGATTCGCCTGGCGGACTACGACGGATTCAACCAGCGCGGCTTTGCGAGCGACGGCCCGATGCTACGCTTCCCTCAGTTCTCGCCCGACGGCCGCTATCTGGCTTATGTGAGCTTCAAGAGCGGCGTCCCAAACATCGTAGTGCGCTCATCGGAGGGCGGCTTTCTTGGGGGCACTAATTTCAACGCGACGACATCCTCGCCTTCGATAGGTCCGAACGGAGAGCTTGCGTTTAGCTCCGCGATAAGCAACGACGGCTCGATGGAGATTTACGTTTCGAACCTGAACGGCTCGAACGTGCGAAGGCTCACGCGCACTAACAAGGCGATTAACATATCGCCGCGATGGAACCCAAAGACCGGACGGGAGATAGCTTTCATATCCAGCCGCGGGGGCTCGCCGCAGGTGTACGTGATGGACGCAAGCGGGGCCAACCAACGACCGCTGATTTCGCGAGGCGGGCAGGCCGATTCGCCGTCGTGGTCGCCGGACGGGCGCTACATTGCGTTCGCTTACGGAGGTGCCGGAAGTTTTCAAGTTTTTGTGACCGACGTAGCATCGGGCCAGCTACTTCAGCTAACATCACAGGGGCGAAATGAGAGCCCGGCGTGGTCACCCGACAGCCGGCACATCGTGTTTCAATCCAATCGCACGGGGCGATGGGAAATCTGGCAGACTCACATCGACGGGACCGGCCAACGCCAGCTCACGCGCGGCGGTGGGCGTTTGCCCACCTGGGGGAAGTGATTTGTCATCTAATCGTCGGCGCGGCTCGTTCGTCGCGTTGACAAGGATGAGAATGCGGCGCCGATGTCCGACAAACTCCAGTTTGTGACGTCGGGCCGAGTGCGGCGCTTCAACGGGTAAGCGACAAACTGCCGTTTGTCCAACTTTCCAAATAGGAGCGCGGAATGC
>JBASRN010000027.1:0-16830 GCA_049273855.1 Blastocatellia bacterium
CGGCTTGCGTTGGAGATCAACCAGGCGGGGTTGTCGTGGCTGACGATCTTAAAGAAACGCGACAGCTTTCGCGCGGCATTTGACGAGTTCGACGTGGATCGCGTTGCAGCTTATGGACGCCGCGAGCGGTCAAGACTTCTGCGCGACGCCGGCATCATTCGCAACGAGTTGAAGGTCAACGCGGTGATTGAAAACGCGAAGCGCATCGTCACGCTTCGCGAGACTCACGGGTCATTCGCTCGATGGCTGGACGCGCACCATCCGCTGACCAGGGAAGAGTGGGTGAAAGTATTTAAGAAGACTTTCTTGTTTACTGGCGGCGAGATCACCGGAGAGTTCCTGATCAGCACCGGTTATCTCCCAGGCGCTCACGATCCCAACTGTTCGATTTACCCTCGCGTCGTCAAGAAGAATCCACCGTGGATGAGCGTGTCATAATCCGGCTGGTTGCTGAGGAACTTCAGTCCGCTGCGCCACAAAGACGCCAAGTCTCAAAGGAGTAACTTCGTGTGACCTTAGAGCCTTAGTGTCTTCGTGGCGGACGCTCTCCCGGCAGGCTAGATCTCCCGCAGCGCCTTGGTGATCGGCAGCCGTGCCGCCATTCGAGAAGGAAGCAAACCTCCCAGAAGTCCCAGTACTGCCGCAAAGATCAGCGCCGACACAAAAAGGTCCGGCGTTATCTTGAAGCTGAAGGCAACCTCGCTAAACGTTCGAAAGTTCATCGTGCCGGTCGCAATCCCATTCACCGGCAACGCCAGCAGACAGCCAATCACACCGCCGATCAACGCGATGATCATTGACTCGATGACAAAGCTCGACATGATGCTCGCCTTCGAAAAGCCCAATGCCCGCAACGTTCCAATCTCACGAGTCCGGTACGCGACTGCCGCATACATCGTATTCATTCCGCCAAAGCACGCGCCAATCCCGAGTATGATCGCGACGAAGATACCCCGACCCTTGCTAGGCGCGCTGGTTCCGGTTTGTTCTTCGTAGTACGCCAGCTCGGGCTTCGCTTCGAGCTTCAAGCGTTGTTCTGCCGCTATACGACTGACAAGCTGATCGCGAGTCGCGACGCTTTCGGCGCGCAAAAGCACCGAGGAGTAGCCGCTTCGGTCGAATGCGTCGCCGACATCGGTCACGTGCGACCATATCTCCGAGTCGAATCCGGTGCCGCCCGCATCGAACACCCCTACGATCGTCAAGGCGCGCCGCCCAAGCTGAAGCGTTTGTCCGAGTCCGGCGCCGCTAAAGCGGTCGGCGATTTTGCGGCTTACGATCGCTTCGCTGACCTCCGGATGAAACATCCGGCCCTCGACCATCTTGATCTGCGGCCGCATTGCCAGCCCGGTTTCCGATACTCCTCGAAGTGTGACGTTTGACGACTCTCCGCTCTCGCGCTTCGGCAAGTTTACGATGACGGCTATCTCACCCGAAGCGAGGGGCTTGCCTTGAGGGTCGCGGGCTATTCCAGGAAGCGATTGGATTATCTGAAAGGCCTCCTTGGTCACGAAGCTCTGCATTTCAACTTGCGAGCCTTCGCGGATGACGATGATGTTCTCGGGAGCGCCGGTCGCGATCAGCGCGCTGTTCAAGCCGTTTGCGAGCGCCATCAGCGCGACAAAAACGGCGACTACAAGAGCGATCGTTCCGATGGTCATAAGCGTGTTGACGCGTCTGACGACCAGGTTGCGAAGATTGTATTTCAGGGGTATTGCCATATTTTGCTCTTCAAGCAACCAGCTTAGAGCCTTGGCCGCAGAGTGGATTGCCTCGATGCAAGAAGGTAGATCCACGAAAAAACGACCGGCAAAAACACAACCGCGTTGTAGACTGTCATCGCATCCATTGACCAGTTGTCAAGGTTTTCAGCGTCCCACCCCAAAAGTCGTTCAAGCGAGAAGAACCCGGGTGCGTCTCCAGCATCGTACTGAGCCAAAAAACCGGCCAGCAATGCTGCGTGCGACATCAACACGCGCATCGGGAAATGTGTTCGCTCTCCTCGGCCAAGTAAGTTCGCCAGGTGAATAGCCGCGTGTGCAACCAGCACAGACGGGTAGAGGAATACGCCCACGAGCATCATGAACCAGCCGCCGGTCATCCATTTTGTCACTCCTGCAACGACCAGAGTAGTTGCAAGCACAACGAGATTGACCGAGACCACGACCCTGCGGGAAAAACCATTCAATGAGGAAGCTCGATTCATGCTACCCTGCGCAAGCCATCGACTATGCTGATCCGCGAGGCGTTGAACGCCGGAATCCCGCCGCTCACCAGCCCGATCAAAACCGACACGCCGAGCGCAATCACGATCGTGCTGTTGGTGATCCGGAAGTTCCGCAGGAATATAGCCATCATCTCGCCCATCCCTACGAACTGATAGATCACCTTCGCCGCGACGACCGCAAGCGCTCCTCCCACCAACGCGATCAACACCGATTCGGACAACACAAGCGCCATAACTACACCCGGCCTGAACCCAAGCGCCTTCATCACCGCGATCTCGGTGAAACGCTCGCGCGCAGACATTGCCATCGTGTTCGCCGCGATCAACGTGATCGTGAAAACGACGACAAGGCCGACGCCGGTGATCAAGCCCTTCACGTTTCCGAGCATCGAAACAAAGCTGGCCGCGAACGCCGCTTCGGTTTCAGTCTTGGTCGGAGCAACCGAGTTCGCAAACATCCTGTCGATCTCTTCCATCACCCGCGGCGCGCTCTCGGGTGAATCGAGAAGCACGCGATATGTTCCGACCCACCCGGGTCTTCCCAGCGCCTCCTCGACGTAATCGCGATGAAAGAACAGCCCGGAGTCTTGTACCCCGGTGTAGATCCCCCTGATAGTGAGGCTCGGGTCAACCTGGTAAATTGTGCCCTTCAACTCGATCACGTCGCCGAGCTTCCAGCCGTACTTGTCGGCCAACTTCTTCCCCACGACCGTGGCAGTCCGCTCCCGCTGAAACGCCGCTTTCTCTTCGGGCGACAGTTGATACTCGAACTGCACGTCGAAGATAGTTTTGGGGTCAACGTAAAACTGCGCGAACATATACTGTGGCTTGTCTTCTTTGTAGATTCCGCCGAACCAGTTCGCGGGACAAGTCCCGACCACACCCGGCACCTGCTCGATCTTCTGGCGGTACGCCTCGGGCATCGCGTCGGCCAGCGAGGTGTTACGCCTGACGATGACGCGGTACTCGCCGCCGGTCAGCGCGGAGATCGAGGAAAGCGCGCTGATGACGGCTTGCATGGTAGCAAGCAGGAAGACCGACACCGACACGCTCAAGATTGTCAGCAACGTGCGTCGTTTGTTTCGTCCGATGTTTCTAATTATGAGCCGCAGGAACTTCATAGAAGCCTCCCGTCTTGCTGAGCACACCCTTCTCGAGATGAACCACCGCGTGCGCGTGGCTGGCCGCGCGCGGGTCGTGAGTCACCATAATGATCGTCTTGTGAAACTCTTCATTGAGCCGCTTCATCAGGTCTAGTATCTCGTCGGCGGACTTTGCATCGAGGTCGCCGGTCGGCTCGTCCGCAACCAGCAGCGATGGATCGGTGACGATCGCGCGAGCGATCGCAACCCGTTGCTCCTGTCCTCCGGAGAGCTGGCGCGGATAGTGTTTTACCCGGTCTTCAAGACCAACCACCGAAAGCGCGGTCATCACGTGGTCGCGTCGCTTCTTCTTAGACAGATTAGTGAGAAGTAGTGGAAGCTCAACGTTCTCGAACGCACTGAGCACAGGGATCAAGTTGTAGAGCTGAAAGATGAATCCGACGTGACGCGCACGCCATTTCGCAAGTTGCCGCTCGTCGAGCTTTGTGATGTCTTTTCCGTCGATGACAACGCGCCCGGAGTTGGGCTTGTCGATGCCCGCGATCAAGTTCAGAAGCGTGGTCTTGCCCGAGCCCGACGGTCCCATCAAGCCGAGGAACTCGCCACGGGCGATCTCGAGATCGATGTTGTCAAGCACCGGAATGTCGATGGCCTCGCGGCGATAGTGCTTTGTTACTTGAACAATGCTGATCAGCGATTCTGCCATTCGAAAGTCTCCAGAGAAAGGTGATGCGTGATGCGTGATGCGTAATTGGCTCGCTGAGCCTTCACGGATCACGAATCACGCATCATTGATCACGCATCACGTATCATTGTCCTGTTTTTAGTCTTACGCGGGTTCCGTCGGCCAGGTTCTCACCACCTCGAATTATCACGGTCTCGCCCCCCGCCAGGCCTTGTTTTACTTCGACTCGATCGCCGAGGTCCCCGCCAAGCGTCACCGATTGTTGCTGGACTCGATCATTTGTCAAAACCAACACAACCGGCTTTCCGTCCCGCTGCACAACGGCGGACTTCGAAATGGTTACCCTTGAAGCCTGGTCCTTCGCCGTACTCTCGGGTTTTTGCATAAAGGTGACCTTTGCGCTCATGTCTGGAAGGATTCTCGGGTCGATGTCCTTGAAGCTGACTTTGACCTTCACCGTAGCCTTCTGGCGGTCGGCGGTCGGAACGATCTTCCTTACCTCGCCGGGCAGCTTCAGGTTGCCGAGCGCGTCAAGGGTGATCTCGGCCTGCAGGCCGGGCACGATCTTGCCTATGCTCGATTCGTTTATGTCGGCTTCCACTTCAAGCGAGTTTGGATCGACTATCGTGAAAACCGATCCACGAGTATTAGTTCCGCCAAAGGTGGCAGGCGCTACCGTCTCGCCGACTTCGGCGTCCTTCGAGATGACCAGTCCTTCAAACGGGCTGCGAATGTTGCTGTACTCGATTTGGGCTTCGACCAACTGAATCCGCGCTCGAGAGGAACGGACTTGAGCGGTCATCGAGTCGATCTTTGATTGGGCGGCGCGGATTGCGGCTTCCGTGGCCTTGATCTGCTGCTCGTCGACGCGGGCTTGCGCGGTCGAGTTTTCGAGATCGGCTCTTGAAGCCACTCCATCCTCAACGAGTTTGGTTTGGCGCGCAAGATCAAGACTGCTCTTGCGCTGATTCGCCTGAGCCTGGGCCAGAGTCGCCCGGGCCTGAGCCAGTTCGGCTTCGGCCTGAGCAACACCCGCTTGCAGATTTGCCAGATTCCCGCGCGCATCTTCGAGCTGCGCGTCGAAGTCGCGATGTTCCAGGCGGGCAATGATCTGGCCGGGACAGACGCGGCTGCCGGTATCCACGCCAAGGTATTCGAGGCGCCCGGAAATCTTGGGGCTAACCGCCGCCTTGCGATCTGCTACAACATAGCCAGTCGCGGTCAGTATCTCGACGCCGGCGCTTGACGACTCGACGGTCGCTCGCGCAACTTCCACTTCAGGCATAGTCGCCGAGCCCCACATTCGATAGCCGACCAGCGCGCCGCCAGCGATGACGATCAGCAACGTGCCGAGCAGCACTACGCGCAAGCCGCGCCGGCCGCCCGACTCATGATCGTCGTCCCGGCTGATTCTAAGGGCGGATAGATCAGGTTTGATGTTCTCTCGTTGTTCCATCGGATACTAGATGATATAGGCCGAACCGAGACGTTCCAAACAAAAATCGATATGGAGTCGCCCGCGCGCCTATCGATGAACTTGTACGGGCGTCCCACTGTGGGCGCCCCTCCACAAGATCGAAGTGTGCAGGAAGCAACAAGGGGGCGTCCACGGAGGGACGCCCGTACAAGATGCCCGCCTTGCCGCGCACACGACACGGTATTAGTATGTGTGACTCCTGCGCCTGCAATTCATCGACGCGTCTCCGTGGAGCCGAGCTGTGTCACAGACAATCGACTACGCCGCCCTTTTGCGAGTAGCCATCGACGAAGCGCGGGAGGGGCTGGCAGAAGGCGGCATCCCGATCGGCGCGGCGCTGTTCGATTCGCAGGGCGAGCTTCTGGGGCGCGGTCGCAACCGTCGCGTCCAGGAGAACGACCCCTCTATTCACGGCGAGACCGACGCGTTTCGAAAGGCCGGGCGGCAACGCAGCTACCGCGGCACCATCATGGTCACCACGCTCGCGCCGTGCTGGTACTGCAGCGGGCTTGTGCGCCAGTTCAATATTGGAACGCTAGTCGTCGGCGAGTCGGCGACTTTCCAGGGCGGTGTCGATTGGTTGCGCGAGAGCGGAGTCGAAGTGATCGACCTGGATTCCGAGGAATGCAAAAAGCTGCTTGGCGAATTTATCAAACAGCATCCCGAACTGTGGAATGAAGACATAGGCGAGGAATAGAAGATGGCAAAGGTCGCGACGGTGAAGGGTCCGATTGATAGTTCTCGGCTAGGCGTAACCCTGATGCACGAGCACGTCTTTGTGCTTTCGGCTGAGATGCTGCAGAACTTCCCCGCGGCCTGGGGCGACGAAGAGAAACGAGTGACCGACGCGATCGCGCGGCTCAGTGAGCTGAAGTCGCGCGGCGTCGATACGATCGTGGATCTGACTGTCATCGGGCTGGGCCGCTACATCCCGCGTATCAAACGCATTGCCGCCGCAACAGAGCTGAACATCGTCGTCGCAACGGGCGTGTACACTTACAACGACGTGCCGATGTACTTTCACTTTCAAGGACCGGGGACGACGCTTGGCGGACCGGAGATGATGACCGACATGTTCGTGAAGGACATCGAAGAAGGCATCGCCGACACCGGAGTCAAAGCGGCGATACTCAAGTGCGCAACCGACGAGCCCGGCGTCACACCCGGAGTCGAGCGTGTGCTGCGCGCCGTGGCAGGGGCGCATCGCCGCACGGGAGTGCCGATCTCGACTCACACTCATGCGCACACGCGGCGCGGGCTCGAACAGCAACGCATCTTCGCCGAAGAAGGGGTTGACCTTTCCCGAGTCGTCATAGGCCACTCGGGCGACACGACGGACATTGGTTATCTCGAAGAGTTGATCGGCGCGGGCTCCTACATCGGGATGGACCGCTTCGGGATCGACGTGTTGTTGCCGTTTGAAGATCGCGTCAACACCGTAGCGAAACTCTGCGAGCGCGGCCACGCCGGCAAGATGGTCCTGTCGCACGACGCCGCTTGCTTCAACGACTGGCTCCCCGAGGCTGCGCTTCCAGTGATGACTCCCAACTGGAACTTCCTGCACATCCATAACGACGTGATTCCGGCTTTGAAGCAACGCGGAGTGACCGACGAGCAAGTTCGCACAATGCTGGTCGATAACCCGCGAAAGATTTTTGAAAGGCAAGGCGCTTACTGATGATCAGACCGTTTGACTACAGCGGAATCAGTCGCGATGCGAACGGCGTTGCCCATTACACCGGGCGGCCGGATTCACTTGTGGCAATGTTTTGCGAGACCGTGGACTCGAGTCCCGAGCACGAAGCGATCGTCGAGCTTGGCGGCGAGCGAGTGAATTACCGCGAGCTTTGGGACCGGTCGGCGCGTGTGGCGGGCGGTTTAAGGGCGAGTGGCATCAATCGAGGGGACCGCGTCGCCATTCGTCTGGGCAACGGGTTGGACTGGTGTCTTGCGTTCTTCGGCGCGCAGATGGCTGGGGCGATCGCCGTTCCGGTCAACACTCGATTCAGCGAGTCCGAAGTCGAATACGTCGTCACCGACTCGGGTTCAAGCTTCGTCTTTCTTCCCGGCGAACCGCTGCCGGATGGTGAGCCGTTCGCGGTCGAGGACCTTGAGCCCTCGGACGTCGCCGCGATCTTTTACACAAGCGGGACGACCGGCTTCCCAAAGGGCGCGATGACCACGCACGAGAATTTTCTCTCGAACACCGAGAGCTGCCGCCGCGTGGTAAAGCTCCCGACTGACGGAAGCATTCGCAATCTGGTCTCGGTACCCCTGTTTCACGTCACCGGCTGCAACAGCCAGTTGCTGCCCACCGTCGAAAACGGCGACTCGGTCGTGATAATGCCGGCTTTCGAAGTGCAGGCCTTCTTGAAAGCGATGCGAGACGAACGGATCAACCTGCTCACGTCTGTTCCGGCAGTGTACTGGCTCGCGATCAACCAGGCGAACTTCGGCGAGTTTGATACAAGCGCGATTGGATGGCTGACCTACGGCGGCGCGCCCATAGCTCCGGAGCTTGTAGCACGGATCATGGAAGCCTTTCCAAACGCGCGAGTAGGTAACGGCTTCGGGTTGACAGAAACATCGTCAGTCTCGACCTTTCTGCCTCACGAGTACGCGCACTCGCGGCCCGAAAGCGTCGGGTTCGGCGCGCCGGTTGTTGATCTTGATTTGTTCGAGCGCGATCCCGACACCGGGGCCGGCGAATTGCTGATCCGCGGATCGAACATCGTGAAGGGCTACTGGAACAAACCCGACGCAACCGCGCAGGCTTTTGTGGATGGCTGGCTTCACACCGGCGATATGGCGCGAATCGATGACGACGGTTTCGTGCAGATTGTGGATCGCAAAAAGGACATGATCTGCCGGGGCGGCGAGAACGTCTATTGTGTCGAAGTCGAAAATGCGCTGGCCGCACATCCACATATTTTTGAAGTCGCGGTAATGGGAGTGGCCGACGACGTGATGGGCGAAAAGGTAGGCGCGGTGATCGTCCCCAGCCCGGGCTTCGAAGCAAATGTCTCGGAGATCATCGCCTTTGCTCGAAAGCATCTTGCCGACTTCAAAGTGCCTCAGTACATTTCAATTCGCACGCAGCCCTTGCCGCGCAATCCGGGTGGGAAGATCTTGAAGCCGGTCTTGCGAAAAGAAATAGAGTGGGGCAAGCCGGTGAGGTGAATGCGATGGTGCGGTGTATGCGATATAGAAGCCCGCGAAGCGGGCGACAGCATGTAGCCAGGGCAAGTCCGCACAGCCCTGGGTCCGCGCAGCCCTGGGTATAGTGAGGCAGTGACGCTCCAAGCCCGCGAAGCGGGCGACAGCGGTCTGAGAAATCCGCGTGTCGAAACTCTGCCGCGCCAATAAACGAATCTCACGTGGGTAGGTTCCGGCGTGATTGAGTCACCGGTTCCCAGGGCTGCGCGGACTGGCCCTGGGCTTACGTGCTGTCGCCCGCTCCGCGGGCTTGAGCGTCAACTGGCTCAGTGGTTCCCAGGGCTGCGCGGACTGGCCCTGGGCTACGTGCTTCCGCCCGCTCGCGGGATTCTCTATCGTCGTGCTTGGAGGAACTACATGGTTCATCGTCGGCTGGTCGCTTCCCTGCTGGTCATCTCGCTCGCTGCGATCCCTGCGTTCGCGCAGCAAGCTGACCCTTCGCTGCTCACTCTCGAGCGGCTGTTCAGCTCTCCAGAGTTCACCGCCGAGCCGTTCGCGCAGCCGCGATGGATCGATGCCGGCGCGGGCTATACCAGGCTTGAAAAGTCGGCGGCCGCAGACAGCAAGAGTGACATCGTTCGCTACGGGACCGAGAGCGGCAAGCGGTCGGTGCTGGTCGCTGCGGAACGGTTGGTCCCGGCGGGACAAACCGCTCAACTGGGCATCGAAGACTACGCATGGTCCGCGGACGGCAAGAAAGTTCTGATCTTTACCAACTCGCAGCGCGTGTGGCGCCAGAACACCCGGGGCGACTACTGGGTGCTCGAACTTGCCAGCGGAAAACTGTCCAAACTCGGCGGCGACGCAAAGCCTTCGACCTTGATGTTCGCAAAGTTCTCGCCTGACGGAACGCGCGCGGGCTACGTGCGCGAGAATAACCTGTATATCGAGAACCTCGCAGACGGCCGTGCCACTCGTCTGACTTCGGACGGCTCGCGCACGGTCATCAACGGCACCTTCGACTGGGTCTATGAAGAAGAGCTTGATCTGCGCGACGGCTGGCGTTGGAGCCCCGACGGCAAATCAATCGCTTACTGGCAACTCGACGCCGAAGGCGTGCGCGATTTCTATTTGATCAACGACACCGACGAACTTTATTCAAAGATCATCCCGATTCAATACCCAAAAGCCGGAACGACCAACTCGGCCGGGCGCGTCGGCGTCGTGAACGCGGACGGCGGCCCGACGCGATGGCTTGAAGTGCCCGGCGATCCGCGAAATAACTACATCGCGCGAATGAACTGGGCGGCAAGCTCCAGCGAACTTGTGCTTCAACAGCTCAATCGCCTGCAGAACACCAATCGCATCTTTCTTGGCGACGCGCGGAGCGGCCAGGTCAAGAACATATTTACCGACCGCGACGATGCGTGGGTTGATATCCAGGGCGACGACATCGGATGGATCGAATCCGGCAAGCGGTTCGTCTGGGTGAGCGAGCAAGACGGCTGGCGTCACGTTTATCTGGTGAGTCGAGACGGCGGCTCACAGAAGTTGATCACAAACGGTGCGTTCGACGTCATCAGTGTCGAAGGGGTGGACGAAGCGGGCGGATGGCTTTACTACTCGGCGTCGCCCGAGAACGCAACTCAGCGTTATCTCTATCGGACCCGGCTCGACGGACAGGGGAAGGACGAGCGGCTCACTCCGGTCAGTCAAGCCGGCACTCACACCTACAACATGGCGCCGGGCGCCGGCTGGACGTTTCACACTTGCTCGACGTTCACCGCGCCGCCGCGCGTCGAACTGATTCGCTTACCCCAACACTCGGTCGCGCGCGTGCTGGTTGAGAACGCGCCGTTGAGAGAGAAGCTGAGCAAGTTGAAGCGTACTCCGGTCGAGTTCTTCCGCGTTGACGTAGCTGACGGGGTGCAACTCGACGGATGGATGATCAAGCCGCCCAACTTCGATTCGTCGAAAAAGTATCCGATTCTGTTTCATGTCTACGGCGAGCCGGCGAGCCAGACGGTGGCGGACCGCTGGGGCGGAGCGCGCAGCCTGTGGCATCAGATGCTCGCGCAGCAGGGGTACCTTGTCGCAAGCGTGGACAATCGCGGCACGCCCGCGCCGCGAGGACGCGCGTGGCGCAAGAGCATCTATCGGGGAATCGGCTGTCTCTCCTCGCAAGACCAGGCGGCAGCGGCGCGAGCGATCGGGCGCTTCCCTTATGTTGATGCGACGAGGGTCGCGATCTGGGGTTGGAGCGGCGGCGGCGAAGGAACCTTGAGCGCGATCTTCCGTTATCCCGAAGTGTTCGGGACCGGTATGGCCGTCGCGCCGGTTACCGATATGCGCTTCTACGATACGATCTACCAGGAACGGTACATGGGTCTCCCCCAGGAGAACGCCGAAGACTACAAGCTCTGCTCGCCGATAACCTATGCCCATCAGTTAAAGGGCAATCTGCTGGTCGTGCACGGCACCGGCGACGACAACGTTCACTACCAGAACACCGAAGCGCTGATCAACGCGCTGGTGGAGGCTAACAAACCGTTTACGATGATGGCTTATCCGAATCGCAGCCACGCCATCTCCGAAGGCAAGAACACGACGCGTCACGTGTATGAGTTGTTGACCAGGTACTTGCGGGAGCACGTTCCGGCGGGACCGCGATGAGGCTGGATGAGCTTGAAACTCCCGGGCGTCTACTGCATAAAGACATAGCGAGGTGTCTATGGCTGCTCAATTTGTTATTAGCGAGTATATCGAACGCGCCCTTGTACAAGCTGACTATGACAAGCTTGAAGATGGAACGTTTGTCGGCCGCATTCCTTTATGCAAAGGAGTGATCGCTTTCGGGCCAACTTTAAGTGAATGCGAGAACGAACTACATTCGACGCTCGAAGATTGGTTGCTCGTGGGCTTCAGACTCGGACACGTCCTGCCGGTTATCGACGGCATTGATCTGAACAAGGAGCCGACTTATGAGCCGGTGGATGCCGTGTAAGCGGGCCGAGTTCATAAGGCGGCTACGCAAGCTCGGATGCGATGGTCCTTATTCAGGTACCCGGCACCAGTTCATGGTCTATCAGCAACATCGGCTGACCGTCCCATCAAACTCAGAATACTCAGTCCCTCAGCTTCGAATGATGATTCGCGAATTAGAAGCTGTGATGGGGCGGTCCATCAGCGTGGAAGAATGGGACGGCTTGTCTTAGGAAGGTTGCGCCACAAGCGAGGGGAACGACCCACATTTGAAACTCGATCTCCACACTCACTACTACCCCGAAGCTTTCTTCAAGCTGCTTCGCGATACGCCCTCCGAGTTCTCGTTCGACAAGGACCCGACCGGGCGCACGATCATTACTCATCACGGCGCTCGGTTCTTCGGAGTCACACCGCCTATGAGCGATCCGCAGAAACGGCTCGATGACATGGACCGAGTGGGCATCGACGTTGAAGTGATCTCGCTTTCGACTCCGAACATCTTTTTCGCGGACGACAAGCAACAACCCGCAGTCGCGCGAGTCATCAACGATGCTTACGCGGAGTTGATTGCCCGCCACCCGAAGCGCTTCAAGGGATTCGCTTCGATACCGATGGACTCGCCCGACGCCGCGCTAACCGAACTTCATCGCGCTATCGATGAATTGAAGCTCAACGGCGTGATACTGCTGAGCAACATCAAGGGCCGCGCGCTCACCTCGCCCGTTTATCGGCCGTTTTTTGAAGAGGCCAACCGGCTGAAGCTATGCATCTTTCTTCACCCGATGATTCCCGTGTATTCCGAGCCTTTCAAGGAGTATGTGTTGGGTCCGCTGGTCGGCTTTCCGTTTGACACGACGCTGGCGGTCGCGCGGATGTGCTTTGACGGGATGCTCGCCGAGCTGCCGGAAATTCGATGGATCATCGCTCATCTGGGAGGCGCGGTGCCATACCTGATGGAGCGGCTCGATAGCGGCTTCCGCGACTTTGCCGAGTGCCGGGTGAAGATCGACCGGCCGCCGAGCTTTTATCTAAAGAAGCTCTATTACGACACGGTGACGTTCAGTCCGCACAATTTGCGGCTGGCGCGCGATCTGGTGGGCGCCGAGCATATGGTGATGGGGAGCGACTACCCACACCTGCTCGGGTCGATCGAGCGCTCGGTATCGTCGATCGAAGCGATGGAGATTCCCGAACACGAGAAACAGCGGATCTTCAGCGGCACAGCTCTCCAGATTCTGAACAACGTGTAGCGCCGCCCGCCAGAACAGAAGCAGTTGCCTTCACGCAAGCGCTGGATATATCGTTTTCGACTCCGCCTGAAGGAGATTCCCTTCTCGAACGGATCGAAACAATGGAGGAAGATATGACAGTCAGAAGACGTTTGCTCAACGCGCAAGCTTTGATGGCGAGTAGTGCCGTCCTTTTGTTGACTATTAGCGCTGCGGCGCAAACGGCCGGCTCGAAACGCCTGATGACTTTCACGGACATTTTGAGCATGCGCACGACCGCGGGCGCGGCTGTGAGTTCTGACGGCAAGTGGATGCTCTACACGCTGTCGGTACCGGACTGGAAGGCTGCCAAAAGCTTCACCGACGTATATCTTGTCTCGCTCGATGGCGGCGTAGCTTCGACCCGCCAGATGACCTTCACGAAAGACAAGAACGAAACGCTGCCGCGTTGGTCGCGCGATGGAAGGCTCCTTGTCTTCTCGTCGAACCGCGAAGCTCCCACCTCCGCTCCGACTCAGAGTCAACTTTACCTGATGCGTCCAGACGGCGGTGAAGCTCGCAAGATTACCGATGCCAAAGACGGAGTTTCCGCGTTCGCCTTCAGCCGCGACGGCAAATGGCTGGCGTTCACTTCCGGCAAAGAAGAAGAGCAGCAGATATGGATCATTTCGATCGACAAGATCGAGAGCGAAGCGCCGACCCAGTTGACCAAACACGCGACGCCCGTTTCTTCGTGGCAGTTCGCGCCTGACAGCAAACGAATATATTTCCTCGCTCCTGAAAGCTTCGACAAGGCAAACAAGGAGCGCAAGGATAAGAAATTCGACGTGCGCATTCGCAACGAAGAGCCGCCGCTTACCCATCTGTGGGCGTTTGATCTGGACACCAAGAAAGAGGCAAGGCTGACTTCGGGAGAAGGCTACAGCGTCAGCGGGATTACGATCTCCCGCGACTCGAAATGGATCGGGATTGAAGGCCAATCAAATAACCGCTACTTGCGAACCGTCACTGAATCGGCTGACTATGGTGACCTGTACCTCCTGGAGGTCAGCACCGGCAAGATTGAGCGGTTGACCGACAACAAGGACATCAGAGAAAGCTCCGTTTCGTTTTCACCGGACGGCTCGATGATTGCCTTCGCCGCTCCGGACGACTTCACATACTTCCGCAATCGGAAGGTGTACGTTCGACCGATAGCTGGAGGCGACTGGAAAAAGCTCGGCGCTGGCTTTGATTACGACCTGTCAACGGGTTTCTGGTCCAGGGACGGCAAGACGATCTACTTCAACGCCGGCATTCGAGCAACAAGTCAGCTTTGTTCTGTTTCGACCGAGACTGGACAAGTCACTCAACTGACTCGCGAGAACGGAGTGGTCATCGCCAACCAGGATGATGACAGCCGCGTGGTGACGCTCAACTACTCGGACCCGGTGACGCCGGCAGGCATCTACACGATTGCTTCGCTCGATGAGGTGGCGAACCGCTCAGGCTGGAAGCAGTTGACCGCCGCGAATCCGCAAATAACGCAAATCGCGCTCGGTGGAACTGAACTTGTGCAGTGGAAGTCGAGCGACGGCCGCATGGTCGAAGGCATTCTCGTCAAACCCGTCGGCTATGAAAAAGGCAAACGCTATCCGCTGATCGTTCAGATTCACGGCGGGCCGGCCGGCGCGGACCTGTTGAGCTTCAATGCTGCGTACGTCTACTACTCGCACGTATACGCCGGAGCCGGATACGCGTGTTTGCTGCCCAACTATCGAGGCTCATCGAACTACGGCGAGAAACACCGGATGGAAATCGGGGGTGAAGTCGGGGGCGAATACTTCCGGCTTGGGTACGACGACATAATGACCGGCGTGGATTATTTGATTGCGCAGGGCATCGTGGACGGCGACAAGATGGGCGCGATGGGATGGAGCGCCGGAGGCCACTGGTCGAACTGGATACTCACCCACACCAACCGCTTCAAAGCGATATCGTCGGGCGCCGGCGCGGTGAACTGGATTTCGATGTACGCGCAGAGCGACATCCAGCGAAACCGCGAGTTCTACTATGGCGGATTGCCCTACGACCGGTTTGAGGAGTATTGGAACGTATCGCCGCTAAAATACATCAAGAACGCGAAGACGCCGACATTGATTCACGTCGTCGACGGCGACCCGCGCGTACCGCGTCCCCAAAGCGAGGAACTTCACATGGCGCTCAAGAAGCTGGGGGTGCCCACCGAGTTCATGGTTTATCCGGGCGCAACGCACGGCATCACCGAGCCTCGCAACCAGTTGGTGAAGATGGTGTCGGAGTTCAACTGGTTCGAAAAGTGGATTCGCGGCAAACAGGGCTGGTTCGAATGGAAGGACCTGGTCGAGACGCTGAAGGACGAAAAGGCCGATGAGAAGAAAAAAGAAGTGCCAGACTCGGCGAAGGAGCCTGGTTAGTTTATATTACAAAACGAGGAGTCATAAATGGATGCGTTCATCAACGAAGCAGTCGAGCAGTTTGCTCACGATCAGACCGAGCCCGAGTCAGATTTGTTTCTTCGCTTGCGTGACGAAACGTATCGCGATATGAACTGCCCGCAGATGCAGGTGGGCCGCATCGAAGGGCGCTTTTTGAAGATGCTTGTTCGACTGACCGGCGCGCGGCGGATTCTCGAGATCGGAATGTTCACCGGCTACAGCGCGCTGATGATGGCCGAAGGGCTCCCAGAGGACGGAAGGATAATCACCTGCGACGTCGATCCGAAGGCTGAAGCAATAGCGCGCCGCTACTTCGCCGAGAGTCCCAACGGTCACAAGATAGAAATCAGAATGGGGCCAGCGCTCGAGACGATCCCAACGCTCGGCGGTCCGTTGGATATGGTCTTCATCGACGCAGACAAGGGGAACTATTCGAACTACTACCAAGCGGTTCTTCCACTGGTGCGCGCCGGTGGGCTGATAGTCGCCGACAACGTGCTGTGGAGCGGGCGGGTGCTTCATCCCGAAAGCCCCGACGATCACGCCATTGTCGCGTTTGACAGGCTCGTGCAGTCGGACTTTCGGGTCGAAAACGTTTGCCTTACCGTGAGAGACGGGATGATGCTGGCCTGGAAGAAGCCCGCCTGGTAACTGCCGAACCCTTCTCGCCACAAAGACGCGAAGACCCAAAGAAACACAAAGACGGACTGTTTCGTGCCGCTTTGAGTCTTGGTGTCTTCGTGGCGGCGTTCTCGTTCTTCAGCGGTCGAGCCAGTCATTTGGTTGTAACCACGACCCACCGAACGACGTTTCAGCCAGAGGCGAAAGCTTAATCAAGTTCTATCAGCAGTCATGAAGCGCGAACATATTCCTCACACGGATTCACGAACAAGGAGATTTGATATGAAGCGAATTTCAACAGGATTGGCATTGTTCTGCGTTCTCGTCGTTGGCTCGGTCAGCGCAGCGGGAACGGATTTCTCGGGCACATGGGTGCTCGACAAGACTAAGAGCGAGGGCTTGCAGGGGGCGATGGCGGGCGCGGACCAGACATGGGTCGTCAGTCAGGACGCAAAGACGTTGACGGTCGAAACGCAGTTCTCGGGCGGCCAGCAGGAAATGCCGGCTCAAAAGAGGACCTACAACCTGGACGGCAGCGAGACAACGGCGGAGGTAACCGGACGATTGCCCGGCAAGGCGACGCTCAAAGCAAAATGGATGGGCGATGGAAAAATTCTCGAATTGAACGGTGTACAGAGCGCGAATGTCCAGGGTAACGACATCAAGATTACTCGCACCGAACACTGGGAGCTTGCCGATGGCGGCAAGACCCTCAAGGTTCATCGGACGACGGAAAGCCCGCGCGGGACCCAGGAAAGCAAGCTGATATTTACGAAGAAGTAGGCGCGTCGAAGCTCGCCTGCAGTCTTCTCATGCCGCGGAGCCACCGATCGTTGTCGGTGGCTTTGCGGCGCAGGTACTCGGCCACCTCCGGGTGCGGCAGTATCAGAA
>JBASRN010000035.1:0-4652 GCA_049273855.1 Blastocatellia bacterium
AAACAACACATCGCCGCCCGCAGGCGTCCAGGCAAGTCCAGTCGCGACTCCTACCTGATCCTTCTTCAGGACTTCATCGGGGTGAACGTGAGGGATGCCGAGAAACTCCTGTAGATTGTTGCCCGAGATTCTCACGAGCTTATCGTTTCCCTCGGCCACACGTCGCGCAACCTTGCGACACACGGTGGCAATTTCGCGTTCGAACTGACGAAGCCCGGCTTCGTGGGTGTACTGAAGAATGATCCCCTTCAAAGCGCTGCGGCTCATGTTTACGTGTTTAATCGTTATGCCGTTGGCTTCCAACTGCTTTGGTATGATGTGTCGCCGGGCAATCTCGACCTTTTCTTCTTCGGTGTAGCCGGCCAGCCGAATCACTTCCATTCGGTCGCGGAGGGCCGGATGAATCGTGTCCAGCACGTTAGCCGTCGTCATAAACATGACGTTCGACAAATCGAACGGCGTGCCCAGGTAGTTGTCGCGAAAAGTAAAGTTCTGCTCGGGGTCGAGCACTTCCAGCAGCGCCGACGAGGGATCGCCGCGAAAGTCCGCTCCGACCTTGTCGATCTCGTCAAGCATTATGAGCGGGTTGTTGGTTCCAGCCTGTTGAATCGATTGAACGATACGGCCGGGCATCGCGCCGATGTAGGTGCGTCGATGGCCGCGAATCTCGGCTTCATCGTGAAGCCCTCCGAGACTCAGGCGCTGAAACTTGCGATTGAGCGCGCGGGCTATCGACCGGCCGAGACTTGTTTTGCCAACTCCCGGCGGGCCGACGAGACACAGAATCGGCCCCTTTACTTTGTCTTTCAGCTTTCGCACGGCTAGCGATTCTATGATCCTCTCTTTCACCTTCTCCAGACCGTAGTGATCCTCGTCCAGTATTGTCTGCGCGCGCTTGAGGTCGAGGTTCTCTTCTGACGCTTTCGACCACGGAAGCGCTACCATCACGTCCAGGTAATTGCGCAGCGTCGCGGCTTCGGCGGCGTCCGGATGCATTCGCTCGAGCTTCTTGATCTGCCGCTCGACTTCCTCCTCGACGGCTTCGGGCATCGCGGCTTGAACCATTTTCTCGCGGTACTGTCCGATCTCTTCGGCAAGCTCGTTGCCTTCTCCCAGTTCGGTCTGTATCGCCTTGAGTTGCTGCCGCAGGTAGAACTCGCGTTGAGTGCGATCGATTTCGCCTTTGGCCTGGGTGTTAATCTCCTGCTGAACGAGCAGGACATTAATCTCGCGGGCAAGCAGCTCATTGACTCGCCGCAGACGATCGGCCGGGTTGAGCCGTTCGAGCACGCCTTGCGCGTCGGTGACTTTCAACTCCAGATTCGACGCAGCTACGTCAGCCAGCCGTCCGGCGTCCTCGAGATTCGCGACTATCGCCATAACCTCTGAAGAAATGTTCTTGCCGAGCGTGATTGCTCGCTCGAGCGAGGCCCGAACATTGCGGATGAGCGCTTCCATCTCCAGATCGTCGCCGTCCGGTTCGGTATCAGCCAACGGATCGATGTGGGCGACGAGGTGCGGCAGGTTCTCATCGTAGTTGCTGATCCGCGCGCGGCTCAGACCTTGAACGAGAATGCGAATGCGGCCGTCCGGCATCTTGAGCATCCGCATGATCGCCGCCGCGGTTCCGTAGCCGTACAGGTCGGGACCGGCCGGCTCCTCTTTCTCGAGGTCGCGCTGGGCAACGAGCATGATCATTCGGTTCTCGGCCAGCGCTTGTTCAACCGCTCGGATCGAACGCTCGCGTTGGACAAACAACGGCACGATCATGTACGGAAAGATAACGATGTCCCGCAACGGCAAAACCGGCAGCGAGTCCGGAAGCTTCACCTGCTCGTCCGGCCGCTCGATTTGAACTTCTTGAGTTTCAATCAATGATGACATAAGTGACAATTCTACTCTTCTCGATGCTGCGTATGATTCGTGGATCGGCAAGCTGCTCGTCCAGCACGATCATGCATAACTCTCTTCATAGTCGTAGAGCGATGCAAGGTCAATTGCTTCATGCACTGCCGCAACAGGGATACGATAGTTGCGGGTGATCTGCTTCGGGCTGTCTCCTCGTTCCAAGAAGCCGATGATGTGGCGCGCATCCAGCCGGTGATACTTAATAGTCGGTCGCCCACCGCAAACGCCCGGGGCGGCTACGATGTATTTGCCCAGAGGATAGTACTCATACGTATCGCCATGCAGAGTCTCGCGCACTAGCTTCAGCTTCGTGCCTTTTCGCGCTTTGGCAACTCTCGCCGCCATTGTTTTAATCCCTTCAGGCAATCTTAGCATATGTGTAGTGATGCTCAGTTTCTTATTAGCGGGGTCGTCTAATGACTTTAGACGCTCCCAAGCACCCCACAATTCCCCGAGGCTTTCGCGCCTAGTCTCGGGCTCACGGCTCAGGAATCTAATCCGGCCCTTCTCGAGCCGATCGTCCAAGCCTGTCTCACCGGTCTGAAAACCGCCGATCGCAAGCTCTCGCGCAAAACTGGAGGCGCCAGGCGTTCCACAGTTCCAAGAGGACGCAGTTCGTACGCGAGACCGTTTCTAGCGAAGATACTGTTTATTTGCGAGCGGTACGCACCCTGCCCAGCTTCTCGATCGAAGTCGAGATGATAGTGCCCATACCAGCTATGAAAGTTGACCTGATTAGGTTGTGCAATGTGTCGATGGCAAAACTCAAGTAGGTCTAGGAGGCTGGGGTCGGTGGCGCGTAGGGTCTGACCCGAGATTCCAGCGTCTCATCATCTGTGGTATTGACCGTCTGTAAGGAAAAATCAATATCGGGAATCTCCACTTGTACGGCTAAAAGGAACGCGTTTCGGTCAGTACCTGTGGTCCAGTCTCCATCGCCACAAGAGGTCTCAGGAAAGTCCATTCCGAACCACCCTTTCTTAATCAGCAATTCTGTAGCGCCAACAATGCCTCGCCACACCTTTGGCGTAATAGCGTGCTCACCCCTCAGCTTTGGCCCCAGCTCACGATCACTGAAATAATCTTCTGACATGACTTGCCGCCCAACGTTCTGTACAAACTCTACTTAACACGCCCCGTGCGAACCAGCGTCTTAAGCTCGCTCATGAACTCGGAGACGTCTTTGAAGTCAAGATAGACCGACGCAAAGCGGACATAGGCAACTTTGTCGAGTTCCTTTAGCCGGCGCATTATCATCTCGCCAATCTTCCCGGTGGAACGTTCGCGTTCGCGCGACTCCTGTACATACTTCTCGATGGAGTTGACCAGCGCCTCCACTTTCGCGGTGGGGATGGGCCGCTTCTCGCACGCTTTCATGACTCCGGCGAGGACCTTATCGCGGGCAAACGGCTCGCGGGTTCCGTCTTTCTTCACCACCATGTAAGGAATCTGATCTATGCGCTCGTAGCTGGTAAAGCGTCGCAGACACTTCAAGCACTCGCGGCGGCGGCGAATCGTATCGCCTTCGCGGCTCTCGCGCGAATCAACGACTCTGTCTTCCAGGTGGGCGCAAAAAGTACATTTCATAGTTTTTCTCTTCGATTCCTAGAGTCGAGTCCGGCGCGAGTTATCGATTCGCGCGGACAGCCAGGGACCCGGCGGGCTCCTGTGCGTGGAGCGGGGCATGCTCCGCCATTTGATCAACCTCTTCGACCTGCTGCTCTCCGAGCCGCTTGAGCCGATCAAGCGACAGCCCTTCCTTGGCAAGGTAGTACATTCCAAAAAACGTCGCCGGTGCGAATACAACGAGGTGCAGGACGATGGCGACCGACGCCGCTTGCGCTTTGTCCACGCCCAGGAAACTCAGCGACGCCGCAGTCGCTATGTGAAATGGACCTGTTGCTCCGCCGGGAGTTGGCACTATCGAGCCCAACATAGAAAGCCCCATTACGAAGACAGCGGCAGTGAACGGAACTTGTTCGTAGCGGATACCAAATGCACGGACGACCAGCAAATGAGCGGTGGCAACCATCAGCCACAGCAACACCGTGTACGACACGGTAACAGCAAGTCCTCGCGCGTCGTGCAACACCGCAAGTCCCTCAGATATGTGCCGCAGCAAGCTCATCACTCCAGTAGCGACGCCGCGGGGCAACCGTCCGAGCTTTTTCTCCACGAAGCCGAGCGCCCTCTCGCGCCCCTTGCGAAACGCTGAAAGTCCATAGATGCCGGCTATCGAGGCAAGCAGCAATACCACGCCGGTTATCTTAATCCATCCAAACAGCCGCATGGCGTCCGCGTCTTCCGAGGTGTACTCGAAAAAGATCAGGTTGACCGCAAAGAAGACCACGACCATAACCATGTCGAAGACGCGTTCGATCATCACCGTCGCGTAGCTCGCCGAAGGATGCACTCGCTCTTTCGACGACAGCACCGCCGGACGGATGATCATTTCGGCGGCGCGTCCCATAACAAACAGCGCCGAGAACCCGATCATCGTCGCTCGAAACAGCGCCAGCAGCGGGGGCCGCGCCATCCTCTCGAGTAACGCGCGCCATCTGAGCACTCTCACCAGGTAGGTCCCCACAAGGAGAGCGAGTGCCAGCCCGAGCTGCGCCAGGTTCGCCGTTCGTACTTCGGTCCACACTTTTGGCCAGTCGAGCGTGTGCGCGAACCAATAAACAAACAACCCGCCGGCCATAAGACTAACGATGTTCCTGAGTCTGCTGCTCACTGTTAAAGGC
>JBASRN010000037.1:0-10607 GCA_049273855.1 Blastocatellia bacterium
TCCGCAAACCGGCCGATAAGATCACAAAAGAAGCGAACCGAGGGGGATTTTTATTCCTAAAGCGAGCGCAAGTATAAATAGTTCATTCAATGAACGCAAGAGTCTTGGCGGGATTTCAGGCGGTTTCGACCCCTCTCGTCGCGTCCCTCAGCCGAGCGCCCCTTCCCGAAGAAGCCGCGACGCCCGGGCATACTCCTCCGGTGTGTTGACGTTCTCGAAGAACAGCTCGGCGCCTTTGAGATGGCTGATCTCGGAGAAAGCTACTAACCGAGCCGGCACTTTGTCGAAGAGGCGGCTGACCTTTCGCTCTCCGTTCGCGATAAGCTCTGTCACCCGCGCGAGTGCTTCTCGTGAGTAGACACCGCACAACGTCTGAAGTAATCCCTCGCGGCTCAGCGGAACAACAGCTTGATGGCTGCCTTCGAGCTCGAGTAGAAAGGAGAAGAACTCGGAGGTGATAAACGGCAAGTCGCAGGCTGCCAGAACCACACTCGGCGTGCTCGCGTTTGCAAGAGCAGTTCGAATCGCTTCAAGCGGGCCAATTCCTCGATTGGTGTCCGCGAAGACCGGCAACCCAAGTCGCGCATACGCCGGATCGTTCGCGATGACCGCGACAGACGACGTGACCGGGGCGAGCGCGGCGATCACTCGCTCGATCATCTTCCGGCCGCCGAGTTCGAGCCACGCCTTGTCCGTGCCCATCCGTGAGCTTCGGCCACCCGCAGTCACAAAACCTGTTACGTCCATTCCTGCTCAGTATACCAGCGGCGTCGCCGTCCGATGCGTGTCGAGCCCGACTTACGGCTCGTGATAATATCCTGGCTCACCGGACAGGGGAAACAACCAGAATGCTCTCTTCAAAAGAAAGTGACGATACGTCGCAGCGCTTGCTCGCAATCTTTCAGAAGACAGGCGCATTGCTCGAAGGGCATTTTCAACTCACCTCCGGGCTGCACAGTCCGCGGTATCTGCAATGCGCGCTTGTTCTTCAGCATCCGCAGCACGCGGAGTGGATCGGTCAAGCGATCGGCTCGCGCTTTCTCAAAGAACGGGTTTCCGCGGTTGTAGCACCGGCAATCGGCGGAGTAATCGTCGCGCACGAAACGGCGCGGGCACTGGGCGTTCGCGCATTGTTCACTGAACGCGAGTCTGGCGTGATGACCTTGCGGCGCGGCTTCCGCATCGATCCGGGCGAGCGGGTGCTTGTGGTCGAGGACGTCGTGACCACCGGCGGCTCGACTCGCGAGACGATCGCCGCTGTTAGGAGCGCAGGCGGTCGGGTGGTCGGCGCAGGCTCGGTCGTTGATAGGAGCGGCGGCGCGGTTGAACTTGGAATTCGACGCGAAGCTCTGCTGACCCTCGAAGTGCCGGCCTATGAACCGGCACAATGTCCTCTCTGCAAGCTGGGCAGTCCCGCGATCAAACCGGGAAGCCGGAAAGAAGGACTGAGGACTGAGGACTGAGGATGAAGAATTGAAAATCTGAAATTGAAAATTGCAAATTGGAAACTGAACCCTAAAAGCTGAAGTCGTAAGATCGACTAATGCGGTTCCTATCTTCGATTCTCCAAATTTCAAATTTCAAATTTCAACTTTCCATTTCAGATTTTCAATTCTCAATTCTTCATCCTCAATCCTCAATCCTCAATCCTCAGTCCTTATCGCTATGCAGAACTTCAAGATCACAATTCAATACGACGGCACGGAGTATCACGGCTGGCAACTTCAAGCCAACGGGCGCACGATTCAAGGGGAGCTGACCCGTGTTCTCACGCTTCTCAATGGGCGGGAGGTGACGGTCCACGGGGCAGGGCGCACCGACGCCGGAGTTCACGCAGAAGGCCAGGTCGCAAGCTTTATTCTCGACCGGGGTTTCGAGCCGCTCTTGCTGCGCGACGCGATCAACGGAAACCTCAACCGCGACATTCGCGTTGTTGAAGTTGAGCAGGTAGACGAATCATTCCACGCCCGTTTTGCAGCAAAGTCAAAGTTCTATCGCTATCGAATCTGGAATGGTGCGGTTGTGCCTCCGTTTGTTTGCCGCTACGTCTATCACCATCGAGACCGCCTTGATGTTGACGCGATGCGGCTCGCGGCTGCTCCGCTTGTGGGCACACACGACTTCAGTGCATTCACGTCCGCGGGCTCGGAGGTAGAAGAGCGCGTTCGAACGCTAACCCGCGTTGATGTCGTCAAAAAAGGAAGCGAAATCTGGATAGAAGTCGAGGCCGCAGGTTTCCTGCGTTATATGGTAAGGACCATCGCGGGGACGCTGATCGAGGTCGGCCGGGGCCGCCGCGAAGCTTCAACGACCGGAGCTGTTCTCGAAAGCCTGGACCGCAATCGCGCCGGCGCAACCGTTTCCGCTGCCGGGTTGACTTTGATCCGGGTCGCCTATTAGATTGACCGTGTTAGTGACAAGTGGCGAGCCTTGGTTCTTGTCGTTTGTCACTTTTTTCTTGTTGAACCGGACTGATGAGCAATAACCTCCTGAAAGAGTTCGAGAGCGTAATCGAGATTGGTTCCCAGGACGAATTCCTTCTCCGCCGGATTGACCCGGACAAGCTCCCGGCGCACATCGCGATCATAATGGATGGCAACGGACGTTGGGCGGGCCGGCGCAATCAGCCGCGCGTGGCCGGACATCGCGCCGGCGCCGCAGCCGTGCGAGCCACTGTAGAAGCCGCGGCTCGCCTGAGGATTCCCTTCCTGACCCTTTATGCCTTCTCGACCGAGAACTGGAAGCGGCCGCGGCTCGAAGTGGAAGCGCTAATGGGGTTGCTTCGCGAGTTTCTTCGCAAGGAAATTCGCAGTCTTAAAGAGAACAACATTCGGTTTCAGACAATCGGCGGCGAACAAGCGCTCGAATCGGCGGTGACGCGTGAGATCGAGCATGCACGCCGCGAAACCGAGTCGAACACTGGAACGGTTCTGACTATTGCTCTGAACTACAGCGGGCGGTCCGAGATCATTCAGGCGTGCCGCGAGCTTGCAGCCGAGTGTGCGGCCACCGGACGCAATCCAGCAGAGATAACCGAGTATGACTTCGAGCGCCGTCTCTCAACCTGCGGCCTGCCTGATCCCGACCTTTTGATTCGAACCAGCGGCGAGATGCGCGTGTCGAACTTCCTGCTCTGGCAGATAGCCTACAGCGAGATCTATGTGACTGAAACCCTGTGGCCCGACTTTCGCCAGCTAAACCTCTTTGAAGCCATCGTGGAGTTTCAGAAGCGGGAGCGGCGCTACGGTGACGTTACGCCTGCCCGTCAGAGTGCTCTTGTCGCCGCCAACTTGAAATAGCGATGAGGTCTGAGGACTGAGGACTGAGGACCGAGCCCTCAGTCCTCAGTCCGCAGTCCTTAGTCCTTTATGAAAAGAATCCTCACCGCTGCTGTGGTCCTTCCTGTTCTGCTTTTCTGCATTTGGACCGAAACGCCTTACTTCTTTGCCGCGCTGGCGGCTGTAGCTACGATACTGGCGCTCGGAGAGTTCTATACCCTGGCTGCAAAAGTCGGGTGTCCAACGCAGCCGGCTCTTGGGTTCGTAGCAGCGCTCATCGTGATCGCTTGCTTTATGCTCGAACGCGCGGAGTGGATAGTCGCGGTGATCGCGGCGCTGATGATGTCATCGCTGACGCTTGCGCTTACCAGGCCCGACCAGATGAAGAAATCGCTCGTAGCGGTTGCCACGACGGTCTCTGGCGTCGTTTACGTCGCGGTGCTTGCCGGGTGCCTGGTAGGCGTTAGGATGATGCCCGACTCTTTGACTCAACCGCCGACGCCGCGTCTTTCTTCAAAGCTGCTTATGATGTTCTTCGCGATGGTGATCTTCGCCGACACTGGAGCGTATTACACTGGCCGCTTGCTTGGACGGCACAAACTCGCGCCTAGGGTCAGTCCCGGCAAGACCATTGAAGGCGCGGTGGGCGGACTGGTAGCCGCGATAGCCGCGGGACCGCTTTCGCGGCTGCTGTTTTTTCCCGAGATCCCGATCGTCCACGCGCTTGTGCTTGGGGCGTTGATAGGAGTGGTGGGTCCGGTTGGCGATCTCTCTGAGTCGATGCTCAAACGAGGCGCCGGCGTGAAAGACTCAGGCACGCTGTTACCGGGTCACGGGGGGACGCTCGATCGGGTGGACAGCATTCTGTTTTGCGCACCGCTGCTTTACTACTACTCTCGCCTGTTCCTCTCGCGGATGTAATGGCTCACAGCGCATTGCACACCAAAGTCTCACCCGTTAGTTCATCGTTCATCTATCATCGTTGCCGGCTGGCGCTTCGCGATGCGTTCCCGGTGTGGCTCACGCTCGCGGCGGTGACTAGCTTACCCTACGTTATCGCCGCGGTTCGCGCGCCCAGTGGACACGTGTTCTCCGGAGTATTGTCGGCTTATGATGACACGTTCAGCTATCTTGCCTGGATTAAGCAGAGCGCAAACGGTCACTGGTTAATGTGCGATCTCTACACGTCTGAGCCTCAAGCGTGTGAGTTCTTTCTTCCGCTCTGGGCACTGCTCGGGCTGATCTCGCGCATCGCTGGGGCGCCGCCGGTCTGGGTCTTTCACGTTGCGAGATTGGTTGCGTCGTTCTTACTCTTGCTAGCCGCTCGAAGTGTCGGGGTCCGTGTCATGAAATCGCGGCGACGCTTGCGATTCATGCTGTGGATGTACGCAATGTCGGCCGGTCTTGGCTGGCTGGTTTTTTTCTTGAACAACAGCAAGAGCCTGTTGAACGCGAGCGTGACCTCCGGTTCTGTCGACTTGAATCTGCCGGAAGCAATTGCCTTTCGCTCATCGTTCGCTCAGGTCCATTTCACGGTTGGAGCCGCGCTTGCGGCTCTCGCGATCAACCTGGTGTTTTCATCTCTGTTGAGCGGCAGGATAAATCAAGGGATTGGCGCGGGCCTGCTGATGTCGCTGCTTTCGGTCGTTCATCCCTACCTTGTAGTCGTCGTGCTCGCAGTCGCCGGTGCAGCGCTGGCGCTGTGGCCGTTTCTGAATTGGCAAGAACAGGAAGTGAAACAAGCGTACGTCATCGCTGCGCGTGTGGGTTTCGCATTCGGCGCCGCGGCGGTGCCCGGGCTCGCCTATCTCGTCTACCTGAATCAGTCAAACGAGTTGCTTCGCGAATGGTTGAGGGTGACCGACACGTTCTCTCCGCAGCCGCTGGAATACATGTTCGGGTTCGGTATCGTTGCTGTACTGGCCGTCGTTGGCTTCAAGCTTCTGTGGAAGGAGCGCGCGCCTCGCGGCCGGCTCTTGCTGATCTGGGTGATCATTCAAGCTGCATTGCTCTACGCTCCCGTCAGCTATCAGCGCAGGTTTGTCGAAGGCTTGCAATTGCCGCTTTGCGTAGCGGCCTCGGTTGCTGCATTCTGGCTGATGAGAAAGCTGCGACTGGCTCGCAGAGCTCGTTCATTCGCACTGATCGCGCTGGTGGCTTTAGCTTCGTTGACCAACGTCGGGTTCATCATCGGGCAGGCAGTCGCGCGAGGGAACACGTCGGGCGCGAATGATCCGCGACGCTACCTGCCTTCCGATCTTGTTGATACGCTGAGCTGGCTTGAGGTCAACGCCGAGCCTGATGCGGTGCTCTTTTCGTCTTACCTGACGGGAAACGTCGCGCCTTCGATAACGGGGCTGCGAGTCTATCTCGGGCATTATGGACAGACGCTTCGAGGTGGCGAGAAGGGTGAACAGGTTACGGCGTTCTATCGCGGCGAGCTGACCCGTGACGTGGCGCGCGACCTCTTGACTGAGAATCGAGTGAGCCACGTAATCTATGGCCCGCTCGAGCGCGCGCTCGGCAATCAGCCGGACACCCCCGATTGGTTGTTGCTCGCTTATGAGTCTGGAGACGTGAAAGTCTTCAAAGTCGTTAGAGGCTTGAGCGAGGGCCGCAACCGCTGAGGCAAGATGAGCAAGAGCGAGCACGAGCCAGATCGGAGAAGCGTTTCGATCCAGAGTCAGAAGGGATCGGTACGCTCACGACTGATCTTCTCCAGGCCGATAGCAATCACGGCGCTCGCCGGCGTCATTCTGGCTTCCGGGTTGTATTTTGCCAGTCAGAGTGGCTCGGATCCGCTTGGATATCGCAACGACTTCAACGTCTTCTACTACGCGGCGCGCGAAGTGCTCGCCGGCCGCGATCCTTATCAAAGCTCGCTCGGCGACTGGACACCTTACCTCTATCCGCCGTTCCTTGCCGCTGCGATGGCTCCGCTCGCGCTGTTGTCCCTGCCGGTCGCGGCGTACATTTGGTTTCTGATCAACGCATTGTCCGCGCTCGCAGCGTCGTGGATGTCAGCCCGTCTTGCCGGCGGCGCCGGCGAGCGGATGAGTAAGCCGGGACGGCTCCCCAGCGCCGGCGAAGTTCTTGTACCCCTGGTCGGCGCTGTCTCGCTCGTGGTGGTAGCGCGGTTTGTGCTGGACAACTTCAGCCTCGGCCAGGTGAACCCGATCGTCGCGGCGCTTGCGGCGGCTCACGTCTATCTGTATTCCAGGAACAAGAAGACCGGGTCGGCGCTTATGCTCGCGATCGCGGCCTCGATCAAGCTTACTCCTCTGATCTTGCTCGCGTATCACATCGCCCGTCGAAGGTGGAAGTTCTCCGCAGCGTGCCTGGGACTGGCTGCCGCCATAACCGTCCTGAGTTTTCTGCCGTTCGGCTCGCGAGCCCCGGATGCGTTTCACGTCTTCCTGAGCCGAACTATCCAGAACAAGCAAGGCTACGATTTAGCTTATTCGGGAAATCAGTCGCTGCGAGGCGCCATCGCGAGACTGACGCCGGCCGCGAGCCGCCCGCTCGATCATTCAGCGAGCGAATCGTCACGGCGGCCATCCGACCCGGTCACGCTGATAATCTCGTTGGCGCTTGTGGCTGTTGGGATGCTCGCGGCCAGTCGAGCACGGACCGAGTTGCTCGCAGCGGCGCCGTTTGTGTGCTGCTTTGTTTTGCTGTCGCCGCTCAGTTGGAAGGCTCACTTCGTAGTGCTGATCCTGCCCGTCGCGTCTTTAGCCGCGGAAGCCGGCCGCGCTTGCGGAAACCGGCGCGGAATACTGATCGCCGGTCTCGTCGTCGTCTTCATCCTCTTCAATCTCACCAGCCCTGCAGTCATGGGATTGCGAGCCGCGGAGTGGGCCGATGCCCATTCGCTTGTTTTCATTGGAGCGCTGTTGATCTTCGCGGCGTCGGTTTGGAGGGCGCGGTTCGCGGAAAAGGGTTGATGGTCTTGTAGGGCGGCCCTCCGTGGCCGCCCCTCTTTCGGGAAAACGTCGGGCCCTTGCGAAGGAGGGGCGGCCACGGAGGGCCGCCCGTACATGGTAAGCCTTCCACCGTTTTGTTAATCTCATCGAGGAATACATCGGGGAACGAACGATGAGCACGAAAGAGCAAACCGAAAGAAAAGCCGAGACAAGCTCGGGCATAGAGATGAACGTGGCGTTCAAACCTGCCGACGCCGACACCGAATATGCGCGAGACCTGGGCGACCCGGGTGAGTTCCCGTTCACCCGCGGGCCCTACGCTTCGATGTATCGAGGCAAGCTCTGGACAATGCGACAGTACGCCGGCTACGCGTCGGCCGCCGAGTCCAACGCGCGGTATCGCTACTTGCTCGAGCACGGGCAAACCGGGCTCTCGGTCGCATTCGATTTGCCCACGCAGATGGGCTACGACTCGGACCACGCGCTTGCGCGGGGTGAAGTCGGCAAGGTGGGCGTTGCGATCGATACGCTCGACGATATGGAACGGCTCTTCGATCAGATACCGCTCGACGCCGTTTCAACGTCGATGACCATCAACTCGACAGCTGCGATATTGCTCGCGATGTACATCGCTGTGGCGAAGAAGCAGGGCGTTTTGTCAGCGAGGATTTCCGGCACTGTTCAAAACGATATTCTGAAGGAGTACATCGCGCGCGGGACTTATATCTATCCGCCAAGGCAGAGTCTTCGCATCGTGACAGACATCTTTGCCTATTGCGCCCGCGAAGTCCCGCGCTGGAACACGATTTCGATCTCGGGTTATCACATCCGAGAAGCCGGTTCGACCGCTGCCCAGGAAGTAGCGTTCACGCTGGCGGATGCGATCGCTTACGTGCAGGCGGCGGTGGACAGCGGTCTCGACGTGGACGAGTTCGCGCCCCGCATAGGTTTCTTCTTCAACTCACATAACCAGTTTCTGGAAGAAGTTGCGAAGTTCCGCGCCGCTCGAAGACTCTGGGCTCGGATCATGCGGGAGCGCTTCAACGCGCGCGATCCTCGATCTCAGATGCTTCGCTTCCACGCGCAGACCGCCGGTTCTTCGCTGACCGCGCAGCAGCCCGAGGTCAACATCGTTCGCACGACGATTCAGGCTTTGGCGGCGGTGTTGGGCGGAGCGCAATCGATTCACACGAATTCGATGGACGAAGCGCTGGGCTTGCCGACCGAGAACGCAGCGAGAATTGCACTTCGAACGCAGCAAGTAATCGGCTACGAGTCGGGGGTGTCGGACACAGCGGACGCGCTTGGCGGGGCTTATGCGATCGAACATCTGACCAATGAGATTGAGCGTCTCGCGGCTGACTACATAAGAAAAATCGACGACATTGGCGGGATGCTGCGTGCGATCGAGATCGGCTATGTTCAGCGCGAGATCGAGCAAGCAGCTTACGAATACCAACGCGAAGTCGAATCGGGCGGGCAAGTCGTCGTCGGCGTGAATCGGTTCACGAATAAAGAGGAGACTTCAATCCCTTTATTCCGAATCAACGAGGAACTAGAACGACAGCAGGTCGAACGGCTGAGCGCGGTCAGGGCGCGCCGCGATGCGAGCGCCACCCGCGAAGCGCTTGGCAGAGTCGAGCAAGCCGCTTCCGGGGAAGAGAACTTGATGCCGCACATCATTCGCGCGGTTGAGGCCTCCGCGACGCTTGGCGAGATCTCTGACCGGTTGCGCGCGGTCTTCGGTGAGTACACCGGCGCGGCTGACTGATACAAGATTGGGTTGTTGGCGATGCACGCTTGTTCAGTCTAGAATCGAACCGCGGGGTCGCTAAGGATAGTCACTATGGCGACAAGAAGATCGCAGCCGCTTTACACGGTCGAGCAATATCTACGACCGACTCGCCTTTGAACCAGAGGCAGTCGACGAAGCCGCGGACGAAAGAGGTTCATAACGCAAACACCGAAGCCATCGTAGCCGCGCGGCGATTTCAGTGCGGCGGCCCCGCGCGCACCACCGAAATGCCCACAAGAATCCTGGAAATCAAGAACCTCAGCACACACTTCCTCACACGCGCAGGCGTGGTCAAAGCCGTTGACGACGTAAGCTTCGCGATTCCGCGCGGCTCGACACTCGCTCTCGTTGGCGAGTCGGGCAGCGGCAAATCGGTAACAAGCCTCTCCATCTTGCGATTAGTCCCGGCGCCGGGAAGGATCGTCGCCGGTCAAGTCATTTTCAACGGCGCCGACTTGATGACGCTGGACGATGAAGCGATGCGAAGCCTGCGCGGGCGGAAGATCGCTATGATCTTTCAAGACCCGATGAGTTCACTCAATCCCGTCTTCACCGTCGGCGATCAGATAGCCGAAGCCATCCAACTCCACGAACGACTCTCGCGCAAGCAAGCCTGGGCGAAGGCCGTCGAGATGATGGAACGCGTGAAGATCCCTGACGCTATGCGGCGAGCGAAAGACTATCCTCATCAGCTTTCGGGCGGAATGCGTCAACGAGTGATGATAGCAATGGCGCTGTCGTGCAATCCTGCGTTGCTGATCGCTGACGAGCCGACTACGGCGCTGGACGTGACGATTCAAGCCGAAATACTTGAATTGCTTCGAGGCTTGAAAGACGACTTCGATCTGTCGATGCTGCTCATCACCCACGACCTTGGCGTAGTCGCCGAAACCGCCGATCGCGTCGCGGTGATGTACGCCGGCCGTATCGTTGAAGAAGCACCTGTGCGCGACATATTTCATCGCCCCAAGCATCCTTACACCGAGGGCTTGTTGAAATCAGTGCCACGCTTGACCGAAGAAGGGTTGAGGCTGCGGCGCCTTGCGACGATCGAAGGCACGGTCCCGAGCCTCCTGGATTTGCCCGCTGGATGCAAATTCGCGCCCCGCTGTTCTTATGTTGTAAACGAATGCAGACAAACCGAACCTGCGCTGCTTGCGGTCAACCCTGTGCACACGTCGCGTTGCATTCGCTCCGACCGCGTTGGGGAACAGAACGAACCACAGATGAACACAGATGAACACGGATATGGAAACTCCTTTGAGCAGCTTCCGTTTATTTGATCCGTGTTCATCAGAGTTCATCTGTGGTTGCTTGTCCGATGATGAGTTGAGAAATGGAAGCTTTTGAAAGACCAAGAGTCAAGATCTGCTGCATATCGAGCGTCGAAGAAGCATGGATGGCGATTCGTTACGGCGCGTCGGCGCTCGGGTTGGTCTCCGAGATGCCGAGCGGCCCGGGCGTTATCTCCGAAGAGCTGATTGCCGAAATTGCAGCCGTCGTGCCGCCAGCCGTGGCGACGTTTCTTCTGACCAGCAAGCAGAATGCGGCAGAAATCATCGCTCAGCGAAGCCGTTGCGGAGTCAACACGATTCAGATCTGCGACCGGCT
>JBASRN010000047.1:0-11158 GCA_049273855.1 Blastocatellia bacterium
GGGCTGGCCTATACCCATATTTCAGCGAATTCTCAAGCGGCGCCGACTCAGGCGAAGCCGAAGTGATGATGGGCGACCGTCACATCCTGATGTTCGGCTCAAACAACTACCTTGGCTTGACCACCAATCCGGAAGTAAAAGCCGCTGCCAAGGAGGCAATCGACCTGTATGGGACAGGGTGTTCGGGATCGCGGATGCTCAACGGCACGATGGATCTGCATGTCCGGCTCGAAGTCGCGCTGGCAAAGTTCATGAAGCGGGAAGCGGTGCTTGTGTTCGGCACCGGATTTCAAACCAATCTCGGCGCGTTGTCGACCATCGCGCAGAAAGGCGATGTGATCGTCGCCGATCGCAACATACACGCTTCTATACTCGATGGCTGTCTAGCGTCATTCGCCCGAACTACCCGGTATCGCCACAACGACATGGCAGACCTCGAGAAAGTGCTTGCGAGCTTGCAGCCCGATGAAGGCCGGCTGATCGTCGTCGACGGTGTGTTCTCGATGGAAGGCGATACAGCAAATCTGCCAGAGATAGTCCGGTTGGCGCGCGAGCACAACGCAAGGCTATACGTTGACGAGGCGCACGCGATCGGGGTCTTGGGGCGCGACGGGCGCGGCACTGCAGAGCACTACAATGTTGAACCCGATGTCGATGTGGTGATGGGAACCTTTTCGAAGTCGTTCGCGTCGATCGGAGGCTTTGTCGCCGCGCGATGCGAAGTGATCGAATTCCTCAAGCATCACAGCCGCGCGTTTGTCTATTCGGCCTCGCTGGCGCCTGCTAACGCCGCCGCCGTCCTGAAAGCCATCGAGATCATCGAGCGCGAGCCAGACCGCCGGAGGCGCCTGCGCGAAGTGAGCGGGATGGTAAGGCGGGAGCTGGCCGGACTCGGGTTCAAGTTGCTGGAAGGAATCACGCCTATCATACCTGTTGTCGTGGATGACGAAGTATTGGTCTGCAAGTTCTTCTGGGAGTTGATGAGCGAAGGCATCTACACCAATCCGGTGCTGGCCCCGGCTGTGTCCCACAGCCTTGTGCGGATAAGCTGCATGGCTACGCACACCGACGAACAGACCGAGCGATTGCTCGAATCCATGCACCGGGTTGGAAAGAAGCTGGAGATAATTCAGTGACGAGTGATTCGTGATCCGTGAACAGGCTTCGAGCCATAACGAATCACGCGTCACGAATTATGTTTCACGCCTTATGAGAAGAGTCGTAGTGACAGGAATCGGAATCATCGCGGCCACGGGTGTCGGCCGCGAGACGGTCTGGGCTGCGCTCGCGGAAGGGCGCAGCGGGATCTCGCGGATCGAGGACTTCGACACGTCGAAGCTGAAGACCAGCATCGCCGGGGTGTGTCGCGACTTCAAGCCCGAGGAGTTCTTTGATGAGCGTGAGTTGTCACGGTTGGACCGCGTATCGCAACTTGCGATCGTGGCAACCGGGCTGGCTACCCGCGAATCGGGGCTGACCAACGGGCAGCTCGAAAGCTACGACGCAGGTGTGTTTCTTGGGACTGGCTTCGGCGGGCAGAGCTCGATCGAGGAGTTCTGCGGAGCCTTCTTTGCGAACGGGCGAGGACGGCGGTCGGCCATCGCGATCCCTAAGTCAATGTACAACGCATCGTCGTCTAATATCGCGATACGGTTCAAGACTCGCGGGCCGAACATTACGGTGAGCACTGCTTGTTCGTCGGGAGCCAATGCAATCGGGCAGGCGTTTCATGTGATTCGTTACGGCAACGCCGAAAGAATGATAGCCGGAGGCGCGGACGCTCCGGTAACCCCCGTGGTGATGGACGCCTGGAAAGAGATGCGAGTACTCTCCACAAAAAATGAACCGCCCGAGCGGGCGTGCAAGCCGTTCAGCGCGAACCGAGACGGGTTCGTTTTGGCCGAAGGCGCCGGCATAGTCGTGCTGGAAACCCTTGATGCGGCGCGCGAACGCGGTGCCCACATCTACGCCGAGATTTTGGGCTACGGCTCGACTGCCGACGCCGCGCACATAACTTTTCCGGATCCAGACGGGGAAGCTCACGCGATGAGCCGCGCGCTCAAGGACGCGGGGGTTGCGCCCGAAGAAGTGGACTACATCAACGCGCACGGCACGGCTACGAAGCTGAACGACGCGTCCGAGACCGAAGCGATAAAACGGGTCTTCGGCAGCCGGGCATATGAGATTCCGGTGAACTCGATCAAGTCAATGCTCGGGCATTCCATGGGGGCCGCCGGCGCGCTCGAATTCATTGCCATGTTGCTTGCTATCGAGAACCGGTTGATACCGCCGACAATAAACTACGAAGAGAGCGACCCTCAGTGCGACCTGGATTATGTCACTGAAGGCGCGCGGGCGGCTGGTTCTCGAACACCGCTGAGGACGGCGATTTCCAACTCATTCGGCTTCGGCGGCAACAACGCTGTGCTTGTTGCGCGCGAGTTCGTCGAGTAGTATTCGAGCGTCGAAGCTGAGGAAGATAAGATGACTCGAGAAGCCAGAGACTCCATTGAGGATGTGGTCAAGAGCATCATAGTTGCCGAGCTGCGCGTTGATAGGAATCAGCTCGGGCCTGACACTCATCTGATGAAGGATCTCGGCGCGGACTCGCTGGACGCGCTGAACATCTCTTTGCGGTTGGAAGAACAATTCAAGATAAAGATACCGGACGAAGCGATCCCAAAGTTCTTAACAATCGGCGATATCGTTAAAGGCGTTAATGAGCATCTCTCCGCTCAATAGCACGCGTTCTTTCTTTGGGGTTAGAGGTTTGTTTCAAATTTTCGCGAGAGTTCACCCCCCGCTGCTTTTTCGAAGCTCCAATAGCACCTGTTTGGCGACTGCCTTCAACGTGTCGAACACGCCCGTTCCTCTGTTGGCTATGCCTTCAAACACGGGTTCGTCTTTGCGAATCAACTCAGCTTTCAGATCCTGAGATGAAACGACGTTGGGCAGGTCGCGTTTGTTAAGCTGAAGCACGTAGGGCATCTTCATTAATTCGTAGCCGTGCTGCTTTAGGTTCAGCTCCAGGTTGTAGAGCGATTCCACGTTGGCGTCCATTCGCTCGCGCTGCGAGTCCGCGACAAACACCACGCCGTCGACGCCTTTCAGTATCAGCTTGCGGCTTGCGTCGTAGAAGACCTGGCCGGGAACCGTGTAGAGGTGAAAGCGTGTCTTGAAGCCGCGCACAGTCCCGAGGTCGAGCGGCAAAAAATCGAAGAACAACGTGCGGTCGGTTTCGGTAGCAAGACTGATGAGCTTGCCTTTGGCCTGCGCCGAGGTCGAGTCGTAGATGTATTGCAGGTTGGTAGTCTTACCACCCAGGCCGGGCCCATAATAAACGATCTTGCAGTTTATTTCTCGCGATGCGTAGTTGATGAACGTCAAAGCTGGTATCCCTTATCGCTGGGCCGGTGAGGTCGGGGGTGCTCCCGGTCGATTGGGGTTAGGGGCAGTTGCGAGCCTCACCGTCCTGGAGACTAGCTAAACAGCGCGTCGATGTCCTCTTCGGTTATTTCCGCGAACGGTGAATCGAACGCGATTCCCATATCCCGCTCGCGAGTTATCTTTGAGTCAATCAAATCGAAAATGCCGTTCATCTCGGCAGTCGCTCGTTTCACGCGAAGCCGCACAAGACCCAGGCTCGAACGCTCATCGAAGATCACCACCAATATGACTCGCGAAGCTACGATCGAGATGTGAAGGTTATCGCGTTCGCCCTCGTGCGACAGCACTGGAAACCCGCGCTCGCCGATCAAGTGAGCCAGGCCGTCGGTCGCCGCCACGTTACCGGCAGTTAAGCTTGCAAGGCTCGTAACGTCGAGGTTCAACATCTCACCGTGAGCGGCGATTTGCTGTCCGTTTTTGTCCACCAGGAACACAAACTTGGCGTTGGCGTCGGCGCACAGCCGCGTGATCACGTGCTTGAGCTGGCCGTACTCCTCTTCGTACAAAACGACCGGGGTCGTCATCGGTTGTCCTCAATCATCTGTCGGCAGAACAGGAACTGGACTGGACCAGGCTTGCCGCCTCTAAGGTCGCAAAGGGCCATTGCCTTGATGTGATCGGGCATTCGCTCGGAGCCGATTCCAGAAGGGGCCTGTGTGGGGTACCGCTGTTTTATAGCACGGCATATACTGCATATCAAGACTTTTCCCGACAAGCGCTTAGCGCAATGGCGGCGTCTTAACCGGACTGGCCAGATTGGACTTAAATCTCCCAGGATGACGGTATGCAACCGGGTCCGAAATCAACACCATCGGGCAGCCAACCTTCCTCCAAACCGACCGCCCTGCTTCGCGCCGACTTTAAGACCAGTTCTCTTTCGCTGTCAACAAGAGCCAGACTATACTGAATGAGAGCATAAAGCGATTCACCAGACAGCACAAGGGAGCTCAGCGACCATGGAGTCAAAGTTTTCACAGCACCTCGACCGCGACGAGATTGTCAGGATCGTCTGCGAGTTGGTCCGCCACAACACCGTCAACCCGCCCGGCAACGAGCACTTATGTAAAGAGATCGTTACCGAGTGCATGAAATCGCTTGGGATGGAAATCTCTTACCACGAGAAAAAGCCAGGACGTACCAACGTTGTCGGACGAATTGGCAGGGGCGCGAAGTCAATCGGGTTCGTCTCGCACATGGATGTAGTGCCGCCAGGTGAGATCGAGCAGTGGAACACCCCCCCGTTTGAGCCGACGATCAACGACGGCCGTATCTACGGACGCGGGACGCTGGACGACAAGGGCTCGTTCGCGTGCGCGTATTCCGCATGCAAAGCGTTTCTCGCCGAGCATCCGAGTTTCGACGGTACGATCTACTTGATCGCCGCAGCCGACGAAGAACTTGGTTCGGAGCTTGGCATCATCTATCTGGTTGAGGAGTGCGGGTTGAAGTTTGACGTTGCGATCATTCCCGATGGCGGGCGAATGGATCTCTCGATCTATGGCGAGAAGGGCATTCTCTGGATCGAGCTTGAAAGCCGCGGGATTCAAGCGCACGGCTCAACCCCCGAACTTGGCCGCAATGCGATCATTCCGTTAGCCGAAGCGCTCGTCGAGATCAAAGAGCTTGACCTTGGAGCGAGTTACGATCGCGCGTTCGACGGCTGGACGATGAACGTGGGAACGATTCAGGGCGGCTCGTCGAGCAACACCGTGCCGTCGATGGCGCGCGCGTCGATTGATTTCCGTTTGCCGGCGGGAATCAGCAAAGCTCAGGTGCTCGGGAAGATCGAGGATAAACTCGCCGCTGTTCGTCGGCGTTCTCCCGATTCAGACGTCAGCGTGAAGGTGCTTCACGAGACCGAGCCGCACGTTTCCGACAAGAACTCGATAATCATTCGCAGCTTCGACACGGCGGCGCGCCGGCTCGGGCTTCCGATGAGCTACGAGACGTTCGGCGGGAACACCGTGGCGAAGAACCTCTACTTCGCAGGCATTACCTCGGTTGTGCACTACCCTGGCGATGACAAGCTCGCGCACGTGCCGAACGAGTTCGTGATCATTGATGAACTGGTGCTCGGCTCGGTGCTCTACGCCGAGACACTTGAAGCGTACTTCTTCGGTTGAAAAAGCGCACGTGGTTCCGCCTTCAGCCGAGTTCCTTTTTGGCTTTGGCGGCCCTCCGCCTGGAGGCCTTCAAGGGTGACTATGCATTGGACGGTTTGTTCTCTTTTGGTGCTGCTCGCTATGTTTGCGAGTCAGGCAGCGGCTCAGGGTCTACAAGCTAGAGCCAATGATATTCGGTCAGCTATGGATGCGCGCGATTTCAATCGCGCCGAAGTGTTGGTTAAGGAGCTTCAATCAGCCGACCCGGCAGCGTTCACTCGAAACAACTACGATTATCTGCTTGCCCGCTTAGCCGAGAGACGAGCCGCGCGCGGGGAAGCATCGGCGCTCTATCTTTCACTTCTCAATCGCAAGTCCCCACTCGCAGAGTACGGCCTCTGGCATCTGGCGATGAGCTCGCGCGCCGCGGGCGACCTCGCAAGCGAGCGCCAGTACATCATTCGCTTGCTCGGCGCGTATCCTTCAAGCGTGCTTGGGGCGCCGGCGCGCCAGCGTTTGATCGATAGCCATTTGGAAAGCGGCAACTTTCGCGCGGGCATCGCGCTGCTGCGACCCATCGCTTCGACTGCCGGGCCGCAAGGACGAAGCGCGATGGCAAGTCTGGGCAAAACCTACGCGAAAAGCGGTGACTCACAGTCCGCGCGCGTCCTCTTTGATCAACTGATGAATGGATCTCGCGATGACTATGCGCTTGAGGGCGCGAGCGGACATGACACGCTCGATCGGGCTTCAAAGGAAAAGCCAAACGAATTTGAAGCGATTCGCCGCGCGCGGATCTACTTATCAAACCGTCACTGGTCCGAAGCGCGCGCGCACCTGCTAGACATCGTTGCGCGATTCCCCGGAAGCCCGAATCGAGCTGAGGCGCTTTATCAAGCGGGCTATGCTTCCTACCGCGAGGACAAATACGATGACGCGATCGTGTGGTTCGCCCGCGCGCACGACGAGTTTCCCGAGAAGCCCGAAGGGGAGCAAGGGTACTACTGGGTCGCGACCGCCCTTCAGAAGGCGCGCAGATACGAAGCCGCCGCTCGCCGGTACAGCGAATTCATCACCACGTATCCGAAGAGCACGCTGGTCGAAGCCGCATACCGCAATGTGGCTGATAGCTTTCGCTACGCGGGCAAGGACAGTAAAGCGATCGAGTGGTCGAGGCGAATCCAAGCACGTTTCGCCGGCCAGCCGTTGGCGACGGTCGGGTTGTATAACGAAGCGAAGATCGAGCTGACGCGCGGCAACTATGACGCGGCGATGCAGCTTCTGCTCAGGGTGTCGGCTCTGCCGGTCACGCCCAAGGTCGTCGGCGCGCCGATTCGCGGGGAAGCTGCCTTCATGCGGATCTATGCGATCGAGCAGATGGGCAGGTATAGCGAGGCGGCTGGACTTTATCTGGCGATTCCACACGCTCGTGACAACTACTTCGCTCACCGAGCCACTCTCCGGCTTCAAGCGATGGCCGCGACTCAAGAAGGCCGGCGAATTATCGAACAGCATGCGAGACGCTATCGAGATCAGGCACGCGCGGCGCTTGCGGAGGGGCGTTACGGTGAAGCGAAGGACGCCGCGACCCAGGCTCTCCGGCTGGTCACCGAAACTGCCGCTGAGCACGATCTGATTGCGATTCTTCGCGCGTGCTACGACCGTCTTCCGTCCTACAGAATAAGCTCGCGGTTTCGATTGATAGCAGCCGCGCGGCCCGCGATCGGCGCCACGCAGCAAGCCGCAAGCGACTCCTCACACTCTTCGCTTGCGTCAGAGTTGTTGTTCCTCGGCTTATATGACGAAGGCGCGCCGGAGCTCAGGCTTGGGGGATTTGTCGGAGCGCAGAGAACAACCGATGTCGGCGATGAGCAAACGGAAAGCGATCCTCGAACCGCAGTGGGCGGCGATGTAGCGTATTCACTCGCTGTCTACAACAATCGCGGCGACCACGCCCACTACGCTATCGCCTTCGCAGAACCGCTTGCCAGGTCCATCCCGCAAGACTACAGGCCTGAGCTCTTGCCGCGAGACCTTGCGGAGATGATTTATCCCGCGCCATACCGCGATGCGCTGAATCGCTACTCGCGGGGGGCTGAAGTCGACCCACGCCTCATGCTTGCAGTTGCAAGACAGGAAAGCCGCTTCAATCCCTCTGTCAAGAGCGGCGCTGCCGCGCGCGGTCTCGTGCAGTTCATTCAAGAGACGGCGCTCAAGCTCGCGGAGGAAGAAGGGCTGAAGAACTTCGAACTCGATGACGTGTACGAACCGGAGGTTGCGATTCGCCTGGCGGTGCGTTACGTGGTTGACCTGCTGAAGCTCTTCCCTAGGAACCCGTACGCGGTGTTGGCCTCATACAGCGGGGGCGAACAGAACGTTGAGCGATGGATGTTTCGCGCGCGGTCTGCGGACGCTGATCGACTGATGGGCGAGATCGCGTTCCCGGAGACGAAAGACTATGTCGCGAAGGTCATGAATAACTTCTGGGCTTACCAGCGATTGTACGCTGCCGATCTGAGCAGACTCAGATAAGAGGCACCCGCTCTTCGTAATTTTAGCTGGGGAGGCGCCGGAAGTGGCCACCACAGCCCGTTCAGCACTTTACACTCAGAACAGACGCTGTAGCTCACTCCGGGATCGCCCCCTCGCCCGAGGATGGAGAACCCGCGTGACTCTCCGCGAGTAGCTGAGCGGTCGAGGCTTGATTGGCTTGGCGCGCCGATCCAAACGCCAGCAAAGCAACGAGCAAGAGGGCAGCCATCGTAGCTCCGAGCGAGTTCATAAATGGACTCTTTCGGGCGCGTCAACCGGGCAAGCAACAATCAATTCGAAGCCTCTAACCTTTTCACCTTATGATGACTCTATATTAGTGAGGGCTATTCCGATCGCACGGGATAGCTTGGAGCTCGGATGGCTAACGAGGTCGCAGAACCGCCCGACGAGGTACTGGTAGTTGCTTCGATACTCGGCGACCTGGAGGCGTTCGATCTGTTGGCAGCGCGTTATCGTGCCGCCGTTGTTCGAACGGCTCAAGCGATAGTCGGGCGCGAAGACGCCGAAGACATCGCGCAGGACTCGCTGCTGCTGGCGTTCAAGGCTTTACCATCGATTGACGATCCGTTGAAGTTCGCTGCGTGGCTGGCAGCAATCACGCGACATCGTGCGATGCGGTTCGGTAAACGCGAGAGTAGACGGCGGCGCGGCCGAGTTGCGATGGATGAGTTCCTGATTGAACAGGTTGAAGCGCTTGGTGATCCGCTGGCGATCGAGGGCGAGGGAGACGAAGACGTGAGACTTGCGCTCGAAGACTTGCCGGCGGATTACGCGCTTGTGTTGCGTCTGAGGTTCTTCGACGAGATGCCGCTAAAGCGGATAGCGGCGTTTCTCGGAGTGGCAATTTCAACGGTCAAGTGGCGCGTGCATCGAGGCAAGCAGCTGTTGCGCGGCCTGCTTGAACAACAGAGCGTCAGAGGTGAGAAATGGAAAGAGATCGAGAGATAAGAAAACTCATGAACGTGCTGCGGCGCATCGTGCGAGCGGCGAACTTCGTTTCCTGGAAACAGGCCGAGCCGGACTCCGCGCGCTTCTGCGTGTCGCAATACAACAAGGTGCTCGCGCGCCTTGTCGTGCTTGAGCCGGCGGCAGCGCCTCTTTTCACTCCGCTTCCCGAAGCTGCGTCCCCCGAGGTAACGCGGATGGCGGCCTACGAGCTAGCAGCTTACTTCGAAGACGAGGCCGCGGGCGAGAGAGGTCAGAGAGGCGCACGACATTGCGGCGGCAGGCGAGCGTGGGTCGGCTGGGCTTCGGTGAACCGATAGCAGGAGGTAGAGTATGGAACGAGAGCAAGAGTTGGCGAAGCTCGTGAACGTGTTGAGGCGCACTTCGCGAATGGCGCTGCAGTCGGAATGGACCGGCAGCAGCCAGGACGCGGCGCACTTCTGCGTCGAGCAGTACAACCGCGTCCTCGCGCGATTGAAGGAGCTCGACCCAGACGTGGCGAACGTCTTCGACGCGTTACCCGCCGAAAGCTCGCTCACAGTTGCGGCGATGGCGTGCCGACAGCTAGCGGCTTACTACGAAGACGAAGTCGGCAGAGCGGGTTGGGGCGAATGGGGAGGCGTGTGGGGCGACCCGAAATATGGTGCGTGGGTCGACAAAAAGGCGTTCAAAGACTTCTGGAGCAAGTCCGCGCGCGACATCGAAGACTTCGGCGAGTTCATACGCGAGAACATCGAGGATTGGGTAAAGCAGTACAAGGCCAAAGACAAACCGGGAGAGGGCGAGCCGCACACTACCACGAAGCTGGATCCGGAAGATACTAAACCTCAATAAATTGGGGGAACGATAGAGATTGGAATGCGGCCGTTCGAAAAACGAAACCGCGGTCCAGAGCCGGAAATTGTTACACTCCGGAGCTGTAATCTTTACCGTCGCCCGCCTTGGTTCCGAAACTCGCGCTCAGTCTTGAAGGAACTTACAAGCCCGTCGCGAGCTTCTTGCGTCGGCACAGCGCTTGCTCCAACCCAATTGGGGCAGAGATACGGGTGATGAATCAAATCATTCTCCGGTCTCTTATGCGGTTACTGTGGTGAGGACAGTAACCACACAAGGCGATGCGGATAATCTCTGCATCGCCTTTTATTCAGAATGACGGTTGTAACCAAGATGAAGACACGGTCGATCCAGTTCGCGGTCCTTAGCACCGTATTGATCCTTAGCTCGGCTGGCTGCGCGACGAAGAAGTACGCGCGCAACCGGATCAACGAACGAGTAACGCCGCTCGAGCAACGCACCGGCGAGTTAGAGGAGACGTCGCGTCGGAACACCCAGGACATCGGCCGGCTCGGTACAGACATCACCGAAGTCCGAGGCCGCGCTGATCGCGCGCAGGCTCAAGCGGACGCTGCGCTGGGGCGCGCCGACGAGGCCAACAAGCGAGCTGGTGCTGCCGAGCAATCGGTCACAGATTTGCGGGCGAACCTGGACAAGTACGCGCTTCAGAACACCGCGACCGTGAACTTCAAGTTCGACAGCTACGAGCTGACGCCCGAGGCGAAAGCGTCGCTCGACAACCTTGCGGCGCAGATCAGGGACCGCAACAACTTCATCCTCGAAGTGAAGGGTTTTGCGGACTGGGTAGGCACGGACGCGTACAACAACCAGCTCACCGAAAAGCGCGCCGACGCGGTTCGCCGTTATCTTGCCGAGCAACACAACGTCCCGTTGTTTAGAATGCACATGCTTGGGTTTGGCGAGTTGCGTGCGGTGGCTGACAATCACTCGAGTGAAGGCCGCGCGCAGAATCGCCGAGTCGAGATTCGGTTGCTGAACCGCGGAACGGGCACCGCGACTGCTCAGACGACTCCTTCGACGCAGCGTTAATAGTCTCTCTCACTGATCGAGCGACTACCCCCGACGAAAGACACGCCCGATCAGAGCCCCCACGGCAAAGGCGGACCAAATGGTCCGCCTTTTTGTCATGGGTGCGCCCGGCAGGGCGCTCTTACTTGGAGGTGAAAGTCCTCCACTAGCCCGACAGGGGGAATAGTTAGCCGGACGGCAAGGGTGTCCATCGCGAGGTGGAATCTGAAGGAAGCCGCAGGCAAAGC
>JBASRN010000049.1:0-2757 GCA_049273855.1 Blastocatellia bacterium
ACGTTCCCTGCGCGATTGGTGCCCGAAACTGTCGCGCGACGAGCTTCCCCGCGTCGGTGCTTCGGAATCTTGGAATCGGATCGGCTCTTCAAGAAGCGACTCAGATCGGAGTACAACGCGGAGTTCAGAGGCACATTGGGCAGAAGTTTGTTGAATCTCAACAAGCCCTTCTCTGAGTCGACGTCGAAGTCAACTGGGCGCCTACCTAGCCAAACAAATCTGAAAGCGCGCTTTCCATTCCGCGTCTTTACTTCATCGAAGCCACGAAAGATTCCCCGGTCGGCATACGCCTGAAGTCCCTTTCGAACGACGTCTAAAGGTTTGTCCCGCACGCTTTTAACCACACATTTCGGATTCGCGAACAGGTGATTCACCAATCAGTGATAATAAGACATGCACCCCGGTTCGACCTTTCCCAGCAAGCCCGGCGGATACTGGTCCCTAAGCCAAAACTCCTTCTTGGCCTGACAGTTGATTACCGATGGCCGACTTTCTCTCACCGCAATCTGATAGCTGCGTTCAAGCGCGGGACGAAAATCCTCTGGCCTCGTGACATACTCTCCGTGTGCACCGAGAGCCTCGCCGATCTTGTCGTACCTGAGGTTCTCCTGGAAGAGGTGTATGGCGAGCGTCTTGTTGTTGCCTCTGCTTCCGCTCCACGTGCCCCATGCGTTGTTGTTGTAAACGATCACGATTACCGGCAATCGATATTTCGACAGCGTCTCCATCTCCATGGCAGTGTACCCGAAGCCTGCGTCACCGGTGATGCAAACGACCGGGTGCCCCTTGTAAGGGGCCTGCACGCTCACGCCGTTTTGAACCGCCGCAGCTACACCAACAGAGTAGCCGACATCCGGGCCGATCGCGCCATACTGATAGGCGCCGTTCATGATTTGACCCGGCCGATAGCCCCTCAGCCACCGCCGTGTATAGCGAGCAATTCCGTAACCCCCGGAAGCAACCGTCGTCTGCTCCCTTGGAATACTGCCGCGATAGAGAAAGTCGCTCAGTTCTTTTGCGATAACCGCTGGATGGACTGCGTCGATATAGCTCAGGCCCAGCTTGTAGAATGCGTCGCATTCGCCTTCGAACTTCTTTCGGGCCGCGGCCACCTCTGCGACCCACGCGTCGTGCTTCATCGCGGGCATTTGATTGCACAACGCTTCGAGCGCCGCCTTCTCGCAACTTACGATGCCGATGTCAATCGGCAGGTTGCGGCCGATGTCCTCCGGCGAGGGATCTATGCGGACATACTTCGCGTCCGGGCCAAAGGCAAATTCCCCGACAGTCGGCATGCAGTATTGGCCAACGAGAAGGATAGCGTCCGCACTCGCGAGAGCCTCCGGGGCCGCGTTGGCGGAAAGCGGATGCGCGTCCGAGAATTGACCCTTCATCGCGCCCGACTCAACAACCGGTATCTGGGCCTTCTCGGCCAGTGTTTTCATCGCGTCCCATGCCCGGCTGTAAAATACCCCATTGCTCGATACGATCATCGGCCTTTGAGCTTGTTTAAGCAGGTCCACAGCCGCTCGGATGTCCTTTGGATCCGGATGCGGTTTGGACTCGGTGCGGTACTTTGTCTTGTCGAAGTAATAAACCAGGTCGGCTGGGCTCTTAAACTGAGCGCGATAGACCTCGCTCGGGAAGTCGAGGTGTACCGGTCGCGGTATACCTGATCTCAACTGTCTAAAAGCGTACGCAGCGTATTCGTGAATGCGTCCCGGTGTAATCAACCTCTTTCCGTATTTCTTCAACCCTTCAGTGGTTGACTGCTGATACTGAAGCTGAATGCCCGCCTCGGTGTCTTCGGTAAAGAGCGACATATTGCTGGCCAGAACTAGGACCGGCGAGCGCGCGCTGTTAGCCGACGCAACCGCGCATATCATATCGGTGAACCCCGGGCCTTCGGTACCGGATGCAGCGGCTATCTCCCCTGTTACTCGGGTGAATGCATCCGCGGCGTGACACATCGAGCCTTCGTGTCTACCAGAGTATGTGGGAATGCCTTCGAGCGCGATTGCATTCTGGACGCTGTAATTCCCCGGGCAACAGAACAACGCCGCGAGTCCTTCTTCCTTGCACACCCGCCCAAACACCTCGGCGCCGGTCATTGGGAATTCGGCTTTCCTGAGTGGGGCCTTGGCGGCCGATGCGAACTCGTCGGGGATCTTGATTGGCTTGGCCTCGCCTCCCGCGTCCGTGTCGGATAAAGCTGCCGTTGAACCTATAACTGATGCCGCCGCGCTGGCGCCGATGGCCGCTTTGGTGATGAAGGTCCTTCGCGAAAGGCGCGGCGGCGCGGCGGTTCCATTCTTCGGGCCAGCAGACTTGCGCATAGACACACTCCTCTCAAGTCACGATAGCGAGTAAGCAACCTTAACTTCCTTATGTGTGTGCCCGTTACGGTAGAGGTTTGTACCTAAGCGAGTCGTGCAAGTCAAGGGCACCGAGCCTAACGTGGCAGATCTGAGTAGAACCGATTCTCTGATCAGTCGAGCGGAGTCCCGGCCGGCTTCGGTGGGATGAATGGTGCGAATCATCGGAGCTTATCAGCTAAGGCAGGCCAGAATCGGGTAGGAGGGAGCCTCACGGCTCCCGTCCTCCCACACCACCGTACGTACGGTTCCGTTTACGGCGGTTCATGAAGTACGCTGGGATTTGAGCCGTTGATCTAACAGCGACAGCAGACCGCAGCGATCAAAGTACGACTTCGGAAAGGCTTCGTTCATGTGCGAGGCCCCTGCATTCCACCAAGGC
>JBASRN010000057.1:0-33348 GCA_049273855.1 Blastocatellia bacterium
GCATGGGCTTCTATGGCGCTCAGAACTGCTTCTTTGGTCTGAACTCTCATCTGTTGGTTCTCAACCTCCGGCCGGGCCTGTCGCCAAGCCCACGATGAAATAAGCTATGACATTAGCATCGACGAAACAGTGAGTGCCGTCGGGGATGTTGTCCAGCATCGTAGGAATAAGACTCTAACACGAGCCACACCGATCTCCCTCCATCCACCGACCGGCGGAGCGTCATCACTCACGGCCAACCCCCAGTCGACGTCCTGCCGGATGAACGATTCAAGCAAGGCCCATCGCGCAATCACGCCTGGACCGATTCGCCCGTTATTCGTTCCACATCCATCACTCCCTTAACCGACTTGAGCGCGCCGGTGATCTTCTCGAGGTGCTTCAGATCAAATATCTCCGCGGTGAGCACAAGCTGACCGCGGCCCTCGTTGTCCAGGGACGCTCGGATGTCGCGGATGTTTGTTCCTACGCCGGCAATCGCCTGAGTCACATCGGCGACCATCCCCGGACGGTCCTCGGTTACAAGCTTCATCGTGATCGGATAGGCTGCCGCGCTGGTCGAGTCCGACTTCATCCATTCGACCTCGATTATCCGCTCGGGGTTCACAAGCAGACCCGGCAGGTTGGGGCAGCGGTTCGAGTGAACGGCGACTCCCTTGCCGCGCGTTATGTAGCCGATGATCTCTTCGCCGCGGATCGGGTTGCAGCACCCGGCGCGGTAGACCATCAAATCGTCCACCCCCTTTACGATTATTCGGTCTTCAAGTCCAAGCGCGCGTTTGACGACCTGCTTCAGTGAGGGCCGCTTCTGCTTCTCCTGTTCGACCTCGGCTGCGCGCTCGGGCGGTAGAAGCTTCGCGATGACATTCCGAGGAAGCACCTTGCCGTAGCCGATCGCCGCAAGCAGGTCCTCGGATCGGGCGCAGCCGTATTCCGACGCGATGCGGTCCAGATCGCCGTTCGACAGAAGCTTCCTGGGGTTGAGCCGAAAGCGATCGGCTTCCTTCTCAAAAAGTTTTTTGCCCAGATCGATCGCCGTCGCTCGCTCGCTTTCGGCCAGGTAGTGGCGAATCTTTGACCGCGCCCGCGAGGTCTGGGCGAAGTTCATCCAGTCGCGCGATGGATGCGAAGACGGGGAGGTCATTATCTCGACCACATCGCCGTTTCGAAGCTGACTCCGCAGCGGCACGATGCGCCCGTTCACCTTTGCGCCGCTGCAAGTCAGCCCCACTTGAGTGTGGATCACAAACGCGAAGTCGATCGGCGTCGCGCCGCGCGGCAGCTCGATGACCTTGCCCTTTGGTGTGAAGCAGTAGACCTCCGTCGGATAGAGGTCCAGCTTGAGCGAGTCGAGAAACTCGCGCGAGTCCTTTACTTCCTGTTGCCACTCGACAAGCCGCTTCAACCACACGAACGCCTCGTCTTCGTCGGTGTGAGTTCCGCGCCTCCCCTCTTTGTATTTCCAGTGAGCGGCGATGCCTTCTTCGGCGATCGAGTGCATATCTTCGGTTCGTATTTGGACCTCGAGCGGCTGGCCGCCGTCGGCGACGACCGAAGTGTGCAGCGACTGATAGAAATTCTCGCGAGGTATCGCTATCCAGTCCTTGAAGCGGGTCGGGATGGGCTTCCAGGCGGTGTGGATCACTCCAAGCGCGCCGTAGCAGTCCTTTACCGATTCGGTGATTATCCGGATGGCGACGAGGTCGTACACCTGATCTATGTTTATGTGCTGGCGTTTTAGCTTCTGGTAGATCGAGAACAAGCGCTTTATGCGGCCCTCGATGTGAACGATATGAACTCCCGAACCTTCCATCATCGAGTTGATTTGCTGCTTGATGTCCTGAAGAAAAGCATCCAGTCGTTTGCGGCGGCTTTCAACCAACTGCTGGAGTTTCAAATACTCCTCCGGCTCGATGTGCTTGAACGCAAGATCCTCGAGTTCGCCTCGCACGCGGCTCATACCCAGCCGGTGCGCGATGGGCGCGTAGACGTCGAGGGTTTCCTGCGCGATACGGCGGCGCTTTTCGCCGGGGAGGTATTCAAGCGTGCGCATGTTGTGCAGCCGGTCGGCGAGTTTGACCAGCACGACTCGGACATCGTCGACCATGGCAAGCAGCATCTTGCGCATGTTGAGCGCCTGTCGCTCTTCGTAGGACGCGTGGTCGAGCTTCGATATTTTCGTGAGACCGTCCACAAGATGGGCGATTTCCTTTCCGAAATACTCCTCGATGTCTTCGACCGATGTCTCGGTGTCTTCAACGATGTCGTGCAGAAGCCCGGTCGCCACGCAGATCGGATCGAGCTTGAGTTCGGCGAGTATGTTTGCGACTTCCAGCGGATGAACGAGATAGGGCTCACCCGACTTACGGATCTGACCCCTGTGCTGGCGGGCGGAAAAGAGGTATGCGCGGCGGAGAAGATCGTCGTCGGCGCCCGGGTGGTTCTGACGAACCTTTTCAACTATCGTCTCGAACCGAATCATCGTTTGCCCGGAGTTGAAAGCCAGGGGCAAGCGAAGGGTGCCAAAGTGTCGCGCTCGCCCTGACTACTACCCCTTCTCCCAAAAGAAAAAGGTGACGCCGGTTTTGGGGCGTCACCTCGAATCTTAACATAGGAGAGTAGCTACTTCACTGCGCTGCCGGAGCCGCCTCGGCTGCTGCTGCCGCTGCCGCCGCCGCTGCCTGCTGCTTTTGAAGCACCAGGAATTTCTCTTGCATCTCGTCGATCTTCGCCTTCAGTTCCTTGAACCGGGCCGGCTCGACCTTGCTATCTTCGATGAACACGAGCTTCTCGTAGAACCAGGCATTGGCATAGTCGGGCTGTTCAGAGATTGCCAGACGCAGGTACTCGTGAGCCTTTCCAATCAGCGGCTTCATCTTGTCCAGAACCTCCCGGGGAATCGGCTGCTTCTTCATCGCGTAGCCTGCGTTCATGTCGTACGCCTCTTTCCAGTAGCCAACGCCGAGCGTGTAGTAGACGTCGGCCTTGGTCTTGGGCGAGGCGGTGGACAACTGGGCGCGCTTCTCGAGGGTGTCGCGCTGTAGTTGTTTGAAGTGCGCCGCCTTATCCGGATTCACCTTGGTCAGCTCATCGTAGACGTGAGACTTGAAAGCCAGCGCTTGATCGACGACGTCCGGCTTGTCCTGGTTTCTGTTGATGATGTCATCGTAGGCGCCGATGGTCTTGGCGCCCAGGTCCTCAGTCAAACTCTGGGCGAACTGGGCGTTCAGCGCGCGAGCATAGAACAACTGAGCGTTAGTCAGATCAGGGCTCAGACCAAGCGCCTCCGAGAACTTCGCCTCGGCGGTTTGATACTTGCCCTTGTTGAACTCACGCACGCCGTCGTTAAGGCTATTTTTTGCGCGCAACCTGTTAACGACGCCGCAACCAGGCGCAGCCAGCGCAAGCACCAGAATCACCATCATCAGCGCGGGGTTGTGCTTTCTGTTCAAGGCTCGTTCCTCCTCTGCACTCTACTGCAGATAGTCAATCTGGAGCCCGATGGGCTGAGCCCCCGCTCCTTTCACTACGTCGATGACATTAACAATGTCGCCGTATTGCTTGTCCTTCGGCGCCTTGATGAACACGGTCTTGTCTGGCCGCTGCTCTAACAGGTCCTTAAGCGTCGTGCTAAGTTCCACCAGGGTCATCGGTCGGCTGTTCAACTCGATGGTTTGGTCAGGTCCGCTCCCCTGCAGCTTCACATCCACCATCAACATGTCGGAAGGCGGGACAGGCGCACCCTCGTTTTCCTGCGGTTTCTGGGGGATGTTCGACTCGAACTTGGCCTCCTTCTGAGGCTGGATCACCATGAAGATGATCAGCAGCACAAGCAGAACGTCGATAAGCGGAGTGACATTGATGTTTGGCGGCGCGAGCCCCAATTTCCGGCCCGACCCACCACCTTCCTGGGATTCTCCGTGTGCCATTTTGGGTAATCCGGCTGCCGGCCCTTCGCCGGGCAACCTGCCTCCTTGTCGAGAATGAAAACGCTGAAGCGTCGAGATGATGCTCCGGCGTTTTAGTGTCCGGATCCAATGCTAGCGCGCGGTTTCTACTCGCTGCCGCCCGCTGCCGTCTTCTCCTTCTCGGCCACCAGGCCAATCCGATCAAAGCCAGCCTCGCGAATCGAGTCGATCACCAGAACCACCTCGCCGTACTTCACCCCGGTGCTGGCTTTGACGTACACGACCTGTTCCGGAGCAGGCTTGTCCTTCAAGATCTTCTTGACTTGTTGGGGGATGTCGGTCAGTGCGATCTTGTCCCGGCCGATGTAGTACTCGCCGTTGTTGGGGATCGCTATAACCGCCGAAGTGTCCTTGATGATATTCGGGTCCGGGTCGGGGTACTTCGACTGTGGAAGTGCGACGCTGACGCCGCTCTGTAACATAGGCGCGATCACCATGAAGATGATCAGCAGCACCAGCATCACGTCTACCATCGGTGTGACGTTAATATCGGCGACGTATCCACCTTCACCGCCGCCCACATCCATTGACATAGCGTTACCTCATTCCTGTTACCGCCAGGCTACTTAAGCTCACGGCGCTTGATAAAGTAGTCGATCAGCTCGGACGACGAGTTGTCCATCTCGATCGTGAAGCCTTCGACCTTGTTGGTGAAGATATTGAACGCCCATACTGCCGGGATCGCCACCAACAGCCCGAATGCGGTTTCGATTAACGCCTCGGAAATGCCGCCGGCAACAGCCGCGATACCAGTGCCTTCCGCCGCCTTCATGCCCTGGAACGCGCCAATGATGCCAATAACCGTTCCGAGCAAGCCTACGAACGGGGCAGTCGAACCGATCGTGGCCAGACCCGAAAGCCCGCGTTTGAGCTCGGCGGTCTTCAGGGCAGTGGCTCGCTGCAATGCGCGACGGGCGGCGTCCATCGTCGTTCCCGGGATGTCCGAGCCGGTCTGGTGTGCCTGGAATTCCTGAAGCCCGGCGTTGACGACCATCGCGAGGTGCGATTTCTTGTGACGATCCGAAATCGCGATGGCCTCGTCAATCCGGTTGTCGCGCAGGGCGGCGGCAACCTTGGGCGCGAACTGTCGCGATTGGTTTCGGGCGGCATTGAACGTGAGCCAGCGCTCGACCATCACCGCGATCGAGTACATGCTCATGATGGCCAGCACGAAGGCGACAAGCAGTGCGGGCCATTCCATCTTTTGAATCATGCCCCAGAGTGAGAAGTCTTCGGTCGCGGTTTGACCGCTCTTTTCTCCTTCCTGAAGCAGAAAGAACGCGAGCTTGTTGCCCGCCAGCCAGATGTTCGAGAGAAGAAGTAGCATTGGTAGAAACCCTCCAGAGTCAATTTAGGATGCTTGAGAGCGAGCCTGGCGGCGTGAGCGCGCCAGGCGCGTTGACCATTCAGACTGAAATCACAAATTGAAGTTGAACGTGATTGTGCCGATGACCTTCACCGGCACGCCGCTCAGTTGTGTCGGGCTAAACCTCCAGCCGCGCGCGGCTGCGACCGCGGCTTCCTTCAACAGCGGGTGCCCCGACATCGCCCGAGCCGAGATGACGCCGCCCGCTTCGTCCACGGTGACCTCGACGACAACCGAGCCGCTGACACGGGCAGCCTTGGCGAGCGGCGGATAGCTGGGCTCCACGCGCCTGGTGGCCGAGCCTTGAAGTACGCCGCCCGACTTGCGAATGATTTGCGGCGGCTTCTTCTCTTCGGCTGGTGGCGGAGGTGGAGGAGGCTCAGCCGGACCGGAGCCGATCACGCCGCCGGGCACCCCGCCCGGTACGCCGCCGGGTACTCCACCAGGTACGCCGCCTTCCACCCCGCCCGAGACGCCGACGCTGCTGGTTTGGATAACCGGCGGCCGGGCCGAAGGCGCCTTAATTTCCTTGGGCGGCTCCTTCGCGGATACAAATGCCTCTTGTTGAGTTGGCTTTGTCTGTTTTGGTGCGGGCGCCGCGGCCGGCGGGGGCGGAGGCGGCGGAGGCGGCGGAGGCGGCGCAAGCAGCGTCAAGGCACTGAACTGCTCGTTGAGCTGCGCATCGTACGCGACTATGCCCCAAATGATCACCGCCGTGACAACCGACACCCAGAGAGCAGCGGTGACGCTGAAGTATATCCACCGGTTCGAGCGTCTCCTGACTGCTGACGACTCAACTAGTTGATCAAACATTTAGGCAACCTCCGGTAATATTCGATGGTGGAGAGGTATTTATTCCCCGCGCTCACTGGGTGCCAGGTGTTGCCTGACCAGGCAGTGGGCGCTCGGTTCGAACCATCCAGCGCCAGTCGCTACGTTCCGCTTAGAAAGAACGCGTGCACCGCGTAGACAAGAAAGCCGATAATCAATAGAGCTAGCTATTCGCTGAAAAGTCGGGCTGAAAACCGGCTGAGTCTACTACTCGACTTCGCATCAAGTCAAGCAGTTTCAAGCTTCCAGCAGATTAGACACCTTGCTTGCGAAGTTGGTTCCCAACTCCGCCTGTTTTTGACTTCCCGATTTTGGATTATTGATTGGCTTGAGCGTGTGCCGCTCGACTTGATTCGGAGCGAAGGGGTCCTTCTTATCGCTCGAATCTAAGCCAGACTCAAAACCCAAATAGCTAGACCTTCGCCAGGGTGCGTTCGCTTGCGCGCGGACTCACGCCGGACGACTTGCCGCGTCCGCCCTTGCGGCTGGTTATGTACTCCCACCAAAGCATCACCGGGCTGGCGATTGCGATGGTTGAGTATGATCCGATGATGAAGCCGATAGTCAAAGCCAGGCCAAAGCCTCGCAATACCTCGCCGCCAAACAGCACAATCGCCAACACCGAGAGAAAAGTAAGCCCAGACGTGATCACTGTCCGCGACAGCGTTTGATTGACCGAATCGTTGGCCAACTGGGCAAGGTTATCCCGCCGGCGCAGTCGAAGGTTTTCGCGTATTCGGTCGAATATGACAATCGTGTCGTTCATCGAGTAGCCGATCAGCGTCAGCAGCGCGGCGACAACGGTCAGGCTGATCTCCAACTGGAAAAGGCTGAAGAACCCCAGCGTGATCAAAACGTCGTGAAAAACCGCAAGCACAGCGGCCACGCCGTAGATCCACTCGAAACGGAACGCGATGTAGACCAGCATTCCGCCGAGCGCCGCCAGCGTCACGTAGATTGCCCGGTTGCGAAGGTCCTGACCAACCACCGCGCCCACTACATCCGCCGAGATCACCGCGAAGCTTCCCTCGGTGAAGTAGGGCCGCATCTTCTCCAGCAGCTCCGCCGAAACATCTTGCGCTTGTATCTCGGCAAGGTTGTCGATCACTCCGCTGCGATCCCTGCGATAGTCGCTGATCGCTTTTGCCGCTTTTTCGTAGGTCTCCGAGCCGCTTCCGATCCCGAGCGGGTCGATACGCGCGAGCGCGTCTTCGAGCTCGCTTGTGCCTGCCAGGTTCACATCGATCTTGCCCGCATAGAAGAGATCACGGATGGCTTGCCTGATCCTGTTCTGATCGAACCCCTCGAAGTTGCTTACGACAAGGTTCAAACTCTGAATCGCGTTTATGTCCTGCAAGAAGCCCTTGTGCGTCCCGTCGCGGAAGTTGATTATCTGATCGCCGACCTGGCGGTACGGATGCGCGGTCGCAAAAGCCTGGTTGTTGATTTGCAGCGGGTCCACCTGACGCAGCTCGAGCTCTATGCCGATCGCGTCTATCGTGTTTATGTTGATCTTACCGGCCGACTCATCCCCTGCGGGGTTTAGCCGCTGAAGCGCTCTGATGATCGCGCGCTTATCTTCGTCTACGCGCCGCTCACTCTCGGTGTTCGACCCGAGCAGTGGAGCGTGAATGATCAACTCGTTAGGACGGTTTACAACCGGCTGCAACGCGACCGCGCTCGTGTCGAGACCGCCGGCGGCAAGCGCCGACCGAACCTCGTTAACAACGGGCGGTTCCTTGAAGCGCACCGTCAGCAGCGTTCCGCCGGTGAAGTCTACTCCGAGGTTAAACCCCCTAATCTGCACCGAAAGCGCGCCCAGCAAAAGCAAAAAGATACTCAACCCGATGAAGATCTTCTTCTTGCCTAGCCAGTCTATCTTGGGATCTCTGAACAGCTCTACCATAGTTTAAAGCCTAGTGCTGAGCGCTGAGTGATGAGTGCTGACTCAAAACGCTAAGCCAGTTCATCATTCATCATTCATCGGTCAGCGTTTAAATGCTGAGAGTCTCCACCCGCGCCTGGCGGTTAAGATGCCACATGAAGATCGTGCGCGAAACGAACACCGCAGTGAAAACATTAGCCACCAGGCCGAGTACCAACGTCACCGCGAACCCGCGGATCGGACCGGTGCCAAACACAAACAAGAAGATAGCCGAGACGATCGTTGTCACGTGAGTATCGATGATGGTCAAAAACGCCTTGTTAAAGCCAACATCAACCGCCGATGCCACCACCTTGCCGTTGCGAAGCTCCTCGCGAATTCGCTCGAAGATCAGCACGTTCGAGTCGACAGCCATACCTATAGTCAAAATCACCCCGGCGATGCCGGGCAGGGTTAGCGTCGCGTCTACCATCACCAGCGCGGCAATCAGCAGTATCAGGTTAAGGACCAAAGCCAGCACCGCGTTGATGCCCGCTCCCCGATAGTAGTAGAGCATGACCAGCACAACAGCCAGCAATCCCGCGACTGATGCGGTGACGCCCTGACGGATGGAATCGGCGCCAAGCGAAGGCCCGACCGTCCGTTCTTCAAGATAGATCGCCTTCGCCGGCAACGCGCCCGAGCGAAGGATAAGCGCCAGGTCTTCCGCGGATTTCTTTGTAAAGCTTCCGGTAATCTGGCCGCGGTCGTTGATCTGGCTGTTGATTCGCGGAGCCGACTTCACTTCGTTGTTCAGTATGATCGCGAGCTGTTCGCCGACGTGCTCGCCGGTAGCCTTTGAGAAACGCTTCGCGCCATCGGGGGTCAACGAAAAGTCGATCTCATAACTCGCGCCGCTGTACTGCGACGCCCTTGCGCTGGCGTCGCGCATGTCGAGCCCGGTGACGATCGGGTGCTTCTCCACCACCACATAACCTTCCTGTGCGCTGCCCGTCTCCGAGCGTTCGCGATAGAACACCACTTCGTAGTTTGCCGCGCCCCCTGGTTGTGTCTTTAGCGCCGCCTCGGCTTCCTCTTTCGTGGGATACGGAATCTGCGTGCCCTTGGCCACCAGCTTAAGCTCGAGGTTCGAATCGGCGTTGAGCGTGTTCTTGACTCGTTCTGGATCATCCACGCCCGGCATCTGAATCAGGATTTGGTAGGTTCCTTCGCCGCCGTGCCTTTGAATCGTCGGCTCTGTAACGCCGAAGGCGTTCACACGGTTCTCGATGATCGCCTTGGCCTGCTCGGTGGCCCGGTTCCTCAAATCGTTTTGAGTTGCCTCTTCAAGAGTCGCAATGATCGAGTTGCCGCGCTCGTCCAAGACCCAGCCCTGTCCGAAGTCCGTCGTCAGCTCGGCTACCATGTCGGAGTTCTTGGTGCTATCCGGCACCGTGACTGTGATTCTGCCCGGTCCGTCGTATGTGATTTCTGTGAAAGGAAGGTTCTTCTCCTGAAGCTTGGCCTTCGCCGCTTCTATGTTCCGCTCGGTGACTTTTTTGATCACCTCGTCGGTTTGAACCTGCATCACCAGATGGCTTCCGCCTCGAAGGTCCAACCCGAGATGAATGTTCTCGGCGAGGTTCTGCTTGACCTGCGACCAGTTTGTGAAGTCCCTCATTGTGGGTTTGTGATGCGGTTTGAAAATAATAGCCAGGGACCCAAGGGTTACCAGCAGTATCACCAGGGTTCGAGTTCGAATCTTTCTTTGCATAAGACTACCCGCGAAGTGTGATCACTTCACTGCCTCAACTTCCTTGTCCGAAACCTGCAGTCTCGCAATCGCGCTGCGTTCGGCCTCGACCGAGACCGACTGCGCGATTCGAAGCTGGATAGTGTCGTCTTTCTCGCGCACCGCTACGATTGTACCGTAGATCCCTCCGGTGGTGACTACCTTGTCGCCGGGTTTGAGCGCTTTCAGCATGTTCGTGCGTTCAGTTAACGCTTCGCGCTGCTTTTTCTGCTGTGGTCGGATGACTAAAAGGTACAAGATTGCGAATATCAGGACGAAAGGCATCAAGCCAATCAGCCCGCCTGCCCCTCCCTGGAGGAGCATGAGGATGGGGACGGAAAGCACGAATGTGTTCATTGATTACTCGTTGACGCTTCCAAGTGGGAGGTTAGCCCGCGGGGGCTGCGGTCCGAAATCCTGGATGGGGATTATCAGTCCTGTCCGCGTGCTACGTCGCTCAGAAATAAATAACGAAACTCATCAAAAGCGCCAAGCGTGATAGCTTGCCTGATCCTCCCCATGGTGTCAAGGTAGAAGCTAATGTTGTGAAGCGAAGTAAGTACAGAAGAAAGTATCTCTCCAGTCGTGTACAGGTGACGGAGGTAAGCTCGCGAGTACCGATTGCAAACCGGGCACGCGCAGGCTTCATCGATGGGACGGGGATCATCTCTATAACGAGCGTTGTCGATGTTGATGCGACCGCGGCTTGTGAACAACTGACCGTTTCGGGCGTTGCGAGTCGGCATCACGCAGTCGAACATATCGATGCCTTTGGCAACCGCGTTGACAATGTCTTCAGGTGTGCCGACTCCCATCAAGTAGCGCGGTTTCGCTTCAGGGATCATCGGCGCGACGTGCGAGACCACTTCGAACATCGCGGGTTTCTCTTCCCCGACCGAAAGCCCGCCGATCGCGTAGCCGTCAAACCCGATATCGATCAGGCCCGCGAGGCTTCGCTCGCGGAGGTCGAGATAGGTGCTTCCCTGGATGATCCCGAACAGCGCTTGAGATGAATTGACGATGTTGACTCCAGTCGTTTCCAGTGACTCCGAATGAAGCTTGATCAGTTGGTCTTTCGATCGCCGGGCCCAGCGCTCGGTCAACTCCAGCGACTGTGTTGCCGCCTCGCGCGTTGCGGGGAACCGCGTGCATTCGTCGAAAGTCATCACGATGTCCGAGCCCAGCGCGGCTTGAATCTCCATCGACTTCTCGGGAGAAAGGAAATGCCGCGAACCGTCGATGTGCGATTGGAACTCGACGCCTTCGTCGGTCATCTTGCGAAGCGAGGTCAAACTAAAGACTTGAAAGCCGCCGCTGTCGGTGAGCAGCGCTCGCTCCCATCCAATGAACCGATGCAACCCTCCAAGCTTGTTGATCGTCAGGTGGCCGGGTCTCAGATAAAGATGATAGGTGTTGCCGAGGATGATTCCGGCGCCTGCCTCTTCAAGCATCTCCTGGGTGAGCGCTTTGACTGTGCCCAGGGTGCCTACCGGCATGAAAGCCGGCGTGTAGAATGACCCGTGCGCGGTTGTGACTCGGCCGGCTCTGGCTCGCGTGTGTTGATCGCGATGCAATAACTCAAATGAGAAACTGTCCGGCATAAGACAACGCTAATCTTGCCTGCCGGTCGAGTAGCGAGCAAGTCGGATGTTGTCTCGCCACAAAGGCACTAAGTCACGAAGCTGCACAAAGAAAGCCTGTGGACCTTCGTGTCCGGGCGTCTTGGTGGCGAGCTCTTCTCAACACGCAATTCCACGACCGTTGGGTTCTGTTGGCGATGCGGGCGGTCGCCGAAGTTGCGACCGCAGAGTCGCGCGTGTACGATTGCGTGCTGATCTGGCGACGAAAGGTAGCCGCTCAAACCTATGCCACAGACGCTTGAAGGCGTTCGAGTATTAGACCTCTCCCGCATGCTGCCCGGGCCCTACTGCTCGATGATGTTGGGCGATCTCGGCGAGGAAGTCATAAAGGTCGAAGAGCCAAAGATCGGCGACCCGACGCGACACACCCGGCCGATTGTTGACGGCCAAAGCGCTGCCTTTGCTCAGGTCAATCGCAACAAGAAGTCGATCGCAATCGATCTCAAGCAGCCCGAAGGGCGGCACCTCTTTATCAGACTCGCTTCTACTGCCGATTGTATCCTGGAGCAGTTTCGCCCCGGCGTCGTAGATCGATTGGGTGTCGGATACAAATCCGTTTCTGAGATCAATCCCCGCATCGTTTATTGTTCGCTGACCGGCTTCGGGCAGGACGGGCCGCATCGCGATCGGAGCGGGCACGACTTAAACTATCTGGCGCTGTCAGGCGTGCTCGGGCTGACCACGGACGAGCGAGGCAAGCCTGTTATTCCGGGCGTACAGCTAGCCGATCTTGCGGGCGGGATGATTGCCGGATTTGCGATTCTCGCCGCGCTGCTGGCTAGAGAGCGAACCGGTCTCGGGCAGTACGTAGACGTGTCGATGTTCGATGTGATGCTTTCGATGTTGCCGATTCCCGCAGCGCATCACTTCGCGGGCAAGACGATCCCGGTCGGCGGTAAGTACGTGCTGTCTGGCGCTTATCCTTTCTATAACGTCTACCAGACGAGCGACGCAAGATTCATGACGCTCGGAGCACTGGAGCCCAAGTTCTGGGCGAACTTCTGTCTGACCGTTGGCCGCGAAGACTTGATCGCGCGGCAATTCGACGAAGGCGAGCTTCGCGAAAGCCTCTTCGAAGAAGTGCGGACGATCTTCAAGTCTCGGACGCGGAGCGAATGGGTCGAGTTGATGCGCGCGGCGGATTGTTGTTGCGAACCGGTGCTGGCGATGACTGAAGCTTTCGCGCATGCGCAGACACGCGCCCGCGAGATGGTTCGCGAGAGCTCGAGTATCACCGATCAGCTCGGCTTTTCTTACAAGCTCAGTGACACTCCGCCCCGGGAGACTCGGCCGGCCCCTGCGCTCGGGGAGAACACCGCGGAGTTGCTTGATGAGATCGGTGTCAGTAGAGACGAGCGCGCACGGCTTCGTCAGGCTGGTGTTATCTTTGGGCCTGCTGAAAAGTTGGTTCGCCACAAGGGCTCGAAGACACAAAGCCGCACCAAGTAAATACCCTTGGTGCTGCTTTGTGCCTTAGTGACTTCGTGGCGAGCTCGGGCGTTTTTCAAACTCTAACGGTTACTTAGGGGAGCGACATGGACTACACCTTAACCGAAGACCAGGAACAGCTGCGGCGCCTGGTCGAAGACTTCGTCACCCGAGACGTGAAGGTCTATTGGGAAAAGCACGGTTACGAAGAATTCCCGTGGCCGTTGTTCCGCAAGCTCGGCGAGATCGGACTCGCGGCGATTCCTTTCCCGACCGAGTACGGCGGAGGCGGGCTCGACTATTCGAGCTATGCGGTGGTCCTCGAAGAGTTGTCTCACCTGGGCAGTCATCTCGGCAGTGTGCTTTCAGTTCATGGGTTGCCGCAGTTGATCATCAATCATTTCGGGACCGACGCTCAGAAGCGCAAGTATCTCCCGCCGATGTCGCGGGCCGAACTGCTCGGCGCGTTCGCGTTGACCGAGCCTCACGCGGGTTCAGACGCGGCGAACATCAACACGCGCGCCGAGCTCAAAGGCGATAAGTACATAATCCGGGGCCAGAAGATATGGATCACGCATGGCGGTGAAGCCGACGTGTACATACTCATGGCTGTGACCGAGAAGGGCAAAGGCGCGAAGGGGGTAAGTTCCTTTATCGTGGACAAAGGCGCGCCCGGCCTCGCGTTTGGCAAGCGCGAGCGCCCGATGGGCTTGCCGCATCACACCCGCGAAGTGTTTTTCGAAGACTGCGAGATCCCGCGCGAAAACCTGATCGGCCGCGAAGGCGAAGGCTTCAAGGTGGCGATGACCGCGCTCGACTCGGGACGCATCACGGTTGCGGCGACTTCGATCGGCACCGCCCAGCAAGCCTTCGATCATGCGTTGCGATACTCTACCGAGCGCAAGGCATTCGGTCAGGCGATCGGCGACTTTCAGGGGATCCAGTTCATGCTTGCCGATATGGCTGCATCGATCGAAGCAGCGCGGCTGGTTATGCGCAAGGCGGCGTGGCTGCGCGATCGCGGCTTGCCGTTCAACATCGAGGCGTCGATGGCCAAACTGCTGGCGACCGATTGTTCTATGAAGGTGACGACCGACGCGGTTCAGATTTACGGAGGCTATGGGACGAGCGAGGACTATCCTGTCCAGGCTCTTATGCGCGAAGCAAAGATCGGGCAGATCGTCGAAGGCACAAATCAGATTCAGCGGATGATCATCGCGCGCGAGTTGCTGAAAAAGGTGAGGCAGTAGAACCGGAACCCGATCCTCGGAGGCGCACTCACACATGAGATCGACCTTATTTGCCTTTGTACTGACTCTGGTCGTCATGTCGCTTTCCGCGAACTCACTCAGCTGCTCGACGAAGCAGGGACCGTACACAAAAGCAACGCCCGCGTGGAACCAGCCGGTCACGCCCTTTTTGATCATTGGCAACATCTACTACGTCGGCGCGTCCGGGGTCAGCTCGTTTCTCATCACTACTCCCAAAGGCCACATACTGCTAGACAGCGGCTTCGCCGAGACAGTCCCGCTGATCGCCGAAGCGATCAAGCAACTCGGGTTCAAGATCGAGGACGTGAAGGTCCTTATCAACAGCCACGCTCACTACGATCATGCGGCGGGTTTGGCCGAGCTCAAGCGTCTTACTGGTGGTGAGCTCATGTTAAGCGAGCCGGATGCCGCTCTGGTTGCCAGCGGCGGGAAAGGCGATTTTCAGTGGGGCGACACGCAGACCTATGAGCCGGCCACGACCGGCCGCATTCTAAAAGACAAGGATCGAGTTGAACTTGGCGGGGTTAGTCTGATTTCTGCTGTCAAAGCAAAAGGCGGAAAGTTCTAAGAGGACCTCGTGAACCAAAGCGCGAACGCCGAACAAGGTAAGGTATAGCTTCGGGATTGGTTGCGATTTGTCAGACGAATTCGAGTTCAACGGGGTTTGGGATGATTCCTGCTTGATGAGCGCGGTCCAGCAGCAGCCGCACGGCTCGGCGGCCGCTTTCTCCATAATCGATCGTATAGTCGTTAACGTACATCCCAACAAACTCGTCGGTCAGCGATTCTTCCATCCCTCGTCCGTACTTCATCGAGTGCCGAACCGCGGGCTCGCGATGATCGAGACCGTACTGAATCGACTCGCGCAACAATTCCGAAACCTTCGCGATCAGGTCAGGCCCAAGCGACTTCTTTATCGCGTTGCCGCCAAGCGGCAGCGGTAATCCAGTTTCCGACTTCCACCACTCGCCAAGGTCCGCGATCTTGTTGAAGCCGTGCTTGATGTAGGTCAACTGGCCTTCGTGTATCAGCAGCCCGGCTTCGACTTCGCGATTGGCGACCGCGTCCATGATCTTGTCGAACGGAATCACGACGGTCTTTGCTTCTCCCAGGTAGAGCCGAAGCGCAAGATACGCCGTCGTCATCGTGCCTGGGATTGCGATCGTCGCTCGGCGAAGCTCATCCTTGCTCATTGGCTCGCGCGAGATCAGCAGCGGGCCGTAGCCGTCGCCCATCGACGCTCCCGAAGTCATCAGCGCATACTCCTCGAGCACGTAGGCATAGGCGTGGATCGAAACCGCGGTCACGTCGAGCTCGCCTTTCAACGCTCGGCGATTGAGCGTTTCGATGTCTTCGATGATGTGCTTGAAGCTGAGGCCGTCAGTTTCGATTTTGTCAGCGGCGAGCGCGTAAAACATGAACGCGTCGTCGGGGTCCGGGCTGTGTCCGAGGGTGATTTCTCTGGTTTCCATTTGATGACGTTCACTCTTGCAAAGCGGGCTTAGTCTATAGCACTCTTTGAGCCTCAAGCAATCTGTGAAACAAGGGACAAACCATGACAACGATTGAGCGAGTCAGCGCGCGGGAGATTCTGGATTCACGCGGGAACCCAACAGTCGAAGCGGAAGTCACGCTTGCCGGCGGGATCACTGGCCGTGCCGCTGTTCCGTCCGGTGCTTCGACGGGCGAGAACGAAGCGCTTGAAATGCGGGACGGCGATAAGCGTCGCTACCAGGGCAAAGGCGTGTTGAAAGCGGTAGCCAACGTGAATGGCGCGCTTGCTAAAGCCGTCATCGGGCGCGACGCTTTGATGCAGGCGGACGTCGATCGCGCGATGCTGGCGGCGGACGGGACTAACAACAAACGCAAGCTCGGAGCAAACGCGGTGCTCGCGGTCTCGCTCGCAACCGCGCGCGCCGGCGCCGATGCTGTGGGGCTTCCGCTTTATGCCTACGTCGGCGGAGTGGGCGCGCGGACGTTGCCGACTCCGTTGATGAACATTCTCAACGGCGGCGCGCACGCCGACAACAATGTGGACTTTCAGGAGTTCATGATCGTGCCGGGTGGTTTCGCAAGCTTTTCGGAAGCGCTGCGAGCCGGAGTTGAAGTGTTTCACTCGCTCAAAGGCGTTTTGAAGAAGCAGGGCCTTTCGACTTCGGTCGGCGACGAGGGCGGATTCGCGCCGAACCTGAAGTCAAACGAAGAGGCGATCGACTCGATCCTCGAAGCCATCACGCAGGCCGGTTACAAGCCCGGCGAGCAGATCGCGCTTGCGCTCGATCCGGCGTCCAGCGAGTTCTATCAGAACGGGGGCTATGTTTTTAAGAAGTCGACCGGCGAGCGCAAGAGTTCAGACGAGATGATCGCCTTCTGGGCGAGTTGGGTGAATCAGTATCCGATCGTTTCGATCGAAGATGGACTCGCCGAGTCGGATTGGAAGGGATGGGCGGCCCTGACTAAAGAGATCGGAGAAATCCTTCAGCTTGTCGGGGATGACCTGTTTGTGACTAACACCGATTACCTTGCTCGCGGCATTCGCGAGAAGGCGGCGAATTCAATTCTAATCAAGGTGAATCAAATCGGCTCACTGACTGAGACGCTCGAGACCATCGAGATGGCAAAGACGAACGGGTACACGTCGGTGATCTCGCACCGTTCCGGAGAAACCGAAGACACGTTCATAGCCGATCTTGCGGTTGCGACGAATGCGGGACAGATCAAGACCGGCTCGGCCAGCCGCACCGACCGCGTAGCGAAATACAACCAGTTGCTTCGCATCGAAGAAGAGCTTGGCGAAGCTGCGCGCTTCGCGGGCTTCGGTGCATTCACCAGCGCGCGAGTCGCCCGCCCTTTCGAGAAGCAGACGACAAGGGCCGCCGCCAAAAAGTGAGCGCATGCACGATCTGAAGTCACTCGGCTGGAGCGAATTCTTTGAACGCGAGTTTGAACCATACCGCGAACAAGGCCACGCCGCCGGAAGAGTTGCGCTTGAGGAACGTGGCGCGTACCGGGTTTACACTGAACACGGCGAAGTATCGGCTCGCGTTCGGGGCAAGCTGAGGTTCGACAGTCGGAGCGCCGCTGATTTTCCCGCCGTGGGTGACTGGGTCGCCGTCTCGACGCGCGAGCGGGACGGCCTCGCGCAGATTCACGCCGTCCTGCCTCGACGAAGCAAGTTCTCGCGCAAAGCCGCCGGCGCTAATACCGAAGAACAAGTCGTCGCGGCTAACGTCGATACAGTCTTCCTGGTTCAGGGTCTGGACCACGACTTCAACCTGCGCCGCCTCGAACGCTATGTCGTCGCCGCCTTCGAAAGCAACGCAGCCCCGGTTGTAATTCTCAGCAAGGCTGACCTCTGCGAAGATGTCGAGGCGAGGGTTGTCGAAGCCGGGTCAGTCGCGCCGGGCACACCGGTCCACGCGATTAGCGCGGTGTCGGGTCAGGGGTTGGACGAAATGGATCAGTACGTAATCCCCGGGGTGACGGTCGCGTTCCTTGGCTCATCGGGCGTGGGCAAATCGACTTTGATCAACCGGATCGTCGGAGAAGATATTCAAAAGACCGCTGAAGTGAGGGAACACGACAGCCGGGGCCGGCACACGACGACTCATCGCGAGCTGATCGTCCTGAAGACGGGAGGTCTGTTGATCGACACGCCGGGAATGCGGGAGCTTCAGTTGTGGGACGCCGGAGGCTCGTTGAACGAAGCGTTCTCAGATGTACAGTCGATATCAGCGGCTTGCCATTTCACTGACTGCCAGCATCAGAACGAGCCGGGCTGTGCGGTGCGTGAGGCACTTGCCGATGGATCGCTTGATGCTGCTCGGTACGAGAGCTACGTGAAGCTTGAGAAGGAGCTGGAGTATTTGGATTCGAGGATGGACGAGCGGTTGAACTTGAAGCGCAAGAGCCGCGATAAGAAAATTCACCGCGCGTTTCGCACGATCAAGAACCGCCGAACATGACGAGGGCTACACGCTGTCGCCCGCTGCGCGGGCTCTTGACTTGAGGATTGAAAGCATGAAGATCGAGCGCGAGGAGCGCGACGACATCCAGCGTGAGGACATTCAAGGCGTCGGAGCTTCATCCCGGCCTCGCGTGCTCGACATCGGTTGCGGTGCAAACAAAACCCCCGGCGCGATAGGCATGGATGTAAATCCGCGTACGGCCGCTGACGTCATTCACGACCTCGACGATCTGCCTTATCCGTTCGCCGACGACGAGTTCGACGAAGTGATCGGCCGCCACGTCATCGAGCATGTGCGCGACCCGATGCTTGTGATGTGCGAGCTTCATCGCATCACTCGCAAGGGCGGAGTCGTCAGGCTGGTTACGCCTCACTGGACCAATCCAGACTTCGCGACCGACCTGACCCATCGCAACCATCTGAACAGCTACTCGTTTAGGAATCTGACCGACGAGCGGGCCGTCTTTCCGTTCTACACCGAAGTGAGATTCCGGCAGCGCTCGGCGCGAGTTACGGTGTTAAATCTATGGAAGCTGACGGGCCTCGAGTTCTTGATCAATGTGGACCATCGCTTTCCCTCGTTGCGCTTTATTCGAAAATTCTGGGAACAGTATTTGAACGCGATTGCGAGGGGGAAAGAGATTCACTTCGAGCTGGAGGTGGTAAAGTAACACGGCCTGCAAGCCTGAATCACTCATTCAGCTTGAGCTCGATTCGCCGGTCCGGAACCAGCCACATCAGCGCCACGAACAGGTAGAGCCCGTCGGCGATCCACTGGTTGAGAAAGGCGGACGGGATCGCGATCGAGTACAAGGCGAGTGATAGCTTGCCCTTCACGTCGTTACCCACCGCAACCGCAAGCCGCGAAGCTGGGCCGTGCTGCACGACAATCGTAGTTTGAAGGATTTCGTAAGCGACCGCCGCCAGAAGCAGCACGACGCCATAGAAGGCGGTTGGTAATGGAGCGAAGTGGTTCTCTCCCATCCACCCGGTGACGAATGGTATGAGCGACAACCAGAATAACAGGTGTAGATTCGCCCAAAGAGTCTTGCCGTTGATCCGTTCGGCGGCGTGGAGCATGTGATGATGATTGTTCCAATAGATGCCTAAGAAAATAAAGCTCAGCACGTATGTAAGGAAGACCGGCAACAGCGGGCGGAGGGATTCCAGGTCGGTTCCGTGCGGAACTTTCAACTCCAGGACCATAATCGTTATCAGGATGGCGATCACGCCGTCACTGAAGGCTTCGAGACGTCCTTTGTGCACCTGCTGTCCTTTCTCCGCGAACCGTAAGACCCAGAACGTTCGCTAACTCTTGCGACGTAGCGCCACTCGACCATCGGCACCCCGGCAGCCGTCAAGTCAATACCATCTCGCGTTCGCGCGCAAGGGTCTAACTCCTCGATCACCCGTATCAGCGGAAGCCGATCGACCCGGTCGCGGCCGAACTCAAGCCGCCGAGTGAAAGCCAACCTGAATTGCCAATATATACATGTCTTAAGGATGCTAGCGGCCTCTTCTCAAAAAAACTGCATCCCGGTAAGTGAGGTGAACTATGCGCGGGGTCCGAGTAATCGTAGTAACCTTGGCGTCCCTATTTGTCCTGAGCTTTACGCTTCCTGCTCCAGGTCAGAAATTGTATTCCAGCGCTTCGGTTCTACCTCAAAGCACTGGCGCTCTCTCCGCCTGGGCAGGCCCCTACACTTTAGGCGCGTTCGTGTACAGGATGGTTTCTGGCCGGGCGGTTTGTGTTGAGGCCGGCGTCGAGCAGGCCAGGTGCATCAAAGACCGCGACGCCAACCTTCTGTTAACGGTGCTCACCCCCGATTCCGATCCATCAAGCACTCAACGGACTGGCCTGAAAATCATCTTGCGCGGCACTTCGCAATTGCAGAGTTCCCCAGCCGCGATAGAAGCCTTCAAGCGCGCTGCCGCCAGATGGGAAACCCAGATTCGAACGCCGATGACGATTGTGATCGATGTTGACTTCGGAGCCACATTGTTCGGCAGACAGTTCGAAGGCGATGTGGTTTCTGCGACGGATGCGCAAGTCCTCGGAGGCAATTCTCTCTATCCGGCCGTTCGCGCCGATTTGATTGCCGGGCCGTACTCGCCCGAGGAAACGTCGCTGTTTGGCTCGCTCCCGCCTGGAGCCGTTCCTACCGACGCGGGAGAATCAACCGGTCTGCTTGCCTCATCGGCAACGCTTCGCGCACTGGACTTGATTGACCCCATCGCCCACCCCGAGGACGAGTTGCGCGACTTCGGGCCGCCTCCCGCCGTCGGTCTCAATTCCGCGTTCAAGTTTGATTTCGATGCCGGCGATGGCATTGACCCGGACTCGTTGGATTTCGAAGCAACCGCTCTGCACGAACTAGGTCACGTGCTTGGATTCATCTCGTTTGTCGGTCAACGGGAGATGGATGCTGCCATAGAACTCGAGCCTGCGATTTGGGATTTGTTCCGGCTTCGCCCGGATGCGATCGACAGCGCCTTCTCCACTTCTGAGCGCATATTGTCTTCGGGCGGGGAACAGAGCTTCTACGCGGGCAGCGCGAGGCTGGCCCTCTCAACCGGGGGGCCCGACGGGGCGACTGGGGATGGCAGGCAGGCTTCGCATTTCCAGGATGACAATCTGACCGGCCAGTACCTGGGAGTGATGGACCCGACGATTGCGCCCGGCGAGCATCAGTTCCTGACCGACAATGATCTTACCGTTCTCGAAGCCATCGGCTATCGCGCGAGGAGTCTGACAGATCCAACCGCTGTGGTCCCGTTGAAGAGCGGACTGCCACAAAGCGGAGGCATCTTCGCGCCTCCGCCAAATCTGGGAGTGCTTAGCCATACTCACTATTCAATCGTAGTTCCTCCGGGCGCCGCTCAGCTAAAGATAGACTTAAGCGGGACTCAGGACATAGATCTTTTCGCGCGCTTCGGCCGGACGGTATTCAATAGCGGTCACCCGGTAGCCGATTACGGGTCCACAACTGATTCGGGCTCCGAGACCATTACCGTCACGCCTTCCAGTTCTCTTCCTCTGCGTCAGGGAATCTACTATTTCGCGGTGGCAAACTTTGGGCCGGGCGACGCGGATTTCACGATTAGCGCGACGGTCACCGGCGGCAACGCTAGTCGAGCTCCCGCCATCTTTGACATCCGGGCTCATCTCGAGGGCGATCTATTAATACTCGACTGTGCAGGTGCGGATCGCGATGGTGATGTTGTGATGGCGGAAGTAAGCCTGCTTGATGAAGCGGAACTCCTGGTCAGCCCATCCTCAAGCTTTGGGATTGACCCGGGAGAGTCAACCCGCGTTGAAAGCCGGTTGGCGATCAGCGGGCTGAGCGATCTTCCAACGATGCGGCTGGCCAGAGTTGTCTTTGTTGATCGCGAGGGTAATCGAAGCGCCGCAGCACTGGTTGATCTTGGCAAGGGCGAACCCGGCGGACTTACGTTGACCAGCGCTTCTTTCACGGAGTCGAAGCTCACGTTAAAGGTGAGCGGACTCGCAGCAAGCCTGGAGTTGGAAATCAACGGACAGGTAATTGCGCCGCCGCGAAAGATTAAGGTGAAAGGATCGGGCAAAAAGCTGGTGATTAATGGGAATTCGAATCAACTGGCTTTGCAGCGAGGCGCCAACCGAATTCGCGTGAAGAATGCGAATGGGTGGTCCAATATTTTGATCCTCGGTTTCTGACAACCCCGCTCTACTACTTAGCCGGTGTCCTTTCCTCTATGACCTGTATGGTTCTCGATATGTATGCCTGAATCTGTTCCATCGCACTGGTTATCTTTTCGACCGCCTGTTGATTTCGACGGCTCGCGGGTCCCAGGGTTCCACTTCTGAGCCCTATCTCTGTGCTACTGAATTTCCGTAAGACTTGAGGCCCCTAAGTGCAATCGGCATTTTCTCCTATAGGTCGCCAAACATCTCTCGGAAATTTTGAAGTTGCTCGAGTTCGTGTTCGTCTTCTGGATCGAGAAGGGTTAGATACCTAAGCAAGACCTGGAAAGGGGTCTTTACATTATTCTCGATTTGGGGCAAGTACTTCTCGATCCGCAACGAACCCTTGTCTAACTCGGTTGCCATTTGTAGAGCAAACTTCTGTGCCTGTCTCGTCTTTCCCGGAGTAGCACTACGGGTTGCTTCATCAAAGCGAGTCAATAGTGGTGAAACTGTGTTCACTGAATTGTTAATCTCTTCCACGATGGCAAACATGACTCTGGCTAATTCCTGTGATGCCTGAGTGGCTTCTAATATTCCTTTTTCTTCCGGGAAGTCCAAATCTAATTTTGCGCCTCTTACGTTTCCGCTGGTGTTAGTATTCGCGTCGATGGCAGATGGAACTCCCTGGGGGGCGAAGTCTACTACCGGATTGTCAAAGAGTATCTCGCCGCTCAAACGTTTTAGCGCGATTTCCTTAAGGCCCACGCGGAGCTTAGTCACCTCGTTGAAATGTGTAGAATAAAGCTGAATATTATGCGAGCGAAGGTCAAACGGAACTTCATCTATGGATTGAGCTAGCAGCACGGTGGGTACCCGCAATCCGTGGGACAAACCAAGCTCATACAGAACATTCGGATTAAGACTCGTAAGCTCAGCGATGACGAGTTTTGCTCCTGCAATTCCCTTGATTATTTTACGCAGGATACGTTCTTGATTGAGATCCGTGTCGGCTCGCGATACTTCATATCCAGCTTCGTCGAGAGCGGGTTTTATGACGTCGGTATAGATAGTAGTAAACTCAGGGGCAAAGGGCATTATTACGAATGCGCGGGGTCGCTCGTTGCCGTTTTCTTTAGTCATCTCGAACCTACCTTTGACTCCGTACTAATTTGTTTGTGCAGTAATTTACCCGCCTGCTTCTAGACTCTCAATACGCATTCGAAGGGCGTGGTACGTCGCACGCATCTCAAAGTTATCCTGAATCAGTAGCTCAACCTTGCCTTTCACAACTTGTATCTCTCTCTCCGTCAGAGTCCGCAGTTCTCGAACTTCGGCAAGGACGCCCTCCCAGATAGGGCGTGTATCACGGAGTCGCTTGTCAAGCTTCTGATCGACAACCGGTGATGCCGCTTTCACTTTTTGGTCTGCGAGGCTGGAGCGCGGGCAGCCTGTATCTGTTTAACGATCTCGTTAGCCATCTCGGTGGCAGCCTTGTGGCCGTCCCAGGACAGCGTTTTGCCGCTCGTGACCAGGATGCCTGTCTCCGGGTTGAAGACCGAAAAAGTGTAGAAGAAGCTTATGGGCGAAGTGCGATCGAGCTGAATCTCAAGGTCGGCGAGTTTCTTGTCGTTAACTATCCTCAGCCCCAAACTCTTATACTCGGGCCTCTTGCGGATCTCATTTTCGAGCTGAGAAGGCTTGAAGAATCTCGTTTTGGACGTGACAGAGATGGTTCGGACTGAGCTCAACAGTTTGGCGGGATCGGCGTCGGCCGCCCTGGCTTTCATTTGGTCCGCCGCGTTGGGAGCCACGTTAGAAGCGACTTTAAGCGGCGCAAGCGCGATCACTAACTCGTCAGCCTTGTAGCCTTCGATCACGGCAAACGGGCGTTGTTTTTTGTCCTTCCCTAAATCCCGAGAAATCTGTTTCGGCACCGTCTCTTCCAGGTACCTGACAAGCCGCCCCAGCGTTACCTCTCCGTTCTCATTTGCAGCGCCGCCCTTAATACCTTCCACCAGCGCCGATGTGAAATATCCCTGTTTCTTTTCTCTGTCTTCGTAGGCCCGGTAGCCGATATCGGTCGCGTACAACGTCGCAAACGCCTTCACTTCCTGATTTCTGACATCGAACCTGAATCCCCGCGTGTACGCTTCGGTCAACCGATTCTCTTCATCGCCACGTCCGGCTATCGGGTCATTGCGGCACGCATCTATGATCATCAGAACTTGTCCCACCCCGGTATGTCGAATCCAGGTTTTAACTACCTCCACGTTGATTGCGGTCTCTTCAAGCAGCGCCACGTTTTCGCTCATCTGGGCGTCACTGGGCAGCAGGTAGGCCCGGCCGCCTCGCTCTATTCCGTGACCGGCAAATGCAACGACAAGCAGTCCTTCGGCCGGGACCGTGCCTTGGAGATTTGACAGGCGCCGAAGTATGTTGCCTCGCGACGGCCGATTTCGCGGCGGCCCGTCGGAGGCCAGTACGATCACCTGGTCTCGGGGGAACCCACCATGTGAAATGAGAGCGGCCGCGAGTTGCTTTGCATCATTGGATGCCGCTACGAGCCCGCTTATCTGGGGATCTTCATACCCGTCTATACCGATGATGAGGGCCCACCGCTTCTCGGACCCTGGCAGCGCCGAGACCTTCTCGGCGGGCTTCACATACAAGCCCCGCTCGTCGGTCTGCGCGTGAGCGATCAAGACTGGCCAGACCAGCAACCAGCTAACCACGGCCGTTGCGACTACTGTTCGAAGGATTGGAAGGGATTTACTTCTGTTCATTGCTGAAAGAGAGCCTACGGCTGACAAGATGGGCTGTCAATTACGCTTTGGGATCGTGCGAGACGTCGGCCAGCGGATCATCATGCTCACGAATAAGCCAATACGTAACGCCCAGGACTAACGTGATCGCAGCAAGTCCAAGCAAATGACCCGAGCTCATGTCGTGAACATCCAGGATGCAATGGGGCACAAAGCCCGCAAACACCCGCAGACTTGGCAAGCTATTTCGATGTCGCGGTGAGGCGTACTAACCTGATCCTCTTGCCGTCCGGCGACCAAACCCCAGCGCGCTCAGTAGCGCGAGATTTAGTCAGGCGGCGCACATTCTTGCCATCTGCATCCGTAGAGTGATGCTTGCGACCAGCGTCGTGGTCATTACACGAGGTTTGATCCGCCTCATTCGGGTTTCTCCTCAGGGCTCGTAGTCTCGCCTTCAGGCGGAGGTTTCGGACCGGACTCCTTCCCCTTGGCTTCTCCGCGCAACCTCTGCGGCTCGGCGGCTCCGCCGTGAGTTCCTTATTGCGAATCTGCTTACCGCAGAGCCGCCGAGGCGCAGAGGTTGCGCGGAGAGTAACTGAGGGCCTGCCAGTTTTTCTCGAGCCTTGAGCCTTGAGACTCGAATCCGACAGCTTCCGCCGCCGAAAGCGCTCGTACGTTTCAGCGTTTTATTCCTGGAATCCAGCGCGGCACGGCTTCGCGATAGCGCCGGTACGAGTCACCAAACTTACGCGTCAGCGCCGGCTCTTCATAAAACACTACGAACAGACTAAATACCAACAAGACCGCTCCCACGTATGCCACCAACGCCAGCGACTGAAACAGCAGGGCTTCGCCGATCAGCACAGCCCCGATGCCAACGTACATCGGGTTTCTAACGTAGCGATAGAGACCGCGCACGACAAGCTCTTTCGGCGGGTCGATCGGGGCCGGTGTGCCCTTGCCGGCAAACGTAAAGTCCCAGGCGCACCACAGGTAGATCGAAGCTCCGATCAAGATGGGAACAATGCCGAGATAGCGAAAGATGCCTATGTTGAAACGCTCGCTGCCTATCGGAGAGGAAAGCAGCCAGCGCGGAACCAGGATCGTCAAGGTTCCGGGAGCGAGGATCGTGAAGATCAGTGTCTTTAGCAGTGTCACTGTAAAATTGTTTCGGAATACGAAAGGGGCGAGATCTTCAGTCTTTCTCGTCAGGTCGCGCGGCCACGGTTCATCGTCGTGCGACCACCCTTCTACCAAGAAAGAATCCTGTCCCTTTTTCTCCCGTCTCCCTCTCGAGTTCTAATACCCTGGAGATTATCTCGCCACCACTCTCGTTATCCTCGACCATCTGAGATACGTAGCGATAAAAGTATGGGACTGAGTATGTTCTTTGAACTGTGAATTCTGTGTTTATGCACCGCAAAACCGAGTCTGCCGAGTTTATCTCATGGACGTGATGACGCCACAATTCGAAGGCGCCGCCTCCCCGTAATAGCTCCCTTCCAAAGGTTTCTTCAGCCAGCAGCAATACACCGCAGGCATCGAGCAGCGAAAGTAAGCGGTAAAACCATTTAGCAGCTTCCTTGTGCACATCACTAAAGGCGAAATCCTCTACAATCAATAAACCTGATCCTTTCAGAAGGCCGCTTGCGTGATGAAGAGCTGGCAGAAGCGGGTGCATGTGGTGGAGGGAGCGCGTAAAGAGGACGATGTCAAAAGGCTCGTTTTCAAAATCGGGCCATTGCGCTGTTTGCGCATTGACGCCTATCCTCTTGGCATTCTCTACGGCCTCCGGAGATGAATCAATCGCGACTAAGTCGTGGCCATCGGCCTGGAGTAGTTTCGCGAGTTCACCATTACCACAGCCGATTTCTAGAATTCTGAGTCTCGCGGAGGTCGTATGTTCCAGCACGAAACGATAAGTCTCATTTGTCGCTATGTCTACAGGGCGCATTGCAACTCTCCATCTTAAGATCTACGTGTCATCAGATCTCCGATTACGAGTCATTCAAGCACCTCGCCACCTCGCGAGCAACACGATCTGCTTCTTTGATGCAGTCGCCGGTCGAAACTCCGTGCAAGTAGTTGCCTATCAGGTTCAGACCGGGTACGCGGGTGGGCAGACTTTCAATTCTTTGAACCCGCTCAGCGTGTCCGAGATTGTATTGCGGGATCGACCGTTCGTAGCGCGTTATTGCGACGACGCGCGGCTCGGACGAAATCCCAAGGACGCGTTGAAGCTCCGAGTGAGCGGTCGAGACCAACTCATCATCAGCGAGTCGCGCGGCGCCCGGATTCCGCGCTCCTCCGATAAACACGGTTAGCAGAGCTTTGCCCTCAGGCGCGCGTCCCGCAAACAGACTCGAGTTCCAAACGCAGCCCAGGATGTTCAAGCCTTCGCTCGGGGCCGCTAGAAAACCAAAACCATTGAGCGCCACTCTTATCGCAGACGCTTCGTAAGCGATGCTCAAGACAGCCAATGGAGGATATTCGATCTCGTCGAGCAACCGGCTAAGGTCATCCGAGAGATTTGCGACTAGCGCGCTTGTAGCTCGAGCCGGCGTTGCAATGATGACTCGATCGCAAGTGAGCCGGTCGCGAGCGCCGGCTCGAGTGAACTCGACTTCGAACTCCGAAGCAATGGTGCCGGTTGCGGTTCGAGAACCGGGCGCCTCTTGTGCCCTCGACGATCCGCGATCCGACACCAGCAAACGAATCTCCGAGCACCCAGTCACCAGGTCCTCTCCGAGTCGTCGCGCGAGCGTGTTGGGCAGGAAGGCCATGCCTTCGCGAAACGAAACCGCGCGCCTGCGAGTTGGCGCGGCTTTTTCGAGCACCGCTACCGCAGACTCCCTAGCGCGGCGAGCCTCGCGACCCTTTGCGAACGTACCTCTGATCAGGCCACCGTAGGTGGTTTCAAGGATGGCCAGCCTGGGAAATGCGGCTTGCACGCTCAGCCGGTCAGCGTCACCGGCGTAGATACCAGAGACGAACGGCGCGACGAGTCTTTCGGCAGCCTCAGGTCCGATTCGTCGCCGGGCGAAAGCCGCTACGCTCTCCTCCGTGGCTTCACGACGCACTGCGACAAACGGTTCTGTTGCGATACGCAGTTTGCCGCCGAAGCTTAGCAGGTTGCTCTTGATAAACGATCCAGCGCCGGACGGAACTGCGTGAAGCTTGCCGTCGAAGTAAACGTAAGCCGGCGCTTTGGGGTCGCCTTCAACCAGCTCGCCCGTGATGGCCAGCTCCTCGACCAGCGCCATCAAGTCTTCAGTCCCTTGCGAGCTGTTCGGACCGCGCTCGATCAGGAAGCCGTCGATTCGCTCGCTTTGAATAACGCCGCCAAAACGATCTGATTTCTCGATCAGAAGTACGTCTACGCCGAGGGTCTTCAAGCGATAGCCGCACACCAGACCCGATAAGCCGGCTCCGATCACGACTACTGAGCGATGGTTCTGCATCGGAGTCAGATTGTGGCTCGGTCGCAGGCGCAGGCCGCGGCGGCTGTAGCGGGGGAGTGAATGCAGCTCGCGCGGGACGCGTCGTCGGCGCGGCAGGGGAGCGCGCGTTCGACGAGACCCGCGAGGGCGTCGATGAAATCCGCTCGGCAATTCATCGTCGGAACGCGCCGGAAATGAGTGATGCCGGCCTCCGTCGCGACGTCGCGATAGAGGATATCCATCTCATAGAGCGTCTCGCTGTGTTCGGATACGAAACTGACCGGCACAAGCAATAGCTGCGACACGCCTGACCGCGCAAGCTTTGGAATCGTCTCATTGGTTGCGGGAGCGAGCCATTCGACCGGTCCTACTTTGCTCTGAAACGAGAGGGTGTGGGGGCGATGAACCCCGAGCCGGTTCATTACAAGCTCAACCGTTCGGTTTGTGTGATCCAGGTAGGGGTCGCCCTCGTCGATGTAGCGGACAGGCACGCCGTGCGCGCTAAAGAGTATGTGCGTTTGCGAGGGGTCTTGATCCGGGAAGCGCGCGAGTTCTTCGCTCGCCGCGGCCGTCATCGCTTCGATGTAATTCGCATCGGCTTCCCAGCTACAGATGACCGAGGTCGTTGGCAAACTCCGGCCGGTCTCTGCGGCGATTGCGTGCATACGATTGAGGCTTGAGCCGGTCGTCGAAACTGAGAATTGCGGATAGAGCGGCAAGACAACGAGATGATCGATTTTATCGCGGCGGATTTGATCGAGGGCTTCTTCGATAAAGGGATTCCAGTATCGCATTCCTACATAGGCCTTTGCGCTAATGTTACGGATTGCGAGGGCCCGTTCGAGCGCGCGGGCCTGCTCTTCGGTGATGCGTCGAAGCGGCGAGCCCCCACCGATCTGCTCATAATAGCCGCGCGATTTCTTGTGGCGTTGAGTCGAGATCAGCCAGGCAAGCGGCTTTTGCAGGGCGCGCCAGGGAAGACGAATGATGTCGGGGTCGACAAAGATGTTGAACAGGAATGGGCGAACTTCGTCGAGAGTCTCCGGCCCGCCGAGGTTGAACAGCAGGACCCCGATTCGATGTTTGTTCTGATCGCTCATCAAGTACTCGGTACTTTCTTTGAAGATCAGGGGCCTAACAGGCTGCTGAAAACCCAACTCATCGCCACTAAGCCACCAAGGAACACGAAGCCCACAACGTATCGCGATCTGGGGTGCAGCTTCGTGTCTTTGTGTCTTTGTGGCGCCCTCCCTTTTTCAGCAGCCTGCGGCTATCTCAGCGCGCGGTGACTGTCTTTCCCGCGTCGATGAACGCACGCGCATTCTCGACAGGCGTCATTGGGAGAATACCATGACCGAGATTCAAGATATGTCGTCGCCCGCCGCCCGCGCGAATAAGCTCGTTCGTCTTCTCTCTGACGGTCTCCGCCGTTGAAAGCAACACACACGGATCAAGATTCCCTTGAAGCGTCAGTCCGTTACCGACCCGCGCGCGCGCGGCCTCGAGATTCACCCGCCAGTCGATGCTCAACACGTCCGCCCCGCACGTCGCCATCTGTTCGAGAAACGTTCCGCTGCCGTTGATGTAGAGAATTGCCGGAACGGCTTCGCGATTCAGCGATTCGAAGATCTTCTGTTCATAAAGCAAAGCGAATTCGACGTAGTCTCGCGGAGAAAGCTCCCCGGCCCACGAGTCGAACAACTGAATAACTTGCGCGCCGGCCTCGATCTGGGCGTTTAGATAAAGAATGATCGTGTCGGAAATCTTGTCCAGCAAGGCATGAAGCATCGCGGGCTCGGCGAACATCATCCGCTTAACCTGAGCGTAATTCTTCGAGCCGCCGCCTTCGATCATGTAAGCCGCGAGCGTCCACGGCGCGCCGGCGAATCCGATAAGCGGAACCGCGCCGTCGAGCTCGCGACGCAGCGTTCGAATGATCTCTGTAACGAAGCCGGTCTTCTCGACAGGGTCCGGAATGATCAGCCGATCGATTTGTTCTAACGAGCGAATCGGGTCTGGAAGCTCGGGCCCTTTCTGTTCCGTGAGCCTCACTTCCTGTCCCATCGCTTCAACCGGAATCAGAATGTCGCTGAACATTATTACCGCGTCAACGCCAAGGATTCGAAAGGGTTGAAGCGAGACTTCGACTGCAAGCTCGGGCGTCTTGCACAGTGTGAGGAAGTCGGTGTTAGCGCGCAAGGCTCGATACTCGGGCAGGTAGCGGCCCGCCTGGCGCATCATCCACACGGGAGTTCGCTCGACCGCTTCCCCGCGCGCTGCCCTGATCAGGAGATCGTTTTTCATTCGTGGCTTTCGATAGGACGCGTTATCAGGCGGCCTCCCCTGGTCCGGGATTCTAACAACCCGTGAGGTTGACGCTCAAGCGCAGCCGCCCTGGAGTAGTGGTGCAATAGCGTGTTGAGAAGAGTCTCGCCACTACGTCACCAAGGACACGAAGGCCCACAAAGCTTTCTTTGTGCGGCTTTGTACCTTAATGACTTCGTGGCAGGAGAGGCCGCCACAGGCATCAACGCATTATTACCCCACTACGCGCCCTGGAAGGTCTTGCAGAGCGCGATTAGTTAGCGGCCGCTGACAAACAGACTGTCTGTTTCAAAAAAGCGCCATTCGAGCTCAGTAGCTTGTGAGATGCCGATTCGCTTGCTTGTCGATATGCGCGGCTCGTGCTGGCGCGCTTTCACCTTGAGCTGATGGCCGATGCAAGCGCCATCGAAGCTCGAGTCGATTCCCATCGCCTCGCACAAGCGCCCCGGCCCGCTCGCGAGCTTGCGCTTATCGCACGTTCCACGGCGCTCGATCATTTGCTGGATGCCTCCGATCGGTTCAGCAGCGCGAATCAACACGGCTCCCGGTCCGTTCGAATCGGTAGTGAAGTTCAGGCAGTAGTACATTCCGTAGATTAGGTAGACATACACCCGGCCGAACGACTCGCGCATGGTCGCCGCCTTATGCCGGCGTGTAACCGAGTGCGACGCCGCGTCGGTCGTGTAGGCTTCGGTTTCTACGATGCGAGCCCGGCAGTGCCCGGCAACCAGTTCGGTTCCGATCAGCTCGCGCGCTACGGTGAGTGTGTCGCGCGCGAAGAAGTCAGGAGTCAGGTAAGGCATCGTTGAGTGTTCTCAGGATTCTGTGATATTCAACCGCGGGACGTTGACCCCTCGAACTTCGTACTGGCCACTGCCGCCGAGCTATGCTATAAAAGCTTGGCCTCTTTCAGCCAGTCAAATCAGTTCAAGCTCGAATAGCAACTATGTCATTCACCGGGGACGATTCGGATGCAGGCTCAGCGGCTCAATCTAATGCTGGACTCTGTAGCTCGGCTGGCGCGCCGCGGTGCCATGTCGAATGCGGTTAACCTGCTGACCAAGCTCCGGCCCGTTGACATCGCTCACATCCTCAGCCAACTCCCGCAACACGAAAGCGAAATAATCTTCGAAGCGCTGGTGCGTCACGAGCTGGGCAAGGCCGCCGATACCCTTTCCGAGATGGGGACCGAACGCGCCGTGGCGTTGCTGATCAAGCTCAACCAGGAGGACGTTTCGCGGCTGATCCAGGAGTTGCCTTCCGATGACGCGACGCTGTTGATTGCCGAGTTGCCAGAAGAGGTTCGCGACGAGTTGCTCGACAGGATGAAAATCGAGCACTCGACGGTAGTGAATGAGCTGTTGGGCTTTGGCGAGGAAACCGCCGGGCGAATCATGACGCCCGACTACTTCGCGCTTGATGAAGACCTTACTGTCTCGGAAGCCGTGACTGCGCTTCAGCGGCGGTCTGAAGAGTTCGAGATGGCGTTTTATCTTTACGTAGTCGACTCGCGCAATCATCTGCTGGGCGTCGTCAGCCTGCGGCAGTTGTTGCTCAACTCGCCGTCGACTCCGCTGCGCAAAATCATGATGGGCGACGTTATCAAGGTGACAACCGACACCGATCAGGAAGAGGTTGCGCGCATGGTCGCGACGTACAACCTGCTGGCGGTGCCGGTGGTGGACGAGGAGAACAAGCTCGCGGGGATCATCACCGTGGACGACATCATCGACATCATGCGCGAGGAGGCTACCGAAGACATCTACGCGCTTGCGGGTATCGAGGCGGACGACCGTGCGCTGGGCTCTCCGATGAACTCGGTGCGCAGGCGGCTTCCATGGCTGATGTTGTCGCTTGGCGCGGCGCTAGTCGCGGTCGCCGTCGTCCAGTACTACGTTGCGACGATTGAAAGCGTTATCTGGCTCGCGGTGTTGATTCCGGTAGTCGCGACTATGGGGAGCAACGCCGCTACTCAAACGATGACCGTGGTCGTTCGGGGGATCGGTCTTGGAGAACTCGGATGGGAGACAAGCCGCCGGGTCGTTATCAAAGAAGCGCTGGTCGGGCTGGTGAACGGCTTGATCGTCGGGTTGGTGGTTTGTTTGATCGTAGGGATCTGGTTTGGGGCGAGGCTGGGTTCGGCAAGGTTCGGGGCAACGTTGGGCGGAGTTTTGGGGGTGACGATGATGCTGAGCTTGTTTGTAGCGGGGACGCTCGGCACGCTGATTCCGGTTCTGTTGAAACGGTTCAAGGTTGATCCCGCGTTGGCGTCATCTGTTTTCGTTGTAGCCTTCACGGACGTGATCACGTTTTTCTTCTACTTTGGGATCGCCACACTGCTGCTTAAGCAGTTCAAGCTTTGATTCTGTTTCTGTTTGCTTGTGACAAGCCCTTCCGTCTAGTAGTATCTCGCGAACTGGCAGGAAGCGGCTTGGCCCGACTCAACGGAAGGAGATAAACGAGATGAGCAATCAGGCGCCTTATGGCACACCCCAGGGTGAGTATCAGAGCCAATATCAGGGAGGGGGTTACCCGCCAGGCCCGCCGCCCGGAGCAGACAAGAAGATCGCGGCCGGTATTTGCGGGATCCTCCTTGGGGGACTTGGAATCCACAAGTTCATCCTGGGCTACACCGTCGAAGGCCTCATCATGCTCGCCGTGACCGTGGGTGTGGGAATCTTCACCTGTGGGATAAGCTCGATAGCGATGGGGGTGATCGGGCTGGTGGAAGGGATCATATATCTGACGAAGAGCGATGAGGATTTTTCAAGAACCTATATTCAGAACAAACGCGGTTGGTTCTGAAAAGAGCGCGATCGGCCAACCAACTTGGGTTTCGGAACCTCAGCCCTGGTGGTAGAGCTAGCCGGGGTTGATCCAGGAGGAATACATGAGCACTCAGCCGCCGTATGGATACAACCAGGAAGGTGGTTATCCGCCACCAAAGTCGCCTGCAGGCAAGACGAAGGTGTTGAACCTGGACTACAACGTCGCGGCGTTGTTGTCTTACTTGCCGCTCTGCTGCAT
>JBASRN010000063.1:0-4652 GCA_049273855.1 Blastocatellia bacterium
CCGGTGCGGCAATCCCGCGCGACTTCTCCAACTGCCGTCGCAGCGGCATGCCGATAGTCTGTCCTAGCTGCTTTTTGCCGCTTTTTCCTTGTTTGGCTGCGGCACGATCCGCAAGTAAGGCTTCAGCGTTTTCCATCCGCCGGGGAACTTCGTCCTGGCGTCCTCGTCGCTCACGGTTGGAACGATAATGACGTCGTCGCCGTCCTTCCAGTTGACAGGCGTCGCCACGCTGTAGTTCGCGGTGAGCTGCAACGAGTCAATCACCCGGAGGATCTCATCGAAGTTCCGCCCGGTGCTGGCCGGGTAGGTGATCATAAGCTTTACTTTCTTGTCCGGGCCGATGACGTAGACCGATCGCACGGTGAAGGTTTCGCTGGCATTGGGGTGGATCATATCGTAGAGGCTGGAAACCTTTCGATCGCCGTCGGCGATAACCGGGAAGTTGAGCTTCTGGCCTTGGGTTTCTTCAATGTCGTTTGCCCACTTCTTGTGCGAGTCGGCGGGGTCGACGCTCAATCCGATTATCTTGCAGTTTCGTTTTTCGAACTCGGGCTTGAGACGGGCGGCTTCGCCCAGCTCGGTTGTACACACCGGCGTAAAGTCCTTCGGGTGCGAAAACAGCACAGCCCACTTGTCGCCGATCCATTCATGGAAGTTGACGCTTCCCTCAGTGGTCTCCGCCGTAAAGTCAGGGGCGGTGTCTCCTAATCTAATAGCCATTTTTTGGGGTCCTCTCTTTCTGACGTATTACAGGTGGTTCCGTTGGTTTGCCAATCGGTCGCAACGCTGATTTGAGAATATAGTACGCGCGCCGGGAGAATTCAACTGCCCATGGCCGAGGGGCAACCCGGGTAAAGAGTGCCGCAGGCGTGGCGAGTGACTATTCGGGAAGTGCATCGATCAACGCGTCCACCTCTTTACGAGTGTTGTAGAAGTGCGGCGCAATTCTCAGGCGTTTCATTCGCGGGGCGGTAATGATGTTCTTGGATCGCAGCAGACGATACAGATTTCCCGGCGAGTGCTTCCGGTGTGTACAGGTTACGATCGCCGATGTCTCACCGGGGATGCGTTGGCCGAACACTTCGTAGCCCCTGCCCAAAAGCCGCCCGGCAAGATAATCGCTCAAGCCCAGCACGTATTCTTCTATCTTCGAGGGACCAACCTCGTGAAGCAGATCGAGAGCGGCTCCCAGCCCGTAGACGCCAACCGTGTTCAACGAGCCGCATTCGAAGCGCAACGCGCCATCACGATAGTCCAGCTTGTACTCGAAAGCGCCGTGAGAGAACCGATCGTAATCCTTCACCGAAGTCCAACCGACCACCGTTGGCTTGACACGATCGATCACCCGGTCCGAGACATAAAGCAGCGTTGCGCCTTCGGGACCAAGCAAGTACTTGTGAGCGTCGGCAGCGAAGGCGTCGACGAAATCGCGCTCGACATCCAGCGCCAACGCGCCGAGTCCCTGGATCGCATCGACCATGAAGAATACGCCGCGTGCTCTGCAGAACTTGCCAATGTGCGCGAGGTCGGAACGGAAGCCGCTCGCGAACTGGACCCAACTGATCGTGACTACACGGGTGCGCTCGTCTACGAGCGAAAGGAGCTCGCCGGGATCGATGCGGCCATCGCGCTCGGGAGCGAGCTTCATCTTCACGCCTCGCTCCTCAGCCAAACGCATCCAGGGATAGATGTTCGCGGGGAACTCTACATCGCTGCTGACGATGTTGTCGCCTGCACGAAGATCGAGTCCATTTGCCACGCAAGAGATCGCAGCGGATGTGTTTTGCATGAATGCGATCTCGTGCGGTCGCGCGTTAACAAGCCTGGCCGCTGAACCTCGTGCTTGTTCATAGGTGAGATACCAGTTTTCGTAATGCGCCGTTCCGTGGCGCGCCACATCATCCGTTATGGCGGCCATTGCGTCGCGCGCTCGGGTTGACAGCGGCGAGACCGCCGCGTGGTTCATGTAGATGTAGTTTTCCGTTATCGGAAAGAGGGATCTGATTGCTTCGTTCATAGCGTTTGAGGTCAGCGCCGCATCTTAAGTCAATCGAAATGTCGCTCGCACTTCGCCCACCGTGACGCCGCTACGATTATCAACCGAGGGGCGGTGATAGGCCGCGAGCTCGGCTCGTTCGGATTCGGTAAGGACGTCGAGCTGCGCAAGCGTCTCGATCACCGCCGGACCAAGGCCCCTGTAAGCACCGTCTTCAATCTTGAGGGAGATGCCGAGACCTCGCGGATGACTTTCGGACGGAAGAACCCCGATGCCGTACACGGCTTCAGCGCCGATCTTGCACGCGAGCTTGCCTCGCGCGGCTCGGAGCAGATCGGAGTCGAACCGCTTTGTTCCGCCGACCATTTCGGGGTGCGCGATCATCGCGCGAACGATCCGCGTTGACGCTTCGGCGATCTCGTGGTCGAGCGAAGCCGCTTGCGGATTAACCAGTCTTGCGAACGCGAGCGCCAGCGATCGAAGCGGCACTCCAAACGTCGGAGCGCTGCACCCATCAATCGCGGTCGGAAGCTCGCCGTCGAGACCGGCCATTCGAGTCAACACAGAGACAACCTCGCGCTGAATCGGGTGCTCGGGTTTGTAGTAGTCGTCGAGCGGAAGGCTGCGATGCGCAGCGGTAAGAAGCATCCCGGTGTGCTTGCCCGAACAGTTGTTATGAATCTGCGTGAACGGGCGGCCTTCTTTCTCAAGCTCCCTGGCGGCGTCGGCGTTGTAGGGCGCTTGAGCCCCGCAACGCAGCGCCGATTCATCCAGTCCAGCTCGCGCGAGCATTCCAGCCACTCTTTCGACGTGAAAGGCTTCGCCTTCGTGCGATGCGCATACAAGGGCGAGTTCGCGCTCGCTAATGCCAAAGTGATCGGCAGCTCCGCTCGTGATAAACGGGATCGCCTGAAAGGGCTTGATCGTCGAGCGCGTCGAGGTGAGGAGATCGCTATCGCCAAGCTGCGCCGAGACAGATCCGTCCGGCTCGACGGCTATGATGACGCCTCGGTGGCGCGATTCAACTATCGCGCCTCTCCGAACCTCGATAAGTATTGGAAGCTCTTCGCTCATCAATGACGCATTCTTTGGGAGGAATACTTAATCTACAGGACGGGATTGCAAACGACAATTCGCCGGTTTCGTTTGTGACGCCAGGCCCGCCAGTACACAACACTTGCCCGGGCAACAAGGGAAGCGATGGGTCAGGTCACGCAAACCGCGTCCGCGATAGCGCGGTACTTTCGTTCGCTGAAGCCGTCGATGATGATGATCTCCTCGGGACGGCGAAACGGACCATTTTGTTCGCGGTACTCGACGATCTTGCGAGCCATCACCTCTCCGATTCCCGGCAGCCGTTCAAACTCTTCGGCGGTGGCCGTGTTCAGGTTGACACACTGCCTCCGCGACGACGATTCGCTCGGCTGGACTGCGGAAGACTGGGCGGAGTTGGAGCTTTCAACACCTTTACCCCTTCCGCAGGAAGCGAGCGCCAAGAGCAGCAATGGGAAAGCGAGCAAACGCATTCGAATAGCCGAGCCGCGGCAATCCGATGGTAAACGACTCTCACCACTCGAATCAAACGCCGTAGATTTCGAGGCGAAATTCGTCACCCAGCAGCGAGATGCGCGGTTCGCGGCGCGTGAACGCGCGATGCTCCCGACGGAGAGCGGGGATGCCTCGATGGGCGCGTTCGATGCCGTATGCGGTGCTGGTGAACACGTGGTGAATCCTGGGATTTGGTGGAAGCATCGCGCCGTACTCGACGGACTTTCGCGTCCCGGCCGTTCGGCTTGGATTAATAAACTCGACTCGGTCGTCGAATATCAGCGCTCGGGACGGTGATCCGACGATCGAGTAGTCGCGATGGACTATTAGATTTGTGAGCGCTTCGATTACCGAGTTGCGCGGATAGTTCGAGCGCGCCCGAACGGGTTCAGCCCCGCCGTTGTTTGAATGCGTGCGGGGAGGCCGCGAATCCCACAGGTCGACGTATCGATTCAGAAACCGAAGCGCTCCATCGAAGAGCCGAGTCAGATTCCCCAAGACTTCTACTCGCTCGACCACAGGCGACTCGGTGTTCGTGCCCGAAAACCGGGTGAGTGCGATCTGGCTTTGCGGAATTATCTGCTCGACTACCGGACCTCGACCGAATAGAAGAAACCCGGCAAGCGTCGGGGCAACGGACGCGCCATGATCGGCTGCCAGGCGCAGATCGCGCAACTCAGCCGCTGAAGGGAAGTTCGCCGGCTCGCGGAAGGTATCGCCTTCCAGATCGCGCACATAGCTCCACACCAGCGCTTCGTCAAAGTCTTCGACTCCGGCGGTCACCAGCGGCAGGTCTTCAAACGAAGCGGCCCGCGAGCGCCCGAACAGTGCAGCGATCTCGTCACCGTCAGCTTCACGTTTGGTCGAGCCGATGCGGAGGAAGTAGCGATTATCGGGCGTCCGATGCGGCGCGCGGCGATCGTCGACCTGTAGGACGACAATGCGCGTGCCGTTGTCGTACGAGACTTTGTCGATTCGGGGGAAGACCGGCGGCTTGATCAGGTTGCGGCAGATGTCGATAAGCTGATCCTCGACTTGTTCGGGATCGTCAAGTCCTTCAACCCGCCGCTGATCGCTTACGCCAAAAATAATCGCGCCGCCGCCGGCG
>JBASRN010000338.1:0-17955 GCA_049273855.1 Blastocatellia bacterium
ATCGTGTGCTGCAGTGTCCACTGCAGAAAGATTGGCGCATCGGGGAAGCGCGTCACTGCTTGCCGCTGGCCCGATAGCGGGACAAAGGTCGCGCGCCCGGGCTGGTTCAGATTGGCCTCACCGGATACCAGCAGCCCGTCCGACTCCGGACTCCATTGCGGCGGGCTAGTCCAGTTCAAACCGATTGATCCCAGGTTCCGGGTCTGTGCGGTATCCGCCACGTTACTGGCGCGGGCCTCCACCACCCGCAGCACTCCGTCATCATCCTGCCCGTGCACGAACGCGAGATGGCGGCCATCGGGAGAATACGCGGGGTATGCCTCGCGACCGGGCAACGCGGTGACCCGCCGGGTAGCGCCCGTCGTCAGATCGGTCGCGAACAGATCCTCCTGGTGCGCCACCCCGGCGGACCAGGCGACCTCGCCGCCATCCGACGACCACGCGAGTGAAGTCGCTTCAAACGGAACGTCCGCAACCGCGCGTGGACTCCCGCCCACCGGGATGATCCACAGCTTGCCGAGCGCGAGCACCCCAATTCGGCGTCCGTCCGGCGAGAGGGCCAGTCCCATGAAACCCCTCGCAGGCTCCTGGTGACCGGGTTCAGGAAACCGGGCGGGCGGGAGCGCGCGCCGCGAACGGCTGAGTGAGAGTTCGGCGGTGAACCGGATTTCCCTGGGTCGGCCGCCGGACGCGGCGACCTTCCACAAGCGGCCGTCGGCTGAATACAACAACGCGCTGCCGTCCGGGACCCAGCGGATCCGGGTCGGTGTGACGTCGACGTGGTTCGTCACCCGGATTGGTGAGCCGGCGGCGGCGCCCCCGCCGGCGATCTCCTGCACCCACACCTGCATCCGGCCGGCCGAGTCGGAGGCGAAATACGCCATGAGCCGGCCGTCCGCGGTAAAAGTGGGAGCTAGCGCCTGCAGGGAGTCTTCCGTGACGGGACTCGCCTGGCCACCGGCGGCAGCGACGATCCAGACCCGGCCACCCCGATCGGTCTGCGCGTTGCGCGCCACGAACGCGATCTCTCTCGCACCTCGCACCCAGACCGGGTCGCGCACCTCTGGATTCGGGATACCCGCGATCGAAAGCTCGCGCATAGTCCCGGAGGCCACATCGAGCAACATGATGGCGCTGCGCCACCGGCTGCCGGCTGAAGCCGGCGGCACGGCGCGCACGAACGCGATGACACGACCATCCGACGACCATGCGGCGTTCCCGTCGTACCCATCGGGATCGGACAGCTGGGTCAGCTGACGGGGGCCGCCGGAATCGAGGCTCAGCAGCCACAAGCCCGTGCGCCCATTCCGCTCACCGCGAAACACCACGCGGCGGCCATCCGGCGCGAAGGAGGGATCCAGGTCTTCGGCCGTATCGCGCACCGCGTCGGTGATCGGGCGGGCTTTACCACCCTGCGCCGGAACCAGCCAGAGCTGCCCCAGCAGGTCGAACACGATGGACCGCCCGTCCGAAGAAAGGTCGAAGCCGAGGTCCGTACCCTCGCCCACCCGGATGGCAATGGTCTCCAATTGGCCGTTGGCAGGCGTTTGGGCTGCCGAAGGCGGGGCACATATCGAGGCCATCAGGAGGGAAAACGCAAGAGTGAACCGCAACTGAGGGAACATGGTCGTTGCTCCTTCCCAGCCAGGCACTCGGCTGCAGGGCGGGGTTATGCGTCGAGCGCGGAAGATCTCGACGCCAAGTAGATGTATGGCGACGAGCGCCTGTCGCTCGCGAGCGCGTGGACCGCGCCGAGAAACCGCTCTGCGGATTCCGCATATACCTGACGAGGCCAGGCTCACAGCGAGTCCGCGGGACTTCTACCACCTTTGCCACCGCGGGTTCAAGACGCGCAGAGTTCTACAGCAGGACAATGGAGACTCTGTTGAAGTGGTTGAACCGAAGAGTCGGTCGACAGGATTCCAATGCTCGGCATTCCAAGGCTCGGCAGCGGCGACACCACGCAAAGAGCCTTGTACCTTAGACCGCCTTCCGGCGCGGGTTCTCTGCGGCGTATCCTTGTTATCGAGGGAGGAGATCAACCATGGCGGACAAAACGCACTGGGAGAATATCTACCGCACCAAGCAAGCAAAGCAGGTAAGCTGGTATCAGGAGCACGCAGAACTATCGATTCGCTTCATACGAGAAACCGGGGTTGAGAAGTCAGCACAGATTATTGACGTCGGTGGGGGTAGCTCAACGTTGGTCGATGATCTTCTTGCAGCCGGCTTTGAGAACGTCACTGTCCTTGATATATCAGGCTCGGCATTATGGTGTGCGCAAGACCGCCTTGGTTCCCTTGGCTCGACCGTCACCTGGGTAGAAGCCGACATCACCCGGGTGGATCTGCCACCCAACTTCTACGACGTGTGGCATGATCGAGCGGTCTTTCACTTTCTCACGCGAGGGGACGATCGGCATCGCTACGTGCAAGCGGCAAAGCGCAGCGTCAAGACCGGCGGGCATATTATCGTGGCTTCTTTTGGGCCAGGAGGGCCCGAGCGATGCAGTGGGCTTGAGGTCGTGCGGTATAGCCCTGAAACCATGCATGACGAGTTTGGCAACGATTTCGAGTTAGTTGATTCCACAACTGAATCTCATCACACGCCATTCGGGACCGACCAGCACTTTATCTACTGCTACTGCCGGAAGCGGTAGAACGGCGGTCTAACTAGCGGTAGAACGGCGGTCTAACTAGCGGTTACTTCGGAGCTGCGGAGAGCGAGGTGTTTGCACTGTTCGAGGCGTAACCGCCGATCCGCACACGAGCGCCGAACTGATTACAGAACGCTCTTTTGTAATGAGTCGCCTAATACGCCGCCATAGAAGCCCTACCTCGAATCAATGAATGTGTCCGCCAAGGTGTCCCTAATTGTAACTAGGGCTTGCTTAGCCCATTAACTTATTGATTTATTTGGTGGCCAGGGACGGAGTTGAACCGCCGACACGCGGATTTTCAGGGCCGAAAGAAGCTTTCGGAGCTTCGACCGCTGGATATTCAATCTCTCTATTCGACTATGCAAACAAAGGGAGGTAGTTGGTACGCGATGGTTGAATACGGAGACGCCTCGAATCCAAAGCGCAAGCAGAAGCGCGCCAAGGACGAGGCTGAAGCTGCCGCGCTGCTGAAGGAGATGCGAAAAGCTATCAAAGACTCGGGCAAGGAAATACTGGAGAGCCGAATCGAAACCCGCCCATTATCAGCGAGAACCGTCCGATACGCTCACGCTGTCCTTACGTCGGCCTTGAAGCAGGCAGTCAAGTGGGGGCTGCTTCCAAGGAATCCGGCTGCTTTGGTCGAACTGCCGAAGCAAGTCAGGAAGGAAATGTCCGCCCTGTCGCCGGAGGAAGCCGCTCGTTTTGTCGCGGCGTCCGAGCAAGATCGATGGGGCGTCCTGTTCAAGTTTGCTCTCGCGACCGGGATGCGTCCGGAAGAATACCTTGGTTTGTAGTGGAAGGACATCAACCTCCGCGAAGGCGTTGCAACCGTGCAGCGGACTCTGTGTTGGAATCGTAAGGGCGGCGGCTGGTGCTTTGGCGAGTCTAAGACTTCGCGCAGCCGCCGGAGTATGCCGCTTCCCTTCTCTCTGGTTCAGGCTCTAGCGCGCCACAAACGCGAGCAAGCCGAAGAACGCCTTCAAGCTGGCCCTGCCTATGCTTCTCAAGACCTAGTCTTTGCGACCAGCGAAGGCGGTCCGCTTATGCCGCAGAATCTCTTTCGCCGGCACTACAGACCGATCTTGAAACGCGCGGGCCTGCCAAAATCAATTAGGCTCTACGATCTGCGCCACTCGTGCGCCACCCTTCTACTCTCGGCCAACGAAAACCCAAAAGTAGTCAGCGAGCGCTTAGGCCACGCAAGCATCACACTCACTCTTGACACGTACTCACACGTCCTTCCGTCGATGCAACAGGCTGCGTCCGAAAACTCGAGAGAATCTTATTTGGTCAATTGAGGTGAACGTCCCGGTTCTTCACCCTTACCCGAGCGGGACGCGCCTAGTTTAGAGAGCCCACCTTTCAAATAGGTTTACGTAAGGCTCTGGAGCCTCTTTTAGAATCACCCCGTCCACTTCAGTCTCAGCTCGAAACCCCCGAAGTAGGTAGTGTTTGTATTGAAGAACTGATAGCAACCAGCGATAGAGGACACTGGCTACCTCTGGTGTGCACTCGGCAACCTTGGTGATTTCGTCCTCAATAACCTTAGGATCGGTGGTGCGCTCGGGACGACCAATCCGCTGGCCATTGGCGTTGGATAAATATACTCCGTTTGCTAACACATGAGCGTCTAACGATCGCTTCAGTAGCAACGACACAGCTTCGGTCGCATAGAAAATGGTCAAAGGTGTTACACCGTGCCGAGCGATGCGTTCTGCCTCATCGCCCCCAGCAGTCACGGATGGTGATTGCAGAAGCTCAGCAATCTCCTCCCAGTCCAACGGCTCCCCTTTTTGGGCTGCTAGCCGCTCGTTTAGGTTTCGTATCTCCGGCGGTAATCCTGCCAGTAAGGCTTCAGAGTATGCAGATCCAATTCTTCCCTCCTCGTGATCTGTTGCATTGAACCAGCTCTCATCGATCGCTTCCTCCGCCACGGACGGAGAAAGAGCCTCATACACTTGGGCTAGCCAAGTGGGACTTATATACATCGCTTGCATTTCATCGAAATCTAGCGTGGGGCGGCTCGCTTCGATTGCATCCAGCACTGCATCGGCGTTAACCCGCAACTCGCGTAACAAGTCTTCGTCGCCGGGAGACTCCAAGGCTTGTCTTAATAAATCCGATGGGAAAGGCTCTGTTTGAGCACTCATGTACGTTCTCCTTATTCTCGAAGGCTCAGGGCCCGTGAGGGCACTCGAAACAAACTGAAGGTTTCGGGTGTTACATTGTTTGACTTGGTATTCCGTCATTCCAAGGAGCCGAGCAGCCTCACCCTCGGTTCTCCAGTCTCTCCACAAGGCGCGAGCCACCTTCCACTCCATCTCGCCCATTTCCTGAGGCTTATCAAGCGAGGCTACGAGGCGCCCCAGCCCTGTAGCGAGATGCACCTTCACTCGATAACGCGATATTTCGAATCTCGTGGCTATCTGGCGTTGCGACGGTTTCTCAGAGCAGAAGTAACGGATCAATAGAACGTGCTCGAGCGGCGGCAATTCGCCCAACGCTCGCATCACAATCTTAATATCGTGAGCAGATGCAATTAGAGCTTGTGCCTGAATATGTTCATCTTCCTGATCAGCGATCAGAAGGGGGTCAACGAGTATTCCCTGAACGCGTCGCAATTCGATGATACGGGGGCGCGCAAAATGCACAAATGCGTTACAAGCGTACTTCTGAAAACTACCTCTCGACGAATCGTATCTATGGGCTAGCCCTAGCCAGGCTTCTGTGAAGAAATCGTGAATCAGATCCAGACTGTCTACCGGTGAAACTACAAACCCCTGTCTAGCCAACCTCGCAAGCACACGAACAAGCGAAGGCCGGAGTTCTCCGTAGGCAGCCTCCAGTGTCGGTACGCTAAACATCGAACCCCTCTTTCCTTCTTGGGGGCCGCCAGCTACACGGGGGAATCTCTGCTGAACCTGTCCAGACCGAGAGTGCCCTGGAAGCCCGCCGCCCCGACTTAACATCAACACAGGACCGGCGGCAATGAGCCGAAACTCTCGTCCCTGCATGGTATTTGAGGAATTCGGTACCACTGGCCGAGAAAAAAACTGTATTGGCCAATTTTCGATAGAACCAGCTTCCTCAAGAAACACCCCCTGCTCTCATTTTACAATAAGTGTAAATTAGATGCCCCATCCACTCAACTCCGAGGCCTAGCGAGCCATTCCAGCCGTGTAAACCATTGAGCCATCGCTGCTTGACGAATTAAGGCCACACCTGAAAACTGTAGCTCGAGGGCTGGCCATCTGGCAGATTCTTTGGTTTCATGAAGGAGGTCGGGTACTCAAGGTACACATCAACATCCCAGAAGACTTTATTCTGGCGTTCGTCCAAGCGATGGACCAATAGGCTATTTGGCCAGCGTTTTGGGCGCACCGGTCTCCGTCCCAGAACCGTCTTCCACCCATAGGGAAGCGTCGCTATCTGGGACGTTGTCCCACACCTAGCTTCCAAAAATTCAGTCCTTCGCTGAAGATTTATGGCTCTCGATGACTGAACACGCGGGGGCATGTGAATGTGGCCACACAGGAGTACTTTGATCTGGTGTTCAACTATGAAGTCGTTGAGCGCTCGTTTAGAGGCATCATCGATCTCCAAAAGGAAGCCCACATGTATCGGAGAATGATGCAGACCGAGAACTCTGATTTCGCGCTCCGTCGGAACCGGCAACTGACCAGAGAGAGTGCTCAATTGCGTCCTAAAGGATCCTCTTGCTCTAAACCTGTTTGGCCCAAATGGATTCACATCCGCGTCCGTGTCTATCCAAACGAAACGCAACTCATAGTTGTTCCGAAGGTTGAGTGGCGGGTCCGTGAACCGCGGAAGGCCCGGAAAGAACGTCTGCAGACTGCGTGTAGGAATGCCGAATATTACTGGATGGCCAGGCCAGTGGTCATGATTGCCAGGAACCGCCATGTTTTGCCAATCTTGCACCCCTAACCCCAAGTTGTTACCGTTCGGCGGCTGCAACTGTCGGGCTAAGTAATCATCTGCAATTTGAAACTCGTCATCGGCCCCCATTGTCGTTAGGTCACCGGTGACTATTAGTTCGGAAACATCCGTCTTACTAATATCCGCTATGAACTCCTTTAGCCGGACCAATGATCGATAGGAATGGCCTAGAAGGCCATCGAAATGTTGCCACTTCGCCCAGAGCCTGGGCGCGCGAGCATCAAAGCCTACAGCACCAACGCGACCAAAGTGCAAATCTGACACATGTACAAAAGTAGCTAACCTCATCCCACACGTTCTCCACCTTGTTAGAATGCCGATGAAGCGTACGCGACCTTACGAACGTCACGACATCAAATTTGAAACCGAGTTCGCCGAGAAACCAATGTAGCCGAAACCCGTCGTTTACTGACTAGCTATGATCGATAACACGAGCATCCCGAGCGAAGCCCTTCTTTAGTTGGGTGAGAAACACTCAGTCGATCATTTCTAGAAAGACGAGCACTACCGTTTACCCCAAACTCTCGTGGAATGCAACCTCACAGACCCTCGATTGGGAACTTTCTTACAACTCGCGTTGCGGCTTACGGTCGTGCCCCGTAATACAAGACGCAGAATAGGTGTCGTTCGATGCTGACATTATTGAGCGATTATCGAAATAAAGTGCTCAAACCGGCAGTCGTCCATAAGATCGGAATAGCGACAGGGGGTCCCGGTTGTGCACCAAGTCAGGCCTCCAGGGAATACTGCGCCCTTCGTTAGAATGGGTCTACCGCCGCCTTCAGTGAACCAAAGTCGCCAATCGAAAATGTCTCGATGATTTAGCGAATGAGGCGAGTTTCGGGTTCAATGGCAGCAGAGCTTCTTACAACTAGGCATAGGTAGACCTGCAGCCCTGAAATGATGCGTTGACCCTTATTGGACGCTTTCGAAATCGTTCGGCGGATTTTCATTATGTACTTGAACTACCTAACCCTAAAGTATAGAATTGTTGCGTCGCGGTTCCCACGGTCGCAAGCCCGCCCGTGAGTTTCCGCGAGATTTCTACAAATTAATCAAGGGGAGCTTGAGATGCACGAACCGGTTGTGTTTACTGAGCAGGAGTTTTGTGCGGTGGTTCGTATTTCACGAACCAAATGTTGGCGGTTGAGAAAAGCTGGCTTGCCGCACTTGAAGATTGGCGACCGCGTCGGTTTCCTTCAACGACACATTGATGAGTTTCTTCAAAGCTGCGAACAGGGTACCGGGCGGAATCGTTCTGTTGATCACTCGCGCGCCGTTCGTGGTTGAAGGGATAGAGGTGTCACTACGTACCGAAACACGTCTGAGTTGAGACCGGAGGAAACGAAATGGCAGTCCCAGCAGGTTTGCAGGAACGAGATCGTTGGGTATGCTTGGCGCTACGGTAGGCCGCGACCCAATGGCAAGCGCTCAAAGGTTCCGTTTAGCGCGAGGAGCCGCCGACCGGCAGACACCACTGACAGCTCGACGTGGAGCACCTTTGAAGAAGCCAATGCGGTGCGGCTTCAGTACGACGGGACCGGGATTGTCCTTGGTGCCGGGTTGGCCGGTATTGATCTCGACAACTGCGTGAACTCCAACACACTTGAGATAAAGCCGTGGGCTAGTAGCATCATCAACCACGCCCGTACTTATTTTGAGTTTTCGCCCTCGCGGACGGGAGAGAAGGGTTTCGGATGGGGAAAGCTACCAGGGCCCGGCAAAAACCGCGACGTTGACGGAAAATCAATTGAGGTTTACGACAGCGCGCGCTTTTTCACCGTAACGGGTGACCAAGTGCCAGGCAGAACGAGTGATCTAGCGGACATTCAGCCTGTTTTAGAATCTCTCTATCAAGAGATCCTCGACGCCGAACTAGTTGACAAGGCGAGCAGGGCTAAGAACGGCGCGAAATTCGGGCTGCTCTGGTCGGGCGACTGGAAAGGGTATCCTTCATTAAGCGAAGCCGACTTGGCACTCTTGCAGTTCTTAGTCAACTACTCCGACAGCGACAATCAGATTCTGAGGCTCTGGCGCAAGAGCGGACTCAACCGACCACACCTTGACAGCGATGACTATGTAACCCGAACTCTAGCAAAGGCGAAGGCCACGCATCTCAACAGCCGGACCGATTCCTCCGTTGGCGATATGGGGCCTAGAACAATCAGTGACACTACAGATGCTGTTAGCTTTATTCTTTCGCGCGCGGGATGTCCGAACGAATGCCGTTGTCTTATCGACGCCGTTATCGGAGTGAGCAATGGAGAATCCGTCCACTGGTTTGACGCTCCGGACTTGGCAGTAGGTCAGCGGATGATTGGTGCCGACTCTGACCCGGCGCACCCTGCCAGCGTGAGCAAGCGTGTTCAGCGACATCGTAAGCGACTGAAAGACTGGCAGGATGAGAGCGGCTATTTGCTGATCGAGTGCCAGTCTGGAGGTAAAGATAAGAATGGCAACAATCATGCAACGCGGTACAGGCTGCCATTGCTGGCCGCCGCAGTCGAGCTTCTTCACCAAGCGCACACACTAGCTAAGATTTCTTGCCGACCACTCAAGAAAGAACTCCAGGAGGGCTCTCGGATGGCTGCAAATCAACTCATCGGTCGCTCTACAGCACGCGACCGTTTCTTTCGCCCACGTCGTGACGACCTATCAGAGTTCAACAGGCGGCTGAAATCAGCCGTGACTAACTCGGTGTACTGCCTCGACATGATGGCCGAGGAGAGAGGTTATCCCGACATCGACCACCTAATGGCGATGCTTCGCAAATCAATCGAGGAGAGACGAGCACCTGCCCAGGATGTTTCACATTGGCGGGAGAGTGACCGAGACGAACTTGGCGTCTCTTAGGGCACATGCTGAGGGGTATATGCGTTCACTCAACCCCCCTTCCATGTCCATACCCTGAGTGGACAGATGTGTCCACCCACCACCTGTGTTTAGCTTGGAGTTGTGGACAACAGCGAAGGAGCGATGACTGGCACAGAATGGCGCATAATGGCAGACATTCGGAAGCGATACTGATAACGAGCTTAGCGGGTGGCTCTTCGGTGCGCGAGGCGGCGGCTCTCGCGGGAGTGAGCGAGCGGACCGCGCATAGGCGCTGGAGCGATCCAGGCTTTCGCCTGAAGGTAAATGAGGCTTGGTCGGAGATCGTGCGGCAAGCGGTCGGCAAGCTCGGCGATGCCTCTACGCACGCGGCGGCAGTATTGCGCGAGTTGTTGAATGCCGACTCCGAGTCGGTGCGCCTGTCTGCCGCCCGTAGCATTCTGGATCACACGGTGAGGCTTAGCGAGTTTGCTAATGTCGAACAACGATTGAGCAACCTTGAATCGGCTCTTCAAGCAAGCGAGAAGAGATGACTTTGAAGACGCGGTTGTTGAAAGTGGAGAAAGCGTGGTACAGCCTCGAAGCGGACCACTACGGAGCGCATTGGTCTGAGCTTTACGACCAGGACAGCGCCGCCGACTCTTTGGGTAAGGAGTTTGACAAGCTAACCGATAGCGCAGAGCCTCCCTACTGGTTCTGGCCGGGCAAAGATGAAGACCAACGAAAATACGGCTGGGTGATGAGCAATAATGAAAAACCAATCGCACTGTTCGACCAAATGCTTGACCGACTCAAGGCATTTGTTGATGGTCAAGGCGCTCGAAGCTGACTTGTCGAACTCGCCGCAGGAGGCGACATCGCAGCGAACCACCACGAAAGGCTGCCTGACTGCTTGCGGGCCAAGGCTGGCGTGATATAGCAGTGCCCTCCGGCGTACGGGCCGGTGACGATTCGTGAGTTCGGCCCGGCTTGCCTGTCCGTGTTCATACACTTACTATTCTGAAACCAGATTCGCATACTTCCCAAAAAGTTCAAGGAGTAGCGGATTCCAGTTGACGGTATCTCGATATTGGGGGTGTTCCAAAGCCAAAGCCCGCCGGACCTCACTTGCGGAATACGGGGTTCGTTTTACCTTGCTAATGGCTGTCCTAGCCTTGCTAGTGCGCGTCAGTAACTGATCAAGAGCTGAAAGCGTTCCGTACCCGAATTGGATTGCTCGCGAGAGTATGTATGACAGTTGCGCCTCATTGCTTGCTACTCTTGGGTTGTTGGGAAACTTCCACTTAAGAAATTCAGTAAAGGTATCTAGGTTGGTATCTTGGTCGAGGAAGCCAACCTTACTACTGCGCTTATCTTTGACTTCCTTCTTGTAGTCCTCCCGTTCCTCGCGAATACGATCAAACTGATCATCGGCAGTCTCAAAGAGGCCTGACAGCGAATTGAGTTTTCTCTTCAGCGGTTTTGGGACGTCGGACTCCTGTTTATAGCTGAGGTGGTGATCGACAATCGCCCAAGCATCCTGAAGCACAGTTCTGATCTGTATCTCGCAGACGAGCCCCTTTAGATCTTCATATCTAGCACCCGACGATTTCCGTCCGAGGCTAACCAGATAATGAAGCGCACCATAGCCGAAATGGTCAGCGTCCACTTCCTCTACCTTGCTTACCTTCTCAATGACTTCAAACTCAGATTCGATTATCTTTTCAATCAATCCGCGTTGACTCTTGTAAAGGTAAACTACCCTTACTCCCGCCAGGTCGGTTACATCCTGTATAGGGTTATCGTAATGTTTTCTGGTCAGCTTCTCACTGAAGCTTTTGAGGGTTTTGGCTCTTTCAGTAATAGCGGAATACTCAATCCCGCTGTCCTTCATACGCTTTCGCACGATATAGGCGACCTCACTACATAACTGCTCGTACTGTGGTCGAATCTCAATGAAAGACCGGATAATCTCGGGGCTTTCCTCCCAAGCTCGTGCGAGTTCATCGATCTCTGTCGGCTCTGTTACTCTAGTTGAACTTGGCATAAGGTAATTGATTTCACGCATTCGTTACTGAGCAATCAGTACCACATCGTGGATAGGAAGCAAAGAGACCAGTCAATACGCCCAATCTTCGTGCCTCACCGGTAATCTGTTTAACTCAGCGCGGCAGAACCGCCATTGCGGCATGAACTGATCCATCAGCGCCGTGAAGCGGGCGTTGTGAGTGCCCTCCAACAGGTGGATCATTTCGTGGACGACAATATACTCAAGACATTGTGGCGGCTTTTTGGCTAGATCAGTATTGAGCCGGATGCTCGATGATTCGGGGTTGCAACTTCCCCATTTCGTTTTCATCTTTTGAACAAAGAACCGCTCAACCTTTACGCCCACGAGAGGTTCCCATTTGGCGATCAATGATGACGCGGCCTGCTTGAGTTGTTCGCGATACCATTCTTCGACTATGGTTTGCTTCTTCTCGTCGCTCGCACCCGGACGCACTCGCAGGTGCATCTTGTTGTGCTTGAGTTCCACTTCGGGTGGCCTATCGGTTTCGACCACCTTGAGCAAGTAGCGTTTCCCCCAGACATAATGGCTCTCGCGGTCGAGATACTCGCGGGGCGTTTCCCGTTCCTGCTCCCGAAGCTTTTGCTGTTGCTGCTTGATCCAAGCCAGCTTTGAGACCGCGAAGACGCGAATCGTGTCGAGGCTCATCCGTGCCGGGGCGGAGATGGTTACTCGGCCAGTCGGAGGATGCACGCTGAGGTGGACGTTCTTGATGTCCTTCTGGACGACGTCCACAGCAATGTCACCCAGTTTGACCTGCGTCGGCATTAGTATTCCCTTTGCGCGGCTATGATGAGGAATACGCGCTCCACCTCTGCCTGATCGTTGTTGAGCAGCGAGAGTAGTGACGCCTTTATTATGTTCTCGCGTGCTTTGTTGCCGCGCCAGCTTTCGGGACGGACGGTCTTTACCTTTTCGTCGATCTTCAGGGCGAGCACTAAGGTCGGATCAATTTCGCCGGAATAGTCCGCAGCCGGATCGGAGACTCCGCCATCTGCAGGTATACCAAGCTGTCGCGGCAAATTGTTGTAGAGTGCACGCTTCCCTGGCGTGTCGAGTTGTTTGGGCGTGTTGTCCGACTTACCAGCCTGCACTTGCTTGGCGACTTCGGCGATGCGCTTGAGGAACTCCTCGTAATCTATCCTATTTGCTCTCAAGTCAGCGATGATTTCTTGAAGCAACACGGACATCTTGTCATAGAAGACAGGGTCGTTGAGGTGCTCCTTGATGATCTTGCTGCGGACATTGTTTGCAATGGTCTCCGCCACCGCTCCCTTGTTGCTCTTGATGCTGTCCGGGAGACTGTTGATCGCCTCAGCCAATCCGCTCTTCACGAGCACGTCGAGCAGCCCCATTTCGCCGAAGTCTGAAATCGGCCTTGGCGCTTTGGCTTCTATGTAAGTGTCGATCAGATGCCGCATGTCGGCTTCGTAAGCCTTCAGGTCAATAGTCTCACCGCTGGCCTTACGGATGATTTCGCGCAGCTTGATATAGCGGTCGAGGTCCTGCTTGATCTGCGAGATTTCTCCAGCGGTGTAACCGGCGTTCGGCAAGTCGTCGGCGATGTTCGCGTAAGCCCGCAGCAGCGTCGCGGCGGACTTGTAGAGCGCGACGCGCTGGGTCTCGTGCGCCTTTAGGTCGTCGGCGAACTCCGTGTTGCCGCAGAAATAATGGATGTGTTCCAACTCGCTTTTTGGAGGCTGCACGGGTTCACAAAGCAGCGCGAGGGTTTCCATCGCTTGATCCAGCCGTTCCTTGCCTTTCTTCGGGCGGTCCTGCATCAGCACATCCGGCGACGCTCCACCAGGGCTGTGATCCAACTCGGACGTGTAAACCTGGAGCGCGCCAGTGCCCTTTTCGTTCACGAGTTTCTTGAACAGGTCTTTGTAGTCAACGATGTAACCGAAGTCTTTGTCCTCACCGTCGAGCCGGTTTGTGCGGCAGATAGCTTGGAACAGCCCGTGGTCTTGCATCGACTTGTCAACGTAAAGGTAGGTGCAGGCTGGTGCGTCAAAACCGGTAAGCAGCTTGTCCACGACGATCAACAGCCGCATGTTCGCCGGCTGCGTCTTGAATAACTGCTTCACCTCGTCCTCGTAGATTTCGGTCTTGGTCTTGTTCGGCTTCGGGACAACATCCTTCAACAGCGCGGTGTAGAGGTTGTAGAGGAATTGCTTCTCGGTCTCCGTGTTCGCGCCGGTTTCTTCGAGTGTGATGTCTTTCGCCTGCGGATTGTAGGACGTGACCACCGCGCACTTGCCTTTGAAGACGGTCTTCTGAAAAAGCTCAAAGTATTTGCTCGCCTCGTAGATGCTTGATGCCACGAGCATCGCATTACCCCGCTGGCTGCTGAGACGCGGCTTAACGCCGAAATCAAATGCGATGTCCTCCATCACGCGCTGCATGCGCGAACGGGAACTAAGAACCTTCTGCATCGTTCCCCATTGCTCGCGCAACGCGGCCTTCTGCCAGTCGTTCAGGCCCGTCGTCTTGGCTTCAAACCACGCGTCAATCTTGTCGGGCGAGCCGAGCTGCTGCTCAATATCCCGCGCCTCATAGACGAGGTCGAGTATCACCCTGTCCTCGACCCCCTCACTGAACTTGTAGGTGTGGATGTAGTCGCCGAAGACCTCGAGACTGGTCTGTTTGTCCTGCTTGAGTAAAGGCGTGCCTGTGAAGCCGATAAACACGGCACTGGGTAGGAGCGCCTTCATCGTTTGGTGCAACTTACCGCTCTGGGTGCGGTGGCACTCGTCCACGAAGATAAACAACTCGCCGACCGCCGGACTAGGCTTCTCCTTCAACTCCTTGATGAAGGCGTCGAAGTCGTCCACGCCCTTCTTGCCGAACTTGTGGACCAGCGAGCAGAGCAGGCGCGGCGTGTTCTGCCCGAGCTGCGCCATCAGGTCGTGCCCGCTGCTGGTGCGGTAAATCGATTCGCCCGCGTCGTTGAAAACCCGCTCGATCTGTTTGTCGAGTTCGTCGCGGTCGGTGAGGATGAGCACGCGGGCGTTCGGCTTGTTCTCCAGAATCCATTTGGCGAGCAGCACCATCACGATGCTTTTGCCGCTGCCCTGCGTGTGCCAGATGATGCCGCCCTTGTAGGCATTGACGTGCTGTTGTGCCGCCTTGATTCCGAAATACTGATGCACCCTCGGCAACTTCTTCACCCCGCCGTCGAAGAGCACAAAGTCGTACATCAACTCGATGAGCCGCTCCTTGCTGCACATCTTGAGCAGATACTTGTCGAACTTGAATCGTGAGTCGTCGGCCTCATCCTCCTTCCACTTCAGGAAATACTTATCCTCGGTTTTGATGGTGCCGTAGCGAAGTCCTTCGGAATCGTTTCCAGCGATGACAATTTGCACCGTGGAGAAAAACGGCTCGTTGAACTCTTGTTGCTGGTTGGAGAGCAACTGTCGAATCCCATCGCCGATGGAGACATAACTGTTCTTCAGTTCGATGACGCCGATGGCGATGCCGTTGACGTAGAGCACGAGGTCCGGCCGCCGCTCAAGGTTGCCGTGCAGAGTAACCTCCTCGGCGATGGCAAAGTCGTTTTCTTCGGGATGGTCCCAATCGATGAGCTTGACCTTGCCGTGCTGCTGTCCCGCGTGTGTCTGCACATCCACGCCGTAGCGGAGCTTGGAATAAACGGCCTTGTTGTTGTCGTAGAGGCTGCGGTTCAGATTCTCGGTTTCGGATTTGAGCAAGTAGATGGCGCGGCTGATTTGGTCCGGCGAATAGCCCGTTCGGGTCAGGTAGGCGCCAAGGACATTCTCTTCGATGTTGCTGTTGTCCGACCGGTCAGACCAATCGCCGAGGTAACGGTATTTGAGTTCGTCGCGGAACAGGGCAATCACCCGGTTCTGCGTCTCACGTTCGGGTTTGCCGATGTCGTTCATATCAGACGCGTCCTGCCGGTTAGCAGTTCCTGCACCATGCCTTGTTTGAGGGCGCGGGTCTTTGCCCTACGCTGCTCCAACGCCACCAACTCGGTGTCCATGTCCCAAAGTACCTCGGCAATTGAGTGTTGTTCGGGAATAACAGGCAACCGAACGGGAATGCCCTTGATAATGGTGAGGTTCAATCCACCTCGCCCGCCATCGCCGGCGGAAAGCTCACGCAGCTCGTCATATCTGGCGTCGAGGTTGTAATACAGAAACTCTGGCACAAATGCGGGACTAGGAAAGATCGCGGCGATTGACTGATTGGTGCATAGCTCGACCAAATTCATTCCGACAGTGCCGCGGGTTTTGCCCTGTCCTGCCAACCCAATCAGGACGCACTTCTTCGGAATCAGCTTCGTGCTGGAGTTGCGTAAGCCCTCTTCGGTAATCCGGCCAACGACCTCTTCAACAAGTTTTAAGTTCACTTCGCCAGAGCTCATCCATCGGATTGATCCTCCCCAATAGGACGCGATCAATGTGCTTGGTGTGCCGCCTGCTGTGCAATCGGTGAACTCGCCAATCCGCATCACATTCCATTCCCCGTGGTAGCCGGGAAGGCGGGTTTGGCCGGTGAGGAGTTGCTCCATGGCGGCCTGTTTCAGGTCGCGCTTCTTGGCGATGAGCCGGTCCAGCGCTCCCAGTATCGCATCCACATCGTGCAATGCCACCGCGATGGCATGTTGTTCAATGAGAGGTGGAACTTGAATCCGATAGTTCCTCAGGTGACCGGTATTGAGATTTCCTTTGCCGCCACCGACCTGCAACCGCGCCAACTCCTTCTTTCCAGTGAAGGAGCTCATGTGAAGGCACAGGAACTGAGGAGTTAAGAGGTTTGGCTTTGGCGTTGTTATGAGAGTCGTAAACGTATGGCAGTCGTCGAACTCTGCAGGTAGGACGCAGGTATCCCCTAGATTTGCGCCCGTGTGAACAGTCAGGACATCAAGAGCCTTTGCTGCCTTTTGCCTATTGGCGTCGGCAAACTCCTTGGTTACGAACAGCAGGTCTCGGCCATCAAAATAGCCATCCTTTATGTTCAAATTACGAATGATTGGCACTCCCGATTTTCGATAGTGCTGCGTAACGGATGTAGCAAGGCCAACTGATATCCGTTCGCACACCTCGTGAAGAGAGAATTGTTGCCACTGCTCATGGATGGTGCTCCCATCCGTCCGCTTGAAGCCGGGTGTCATTTCCATACGGCCCCCATCTTTTTGAGGTGCTCATCCACTCGGTCGGCAAGCGCTGCCACTTCGTCGGTCACCTTCGGCAGCGGAGTCGCGTAGCGTTCGGCGAGTTGGCGTATGCGGCCAGTTAGGGTTTGGGAGACACGATCGAGTTCGCCCTGCACGGCAGCGGCGAGCATGGCGAGCCATTTGTCGTCCACCACGAGCGTCTTAATCTCGCCCTCAAGCAGCGTGGGATACTTGACCGCAAGCTTGTCGTCCAAATCCTCCAACGCCTGTTTCAAGCGGCTCTTCGTGCCGGACTGTTTTTCGAGCAAGGCTGCATAGTCTTCCAGCGCCTCGCGTTCATCGGCAAAGTCCGGGTCTTTCCCAATTTCCTTGAGACGCGCTTTAATTGCTTTGGCCGTGATCTTCCGCTTGTCTCCTTCGCCATCGACCACTTCTTCCAGCAAACCGCCCTCACCGCCCTGTTCCTCTTTCTGCTCGTCGAGTTGCTGCTCAAACTCGGCGAGTTCCGTCTCGATGCCCTCGATGGCCACCCGCTCGGCAACAAAGTACCGGGCGATCATATGGTCTCGCGGAATCAGGTCCGATCTGAAGCGGCGCTTTCCCTTGTTGTAGTCATGAGCCTCAGGCCACACTAGCTTTCCGTCCTTGTTCTTGACCTGAAGAATCTCGCGAACTTGAGCACCCGCTTTCCAACCGTCGGCCGACACGATGTAGCAATCGTCCTGCATCGTTTCCGCCCAGTAGTCCATGAGGTGCTGGTAGATGTCGTAGTGGTTGAGCAACGGCGCTTTCGCGAAGGTGGCAAGCATGTCCTCCGAGAGCATTTCGATGAGGGCTTTCGGGTGGCCGTCCTGGGAGAATCCCTTGAGGTGCGGCGTATTTGTGGCTGTCCATTTTACGAAAATCTTGTTCACGCCTTCCTTGAAACAAGTGAACTCGGGATGGGCGAAGATGGTGGGCTTCACGTCGGCGATGGAAATCTGCAACTGGCCATAGCCGGGACGGTCGGCCTCTTTGAACAGCGCGCGGCGCACGGCGGGGATCACCTGCCAGTAGCGGGCTAGAGCGTCAATGTCGCGGTCAGGAATGCCGCCCCGCAAGTGGCCGTCGATGTCCTGCAAATCCTCCGGCTCGGTGCCGTCGATGTAGCGTGGGAGGTTGAGGTTGAAGTCGTTCTTCGGGTCGCTGATCTCCGCGACCGACACAATTCGCGAGTAACCCGGCACTTCGGCCTGGCGCGTGAAGATGTCCACGATCTTATGGATGTCCTGGGCGCGCAGCCGGTTCTTTGGCCCGTCTTTGGTGAATCCCCTAGAG